>NZ_JBNHIC010000001.1:0-424391 GCF_059092905.1 Arthrobacter sp. B0427-1-12 | reverse complement strand
GGCTGCGGCGGCTGCCGCAGCCCACCGCGGCGCTGCTACCACTTCGCCTTGCGGCTGAAGTCGCGCTGGCCGCTCTCCGAGCCGTGACGGGGCTTGCGCGCCCCGTAGCCGCCGGTCTTCGACTCGGACCTGGCGCCGTCGAACTTCTTCCGGAACGGACGCTCGCCGCGGTCACCGGACGGGCGGTCGGAGCGCTCGCCGAAGCTGCGCTCGCCGTCGTGCCGCTTGAAATCCTTCCGGAAACCGCGGTCCCCGAATGAACGGTCGCCCCCGGAGCGCCCGCCTTCACTGCGCGGCTTGCGGCCGGAGTCCAGTTCCAGATGGATCAGCTCCCCGCCGATCCGGGTGCGGGACAGAGCGCGCAGTTGCTCCTGGCTCAGATTCGCCGGAAGCTCGACCAGGCTGTGGTCCGCGCGGATATCGATGCCGCCGATCTGGGCGGAGGACAGTCCGCCCTCATTGGCGATGGCGCCGACAATGGAGCCGGGCATGACGCGGTGGCGGCGTCCGACGGCGATCCGGTAGGTGGCGTTGCCCTCGGTCAGCGTGCGGGATGGACCGCGGGAAGCAAAGCCGTCGCGTCCGGCGCGGGCCTGCTTCGCCGGGGGCTGCGGCAGTTCCTCCATCAGCAGCGGACGCCCGCCCTGTGCCATCACGGCCAAGGCAGCGGCGATTTCCGTGGCGGTCACGTCGTGGTCCGCCTCGTACTTTTCCACCAGGTTGCGGAAGACCGCCAGGTCCTCGGATTCGATCGTTTCGGTGATCTTTTCCGCGAACTTCGCCAGGCGGTTGTTGTTCACCACCTCCACGGACGGCAGGTGCATCAGTTCGACGCTCTGGCGCGTGGCCTTCTCGATGGCGCGCAGCAGGTACTTCTCGCGGGGCGTCATGAACAGGATGGCGTCGCCGGTGCGGCCGGCACGGCCCGTGCGTCCAATGCGGTGCACATAGGACTCGGTGTCGTGCGGGATGTCGTAGTTGATGACATGGCTGATGCGCTCCACGTCAAGGCCGCGGGCGGCCACGTCGGTGGCGACAAGGATGTCGATGTTGCCTTCGCGCAGGGCCTCTACGGTGCGTTCGCGCTGCTGCTGCGGGATGTCGCCGTTGATGGCGGCGGCGGTGAAGCCGCGCGCCTTCAGCTTGTCAGCGAGTTCCTCGGTGGCCATCTTGGTGCGGACGAAGGCGATGACGCCGTCGAACTCTTCCGTCTCCAGGATCCGGGTCATCGCATCCAGCTTGTGCGGGCCCATGACCTGAACGTAGCGCTGCTTGATGTTGCTGCCCGTGGAGGTCTTGGACTTGACCGAGATTTCCGCCGGGTTGTTCAGGTACTGCTTGGCGATCCGGCGGATGGAGCCGGGCATGGTCGCCGAGAACAGGGCAACCTGCTTCTTCTCCGGCGTTTCGGAAAGGATCCGCTCGACGTCCTCGGCGAAGCCCATGCGCAGCATCTCGTCCGCCTCGTCCAGCACCAGGTACTGGAGTTCGGACAGGTCCAGCGAGCCCTTCTCGATGTGGTCGATCACGCGGCCGGGGGTGCCGACGACGACCTGGGCGCCGCGGCGCAGGCCGGCCAGCTGGGGGCCGTAGGCCGAGCCGCCGTAGACGGGCAGCACGGAGAAACCGTCCATATGCGCGGCGTAGGAGGAGAAAGCCTCGGCAACCTGCAGGGCCAGCTCGCGGGTGGGTGCGAGGACCAGGATCTGGGTTGCCTTCGACGGCGGCAGTTCCGCCATGCGGGAGAGCGCCGGAATGGCGAAGGCTGCGGTCTTGCCGGTGCCCGTCTGGGCGAGTCCGACGACGTCGCGGCCCTCCAGCAGGACCGGGATGGTGGCGGCCTGGATGGGCGAGGGCTTTTCGTAGCCGACGTCCGTCAGCGCAGCGAGTACGCGGCTGTCAAGGCCGAAATCGGTGAACAGCGTGTCGTTGCCCTCTTCCGGTGTCTGCACGGAAGCGGTGTCTTCGATGATGTCCTGGGTGGTGGGGGCGAAGGTTTCGGGCATGGAAAAATACCTCATTCATAGGGGCCGGGCGGCATCTGTGCCGCGCTACACGAAGAAGTCCGGCACTGTTTCAATCCCGCGGCAGGACTTCGCATCACAACTGGTCTGTGCGCCATCTCGGCGGTCACGTGTGACGTTTTCTTCTAACCGGCGCTCCCGTATGAAACTGCTCGCTCAATCGGCGAGCCCCAACACAACAGATCTCGCCCGGTTTCCGGCGGCAGCCGGTATCCGGGCATGAAATTCAGGGAATTCCGGAGTGGGGGATACATCCAGTGTACGGCATGGACCGGAGCACCGGCGCCGCACCGGCGCTTCGGGCGGGTGAAGTTCGGCACACGGAACAGCAATACCCCCAAATCTGGGCTGGTGGAAGTCTCTTGGGCAGTGGGACGATTTGAGCCTGGGGAACTGCCGGACAACGACATGGATATGACGGCATTGATATGACAACTTCACTTCGCACTTTCTGGGGACCAACTGCTGCCGGAGTTTTTTCTCTGGCCGTACTGGCTGGCTGCAGCGCGCTGCCTGCACTGGATACCGCCGCCGGGGGGACCGGTTTCGGTGTCAGCCCATCACCGCAGGCGCAGCAGCCGCCCGTACCTGCCGACAGGTCCGGTTCCGGGTCACCGCAGCAGGTCGTCCTGCCGCCGCATATCACGCTGCAGGCGGACGGGACCCTTGCTGAGGGCCCCTTGCCCGAGATGGACCGGCCCGATGCGCGGGACGGGGACGAGTTGACCATCCGGGTTCCGGATCTTTCCGACATTCCCGATGGCTCGACGCCGGTAGCCGGGTCTGCGCGCCAGACGGGTCCGGTGCTGCCCGGTCCGGTCCAGGCTGGGCCCATAGGGCCCGCCACAGAGCCGGGCAAGGCGGGACCGGTCCAGGCCAGCGCTCCGTCCGGCCCGGAGCAGCCCGGCCGCCAGGATCCCGCACGGCCAGGTTCGGCCGGCCAAACCGGTCCAGCCCGGTCCAGTGCAGCCCGCTCCGGCGCCGCCGACCCGGGAACAGCGAACCCGGGAGCGACGAATCCCGGCGCAGCCGGACCGGGATCACCCGTCGCTTCCGGCCCTGTGCCGCCCGCACTGCCGGCGCCGGTCCAGTCCGGTCCCGGACAGCCCGCTCCGGTTCAGCCGGTTCCGGTTCAGCCGGTTCCTGGCGGCGACGTGTCCGGTCCTGTCGTGGACGACTCCCCGGCTGCGCCGGTGACGCCGCCGGCACAGCCGGCCACGCCGCCGGCTGCCTGTGGACTGGTGGACCGCGGCACGTTGTCGGTCCTGCTCGGCGACCCGGCTGCTGCACTCCAGGACGGGGTCGCGTACCAGGTTCCGGTGCCTGCCGACGGTGGGCGCCAGTCCACGAGCTGCGGGTACGCGTTCGACGCCTCCGGCCCCGGCGGCCTGACCGTGACCGTCACCCGGTTCGCCGATATGGCTGCCTTCAGTGACCGCTTGGCTGTGGAGATGCCGCCGCTGCTGGCGCGGATTCCCGGAATCGGACAGGAAACGGTCTTTGAAACGATCGTGATTCCGGAAACCGGCTACCGGTCCTATGAACTGACGGTGCGGCGGGGACAGGACCTGTACCAGTTCACGCTGAATGAACCCGGCGCTCCGCTGTACTCCACAGAGGAAGCGCAGGCTGCGCTGGCGGCAACGGCAGCGGCCGCCGGGCTCTGACCGTCAGCGTACGCTGCGCCGCAGTCGCTTCCCGATCGCTGCCTGCATGGCTGCGGCCAGCCTGATGGAACCGGCGGCGTCGGCAGCGAGCAGGCGTGCGGCGTCGTCGGAATCCGTCTGACGGAACCACCGGCCAACGGTGACGCCATGGTCTGGGCGATGGACGACGTCGATCCTGTCCCCCGCCCGGACCGTTCCCGGAGCCAGCACGCGCAGGTAGGTTCCCACCATCCCCTTCTCCGTGAACCGCCTGACCCACTGCGGCTCCCCCATGCGCCGTGCGAAGGTGGCGCATGGAATCCTCGGACCGGTGACCTCCAGGAGCACACCGTCGCCGATCCGCCACTGCTCGCCGATCACGGCCTCCGTGGTGGCGATGCCCTGGGTACGGAAATTCTCGCCGAAAAGGCCGGCCGGAACAGCGCGCCCCAATTCGCGCGCCCAGACCTCAGCCTCCTCCTGCGCATAGGCGTAGATCGCCTGGTCCTCGCCGCCATGGTGCTGCCGGTCCGCCTGGATGTCCGCGTAGAGGCCCAACCTGCGGACCTTGACCGGGCCGTCAACCGGACGCTTGTCGATGGCGGTGACGCCTGTCGGCCCGGAATCGGAGAGCAGGGCGTGGACGCGGCAGACGGCAAGCAGGGTACCCGAAATCATGTCTACCATCCTGCCACCTGCGGGAGGCCGGCCCCGGACCGGTATCTTGGACTCAGGAACCGCAAGGAAAGGCCCCTATGCAGACTGCACCGCTGACCGTCATGCTCTCCTTCTGGACTTGGCTCATCCTGGCCAGTCTCGCGGCCATCGGTATGGTGACATCATTCCTGACCGGGCTGGCGCAGGAGTCGGAGCGGCTGGGTCTGTTCGTCCTTGCCTGCGTCCTCCTGGTGCTGGGCGCCTCCAGCGCCATCTACGCCTTCCAGCTGCGCCGCGGCCGCAATGCCGCGCGGAAAACCGTGACGACCACCGGACTTATGATCGCCGCCATCCTGTTCATCCGCGGCCTGCCGGTCATGGTGATCGCCGGCGTCATTATCCTTGCCGGGGTCATCCTGCTGTGGCTGCCGGCGAGCAACCGCTACTTCAAGCCCGCCCGCCCCAAGGCCCGGCGCTGAGCCGGTGTTCAGCGCCCATGTTCTGCGCCCAGTCCCTGCCCAGACTACTCAGGTTCTGGCTTTCAGGACATAACAAAACCGGCACGTCCCACAGGACACGCCGGTTTTGCATGGAGAAGTTGAGCAGAGTGGTTCACCCACGTCTGCACCCGCGGGCCAGCCAGGCTCAGCCAGGCAGTTGGCCCAGCGCCTGCTCCAGGTCCGCCAGCAGGTCCTCGAGGTCCTCGATGCCCACGGACAGCCGGACCAGGTTCTCCGGCACGGCCAGTTCAGTGCCCTTGACGGAAGCGTGCGTCATCTCCGAGGGGTAGTTCATCAGCGACTCGATGCCGCCCAGCGACTCGGCCAGCGTGAACACCCGCGTGGACTCGGCCACCTTGCGGGCCGCGGCTTCCCCGCCCTTGAAGGACACGGAAACCATGCCGCCGAAGCCGCGCATCTGCTTCTTTGCCAGCTCGTGGCCGGGGTGGTCCGGCAGACCCGGGTAGTACACGGCCTCCACTTCGTCCCGGCCGGACAGCCATTCCGCCACCGCCTGGGCGTTGGCCGTGTGGCGCTCCATGCGCACGCCCAGGGTCTTCAGCCCGCGGGTGGTCAGGAACGCGTCCATGGGAGCGGACACCGCGCCAACCGCGAACTGCACGAAGCCGACCTTCTCCGCCAGCGCGTCGTCGTTGAGGACCACCGCGCCGCCGATCACGTCGGAATGGCCGCCGATGTACTTGGTCGTGGAATGGACCACGACATCCGCGCCGAGCGCCAGCGGGGTCTGCAGGTAAGGCGATGCGAAGGTGTTGTCGACGACCAGGAGGGCACCGGCGTCGTGCGCCACCTTGGCCAGCGCGGCGATATCGGTGATCTTCATCATCGGGTTGGAGGGGGTCTCCACCCACAGGAACCGGGCCTTCGCGGCGGCGACGGCGGACGCCACCTTGTCCAGGTCCGCCATGTCGACGACGGTGTGCCCGATGTTCCACGGCCCCAGCACGCGGCTGATCAGCCGGTAGGTTCCGCCGTAGGCGTCATTGCCCAACACGATGTGGTCCCCCGGCTGCAGCAGCGCGCGGATCAGCGAATCCTCCGCGGCCAGGCCGGAGGCGAAGCTGAAGGCATGCCGGCCGCCCTCCAACGCGGCCAGCTGCACCTGGAGCGCGTCGCGGGTGGGATTGCCGCCGCGGCCGTATTCGTAGCCGTTGCGCAGTCCGCCGATGCCGTCCTGGGCAAAGGTGGAGGACTGGTAGATCGGCGGGACGACGGCGCCGGTGGTCGGATCGAAGTCCTGGCCGGCATGGACGGCGCGGGTGTTGAAGCCCTGGTTTTCGGAGGTGCTCACGGTGGACCTTTCGCTGGTTGGGGAAGCCGGTGCCTGAGGTTGGTCGGGCAGCTACTTGTTCAGGTAGAAGAGCAGGTCGTGGCGCGTCAGCACGCCGATCGGCCCGCCTACGAAGGTGACCATCAGGGCGTCGACGTCCTGCAGTTTCTTGCGGGCGCTGGACAGCGACTCGAGGGAACCGATGACTGGCATCTTCTCCCCCATGTGCAGGCTGACCCGGTCCGTCAGCTTGGCTTCGCCGCGGAACAGCTTGGACGTCAGGGAGCGTTCGTCCACGGATCCCAGGACCTCGCCCATCACCACGGGCGGCTCCTGCGAGAGCACGGGGATGTGGTCCACGCCGTACGTGTTCATGATTTCGATGACGTCGCGCACCGTCTCGTTGGGGTGCGTGTGGACCAGGTCGGGCAGGCTGCCGGTTTTGGAGCGCAGTACGTCGCCGACCGTGGTCTCCTCCCCGTCCTCGAGGAAGCCGTAGGACTTCATCCAGTCGTCATTGAAGATCTTGGCCAGGTAGCCGCGGCCGCTGTCCGGCAGCACCACCACGACGACGTCGTCCTCGGTGAGCTTTTCGGCCACCCGCAGCGCGGCCACCACGGCCATACCGGAGGAGCCGCCGACCAGCAGGCCCTCCTCCAGGGCCAGCCGGCGCGTCATGGCGAACGACTCGGCGTCGTTGACGGCGATGACCTCATCCGGTACCGACTTGTCATAGTTGCCGGGCCACATATCCTCGCCCACGCCCTCGACGAAGTACGGGCGTCCGGTTCCGCCGGAGTACACGGACCCTTCCGGGTCGGCTCCGATGATCTTCACCCGGCCGGAGGCACGGTCCGCGGAGACGTCCTTAAGGTAGCGTCCGGTGCCGGTGATCGTGCCGCCGGTTCCTGCGCCGATCACCACATGCGTGACCTTGCCGTCGGTATCCCGCCAGATCTCCGGTCCGGTGGTTTCGTAATGGCTCTGCGGGGCGGCCGGGTTGGAGAACTGGTCCGGCTTGTAGGCGCCCGGAATCTCGCGCACCAGCCGGTCGGAGACGCCGTAATAGGACTCGGGGCTATCCGGTGCGACGGCGGTGGGCGTCACGACCACTTCGGCGCCGTACGCGCGCAGTACGTCGCGCTTTTCCTGTCCCACCTTGTCGGGGGTGACGAAGATGCTCTTGTAGCCCTTCTGCTGGGCCACCAGGGCCAGGCCCACGCCGGTGTTGCCGCTGGTCGGTTCAACGATGGTTCCGCCGGGCTTGAGCGTGCCGTTCTTTTCCGCTTCCTCGATCATCTTCACCGCGATGCGGTCCTTGATCGAGCCGCCGGGATTGAAGTACTCCACTTTCGCCAGGACGGTGGCTTTGATGCCTTCGGTTACGTTGTTGAGCTTCACCAAAGGGGTGTTGCCGATGAGGTCCAGGACGGAATTGGCGTATTTCATAGGTACAAAGCTAATCGCTGGCCGGAAGCGGAGCAAAGATGGGTGCCGCCGCCGTCACCCTTCGAAAGATTCCGTCCCCGCCGCGTGACATCATGGATCGCATGTCCATCACCGCCGCCGTCCGCAGCACTGCCGAGGCGCCGCGCGAAACCGTCTGGCGGACGGACAAGCCGTACAGTCTCGCCGCCACCCTGGGCATCATCCCGCGCGGCAGGCAGGACCCCACCGCGCGCATCGGGAACGACGGCGTGTGGCTGGCGTTTACGACGCCGGCCGGCCCGGTCACACTGCATCTCACCGAGGTTTCGGCAGGCTCCGTGCGGGCCCGCGCCTGGGGCCCGGGTGCCGCTGCCGCCCTCAGCGGCCTGCCCGCCCTGCTCGGCGAGCGCGACGACTGGTCCGGTTTCGACGAACCTGCCTTCCAGGCCACGCTCCCTCGCCTGGTGACCGACGCCCGGCGCCGCCATCCGTCGCTCCGGCTGCCCAGTACCGGCCGGATCTTCGACGCGCTGGTTCCGGTGGTCCTGGAGCAGAAGGTCACCACCATTGAGGCGCGGCACTCGTGGCGGTACCTGGTGGGCAAGTACGGCTCAGCCGCACCGGGCACGGGCGGACCGGTACCGGCCGGCCTTAAGGTCGCCCCGACGCCCGGGCAGTGGCGGCGGATCCCCCGCTGGGAATGGCACCGCGCGGGTGTGGATCCAAAGCGTTCGGCCACCATCCTGCGTGCCTGTTCGGTGGCCTCCGGGCTGGAGCGGCTGGCGGCGCTGCCCGCCGGGCCGGAGCTGGAGGCAAAGCTGCGGTCGGTTCCCGGCATCGGACCCTGGAGCGCGGCCGAAATCGCGCAGCGCACCCATGGGGACCCGGACTCCGTGTCCGTCGGAGACTTCCATCTGGCCTCGTTTGTCGGCTACGCGCTGTCCGGCCGGAAGACGGACGACGCCGGCATGCTGGCGCTGCTCGAGCCTTGGCGCGGCCACCGGCAGCGGGTGGTGCGCATGCTCGGGCTCAGCGGGTTCCGCAAGCCCGCCTTCGGGCCAAGGCTCTCGCCCCAGGACCACCGCTGGCACTAGGACAAGCCCCACCACAATGGGACGGGGTGGGTCAGCGTCCGGGTCGTGCCGTGACCCGGCCCCGGTAACCGTCCACCGTGACCTGCTGCCCGTCCTTCAGCACCGCGGTGCCATCGCGGGTTCCCATCACCGCCGGAATGCCGTATTCCCGGGCCACGATCGCCGCGTGGGAACCGAGCCCGCCGGCGTCGACCACGACGGCGGCGGCCCGCTGGAACAGCGGCGTCCAGGCGGGATTCGTGTAGGGGCAGACCAGGACCTCCCCGCTCCGCAGCGTGCCAAAGTCCGCGGGACTGCGGACCACCCGGACCCGGCCGGCTGCCGTGCCGGAACTGGCGCCGGTTCCGGTGACCAGTGCGTCGGCCGCAGCAACGGCCCGGTCCGGAAAGACCGAGTGCGGGTTGATCAGGGGCACCCCGGCCAGTCCGGCGCGCTTCACAGCGCGCGCTGCAACGGCAGCGCGGAGTCCGGCGGCCTGCGCCGCCCCGAGCCCTCCCGCAGCGCCGGCGCCAAGCCCGGGATCGCCGTCGATCCCTTCCAGCTCCTCCAGCCGCAGGTGGAAGACGTCCTCGGGACGGTCCAGCACACCGGCCCCCTGCAGCCGGCGGCCGATCTCCAGGCAGGACCGGCGGACCAGCGGCAGCAGCTGGGTCCCGTAGAAATGTGTGTCTTCACGGAAGGCGGCACCGGCCTGCGCCGCGCGGACCAGGCCGAGCATCCGCGCCAGGCGCTTCGGCTTCCGCAGGGCAGGGTGCACGTGCAGCAGGGCCAGGGCGTCGGCGGCCCGTTCCCCGGTGCCGGCAGCGTCCGCCCTGCCTGCCTCCGCGCCGGCGGCCTGCCCGCCGGCGAGGACCTTCACCAGCCCCAGCACCACATCCGGGGCGTCCCGCCAGGTGGGCTGCGACGCCAGCAGCGGGGTGGCCGTCTCGCGGTGCCCGTACTCGGCCAGGAAGGCGTCCAGCTGTCCGCGGAAGCCGCTGAACTGAGGGGTCGAATCCACCTCCGCCACCAATTCCGCCTGGTCCAGCCGGGCGAAGACCGACATTAGGGCGGCGTCGCGCCGGACCAAGCTCGCCAACCGGTCCAGGGCATCGTTCGCGTCGGTGGTCCGGGTGCGGGCTCCGGCCACCAGGTCCGCGGCGAGGCGGTGCAGCCCCAGCAGCGCCAGCCGCAGGTGCAGGCGCGCGATCGGCAGCAGCGCACCAGGCAGGTAAGCAATCCGCAGCTCCGCAATCGTCCGCATGCCGCCCATGAGTCCGCGCGGCAGCGCGCGCAGTTCCGGCCAGCCAAGCTGCCGCATGTCCCGGCCGGCCTGGTGGGCCACAGACGCCTCGTAGTCCCGGAACCGGGGATCCGCGGTCCACCGGGCAAGGTGGAACCGGCGCGCCCGCACCGTAAACAGCAACGGCAGCGCCAGCGCCTTCAGGCCCGGCCGTACCGTTGGCGGGATCAGCCGCACCACCACGCCGTCCTCCTCCGGCAGCAGCTCTGCAACGGTGGGATAG
Source organism: Arthrobacter sp. B0427-1-12 (assembly GCF_059092905.1). Classification (NCBI taxonomy): domain Bacteria; kingdom Bacillati; phylum Actinomycetota; class Actinomycetes; order Micrococcales; family Micrococcaceae; genus Arthrobacter; species Arthrobacter sp. B0427-1-12. The sequence goes on along the minus strand of NZ_JBNHIC010000001.1, from coordinate 414,246 downwards.
CGCACGCCGAAGCTGTCGGCCATCCGCCCCACCATCCCCAGGATGCCGTGTTCCATCCAGCCCGTGACATCCAGCGGGAAGGGGCGGATCGGGAACATCTCCACGAGGAACGGTGCGGCCAGCCGCTGCAGCCGGTTCAGTTTCACCAGAGGCGGCGGCAGCGCCGTCATCGGCCGCGCCTGCAGGATGTACAGGCGGCCGCCGGCGCAGGCCCATTCGATGTCCTGCGGCGAGCCGAAATGCCAGGCCGCCGCGGAGGCGAGCGCCGCCAGCCGCCGCAGCATGTCAGCGGAAAGCTCCTGGCCGCCGTCGTGCTGTCCCCGGCCGGCCGCTTCCTGGTTGCCGGCATGCTGCCGCTTCACGCGCCCCGCGCGGTCCAGCACGTACAGGTCCGGCGTCACCCTGCCGGAGACCACGGCCTCCCCCAGTCCTCTGGCGACATCCACCACCATCTCCTCCCGGCTGCCGCTGACGGGGTTTGCGCTGAACAGCACGCCCGCCCAGTCGGCGGGGACCATCACCTGGACGACGACGGCGATCCGCACCTGGGCGGGGCCGATCCCGAGCCGGCTCCGGTAGGCAACGGCGCGGCCGGTCCAGAGCGAGGCCCAGCATTTGGCCACCGCTGCCAGCAGTGCTGCGTCGCCGGCAACATTCAGGAACGTATCCTGCTGGCCGGCGAAGGCGGCGCCTGGGAGGTCCTCGGCCGTGGCGGAGGACCTTACGGCGACGGGACCGGCGCCGAGGTCGCGGTAGGCGGCCAGGATCTCCGCACGGAGGTCTTCGGGCACGGGTGCCTGCGCGGCCCCTTCGTCCGCAGGTACCTGCCCTGACGCCTGCCCCGCAGACCGGAGCGCATGCTCATAGGCCGCAGTGGTGATCACGAAACCGGGCGGCACCGGAAAACCTTCACGGACCAGCTCGCCGAGGTTGGCACCCTTGCCGCCCGCCAATGCCAGGTCCCCGGCCCCGAACTCTGCCAGGGGTCCCACCCAGGGCTGCCGTTCCGGGCGGCGTGCGCTGCCAGCGTCGTTCATGGCTGAAGGGTAGGCCCGCCCGGCGGGCCGCACAAGGACCGGCGGGCGGCAAGGATATTGTGGATCCATGAGCGAACCGATTGACCTGACCGCCACCTTCATCCCCAATGACGGCGAATTCTTCCGCGTGAAGCTCGCCCTGGATATCGCGATCGAGCAGGTCGTCGAGGAACCCGGCTGCCTGCGCTACGAGATCGAACACGAGTCCGAGGACAAGATCGTGCTGAGCGAGCGCTGGGAATCCGAGGAGGCACTGGTCGGGCACAACAAGGGCATCGCCAAGCAGGACCTGGACGAATCATTGAGCGCCCTGCTGGCCCAACCTGTCATCCTCGAACGCGGCTAGTCCGGCCGCCGCAGCCACAGGCCCGGGAACGTGCGGTTCCCGGAAATCCCGGAGACCTTCCATGACCCCGAACATCGTTCGCTCTGCGCTGGCCGACGGCCGGGAAGTGCTGTACTTCTTCGATGGCGCCGCCCCTGGGGCGGAACCTTTCGATGCTCCCGGGGACCCACGCGTGCTGCCGGAGCGTTCACGGCCGGCGCAGCTGCGCTACGATCCGCTCCTGGACGAATGGGTCTCCTTCGCTGCGCACCGGCAGGACCGCACCCATCTGCCGCCGGCGGACGAATGCCCGCTGTGCCCCGGCACGGGAACCAGCGCGACCGAGGTCCCCGCGGACCATTACGACGTCGTCGTGTTCGAGAACCGCTTCCCGTCCCTGGGCCCCGGACAGCATGCGCAGCACCTGGACGGCCGGCTCGGCGCCCAACTGCCGGCCTACGGGCGGTGCGAAGTAGTGGTGTTCGGACCGGACCACGCCGCTTCGCTGGCCGGCATGGCGCCCGGCCGCGTCCGCACCGTCGTCGAGGCTTGGGCGCACCGCACGCGTGAACTCTCCGCGCTGCCCGGCATCCGCCAGGTCTTCCCGTTCGAGAACCGCGGTGCCCAGATCGGCGTGACGCTCCACCATCCGCACGGACAGATCTACGCGTATCCCTACGTGGCGCCCCGCATCAAGGCCCAGTTGGCGGTGGCGCGCGAGCACCGCCGTCGGACCGGAAACAACCTGTTCGCCGACGTCCTTCAATCCGAACTCGCGGCAGGAAGCCGCGTGGTCGCCGAAAGCGACCACTGGGTCGCCTATGTGCCGTTCGCTGCCCGCATGCCTGTGGAGGTGCATTTGGTGCCGCGGCGGCACGTTCCGGATCTGGCCGCCTTGACCGGGCCGGAGAAGGACGGGCTCGCGGCCGTCTATCACGGCCTGCTGCAGGCCGTCGACGGCCTGTATCCGGCACCCACCCCCTATATCGCGGCCTGGTACCAGGCCCCGGCGGAGCATGCGGACCGGGACGAATACCGGCTGCACCTGCAATTGACGTCCCCGCGCCGGGCCGACGACAAGCTCAAGTACCTGGCCGGTTCCGAAGCCGCGATGGGCGCCTTCATCGCGGATGTGCTGCCGGAAGAGACCGCCGAGCGGCTGCGGCGGGCGTGGCCCGCAACCGAGTAGTTCCCCGCAGCGGGACAGGGGCTGACAGACAGCGAAAGGAGGCCCCTTCCGGGGCCTCCTCAAGGAATCAGGGAACGGCCGGAGACCGCTGCAGGCCGGACTAGGCCTGTGCGTCCTGGTCCGGCTGCCCGCCGGCCTGCTGCGCCGCGATCTGGGCGTGGACTTCCTTCATGTCCAGCCCCTTGACCGCCTCGACGAGCTCGGAGAACTGGCTTTGGTTGAGGGCCCCGGCCTGGGAGAACACCAGGACCTTCTCCCGGAAAGCCATCAGCGTGGGGATGGAGGTAATGCCGGCCGCTGCCGCGAGCGACTGCTCCGCCTCGGTATCCACCTTGGCGAACACCACATCCTCGTGGCTCTGGGACACCTGGTCGTAAACCGGCGCGAACTGTTTGCACGGGCCGCACCAGTCCGCCCAGAAATCGACGAACACGATGTCATTGTCTTCGATGGTCTGCGGAAAGGAAGCCTCTGTGATGTCTACGGTAGCCATGGGTTCCACGGTACAGATCCGGGTCCGGATGCGTAACCCTGTTCGCTGTGCGCGTCACCGGGAATACGCCGCCGGAGCCAGTTCAGGGGCAACGTTCATGCAATATTTGGCAACGATTGCCAACCGTTCGCCCGGGTGATGAAAGGTGGATCTTTCCCGTAAATTGCAAGAGAAAGACCCATCTCCATGTTGCCCCGTCTTCCGCGGAAGTCCGCCGCCCTGGCCTATGCGCTGGCCCCATTCTCGGCGTTGCCGCCATCGGCCTGGCCGGCACCCAAGCCGCGCCGGCCGCCGTCGCCCCCTTACTGCCCCGGCGGCTTCCCAGCCGGCTGGACCGAAGTTGAACGAAACCGTCCTGTGGGGCGAGAACTTCGATGCAGTTCCCAACCCCGTTAATTTCACCCGCAGAATGCCGGACGGCTGGACCGTGGCCAACTCCGGCTTCAGCTCCGGCGAGGAGCGCTGGGCCGGCTGGGCCCTTACCAATATCCAGGAATGGACCTGGGCTTCGGGAACGGACCAGCGCCATTACTTCACCCGCGCACACGACCAGCTGGCCGTTGTCGACAGCGAACAGCAGCGCCTCAATGACACGGACCGCCTGAACACCGCGCTGCAGTCCCCGGCGATCGATGTGCAGAAGCAGGACTCTGTGGTCCTGTCCTTCGATTCGCACTACCGCCAGGGCGCCGCCCCGCAGCACGCCACGGTAACCGTGGCGTTCGACGGCGGCACAACGGTCGAGCTGCTGCGTTACGACGCAGACAGGTATACCGCCCATGAGGCGCTGACGGTCGACGTCCCCGAAGGCGCCCGGAATGCCGTCTTTACCTGGACCTACAGCGACGGCCACAATGACTGGTTCTGGGGTATCGACAACGTCCAGGTTTCGCAGCCGGCGGCTCCGGCCGCTGGCGGGCCGGCCGCAGTCGTCCATGTCCTCAGTGATGTCCAGGGCGGCCTGGAGAACTACAAATCCGCCATCGGCCAGCTGAACGCGATGCCGGATCCCGCCGGTGCCCTGGTCATGAACGGTGACTTCGTGGACACCGGCGCGCAGGAGCTCTACGACGAATACTCCGCGCTGATGCAGGAGGCCCCGCATGCCTCCGGCCGCAACTACTTCACCATCGGCAACCATGAAATGTACGGGCCGGAAGGCTCCGAGGCCTACATCGACCCGTTCCTGGAGTTCACCGGTCAGGACAAGGTCTGGCGCGAAGAGCTCGTGAACGGCGTGCCCAACATCATGATCAACACGGAGCACTACAGCGACGTGGACCGCGGCGGCAAGGAGCCCTTCGTCAAGATGTCCGACGAGCAGCTCGCCTGGCTCGATTCCCGGCTGGCGCACTGGGCCAAGCCGGGCAAGCCGGTACTGCTGTACAGCCACCTGGTGCTGCCGAACACCGTGTCCATGACGCACAGCGCCTGGTACCAGAACGACTTCAATGACCTGGAATCCTTCACGAAGGTCGTCGAGAAGTACTCCAACATCATCATGTTCACCAGCCACTCGCACGCCAGCCTGACGCTGAACGACTGGTGGGGCACGTACCGCACGGAGGGCAATCCCGAGGGCTTCCCGGTGGTGAACACCGGCGCAATCAAGAACGCCTACCTGCCCGACGGCGACCACGACGAAACCGGCCTGGAAGGCACGAACGCCTCCGGTGTGCGCGTCAAGGTGTTCGAGGACCGCGTGCGCGTGGAAGCCGGGGACTTCGTGACCGGCGAGATGATCAAGTCCGTTGATTTCCCGGTTCCAGCGAAGTCAAAGAACTAACGACGACGGCCCACGCGGTTGGAGCGACGCAGGCCCCGCATCTTCCGGTGCCGGGCCTGCGGCATCCCATCAGGGCATCTTAGGTGTCCTCTTCCTGGCCTAAGCGTTCCGTCGTCACAGCAAGCCGTCCTTCACGCAATCGCGGAGCGGCCGACCGTGGTGCTGCTCGGTGGCTTCCAGGCGCTTCCGCGTGTGCCTGCTCTGGGCACCGAACAGCAGAACGTCCGATGCTTCTTCAGCAGCCAGCAGCGGCGTCGTCGGGGCGGCGACGGAGGCGGCGTGCCGGCCGAGTCCGAACAGAGCAGCGTCCGCCGCTGCGCTGGCCTGTACGGCTGCTGCCATGCGCGCAGCATCCTTGGCTTTACGCTCAGCTGCCACAACGTCCGGGACCGGACTGCTGGCGGGCAGGCCCACCGCCACGGCGCGGGCGTCCAGTTGCTGCTGCCACGTCTCCATGACAGTTTCCGCGCTGGTGCCCACCGGAAGCTTGGTTACCGCGCACAGCTTTTCGCAGATCAGTTCGTTCGTTGTCTGAGGCATGCCCACAGCATGGACAGGACGGCATGGCGCGTGTGGGAAGCCGCGCATGTCGTCAAACGCTGCTTTACGCGGTCACGGCAGCGCATTCGGCGTCCGGGGAACCTAGCTGACAGCCTCTCAGCTATGCTTCGCCGACCAGGCCGCCAGAGCCGCCAGCACTCCCAGGGCAAAGAGCACCGCCCCTAGCCAGAACAGCCACCCCAACCCGTCGGCAATGCCTACTTGCGCAATGACGATGAAGGCAGGTATCAGCAGGACAACACCCAGGGGGATGGCTACCCAGGCGACGCGCTTCAATAGCAAAAAGTCCATGTTCGTTCAGCCCCTTGCCTGGGGGGACAGCGAACACCGCGTGCAGCGCCGTCGCCGTGCCTTGCCAGGGTTCGCCTTATCCACATCTCCGTCATCCTGCAAAACCGTGGTCCCGGCGCGCAGGAGGGCATGAAAGCGCCCGCCCGATCCAGGGACCTGGTCATGGGGGACCATAGCGCGCCAGGGCCTACATCAATTCTCCGCCAAATAATTTCTAAATCAATAATTCTGCTTGCAACAATTCCATCGGCAGCATTTAATGCCAAGGTTCGGGCAACGCCCCGCCGCTCAGCTCTGCGCGGCGGGACGCATATAAATTGTCCCGCCACTGGATCCCGTTGGCGACTCGTGGCATTAGAGGCGGCGGAGCGGGAAACGTGGGGCGCTCAACTGATACGGGAACCACTCCGCCACCCAGTAAGGCACTGTCAACAGTTTGTCTACAAACACCCCTTAGGCCCTGGTGTCTATAGCCTGCGGGCAAAGGAAAACCCCGCCTGCCTAGGGTTTGTCCTAGTCAGACGGGGTTTTCCCGTGGGTGGCAGATGAGGGATTCGAACCCCCGTAGGCAGTGCCAGCTGATTTACAGTCAGCCCCCTTTGGCCGCTCGGGTAATCTGCCGAGTTGTCCTCTTCAGAAGACTGCTCCCTGTTTTTGGGAGCAAGACAACTTTACTGAAGATTTTCCGAAAAACCGAATCGGGCGTTTTTCCGGCGTGGCTGGACCGGATCCGCGGAGTTCGGCAGGTGCGGGCGGACGCGCCGCTACCGGCCTCCTCCGTCGAATGCGGCATCCGGATCCCGCAGCTCATCGGTCTGCCATCCGGACGATGATTCACCGCTAGCCGGCGCCGAGGATCCTGGATTCCAACTGGGCCACGAACCTATCGGCCTGCTCGCGCGTGACTTCACCCCAGGCCACTGCCTGGTCCATTTCCTGCCGGATTCCGGCGATCCGGTGGGAGGCCGGCGTCGTAATTTCCCGCTTGCGCAGCGGCGCGGAAGCGGATGCCGGAGCGGCGGCCCGCTCCATGGCGCGAAGCGGGGTGAGCGCCGCCGCCGGTGCGGCCACCGCCGCACCGGTTCCGAGGACTGACGCTGCAGTCACGGCCGCCGCGGTCAGGAACATCCCTGCGGCGGCCCTCATTGTTCGCACCTCGTAGCGGCGCATTGGTTTCCCTCCTGTAGTAGTTGCCCCAGGCAATGGGGCTGTCTCTTCACCACTCTGTCGCACTGAGTTGTGCGCATCCTTGCACCATCCTGAAAACCGGCTGGGAATGCGAGGCTTCCCGCCGTTTGGACCCTAGGAAGTAGGCTGGATGCAGAAAAATATCCACTCCCGAGGAGGAAACATGGCAAGCGAGTCATCGTTCGACATCGTCAGCAAGGTCGACAAGCAGGAAGTCTCCAACGCCCTGAACCAGGCACAGAAGGAAATCGCCCAGCGGTACGACTTCAAGGGCGTCGGCGCGGAGGTCGACTTCAGCGGCGAAAAGATCCTCATGAAGGCCAATTCGGAGGAGCGCGTCAAGGCAGTACTCGACGTGCTGCAGTCCAAGCTGGTCAAGCGCGGCATCTCGCTGAAGTCCCTGGACGCCGGCGAGCCGTTCGCTTCCGGCAAGGAATACCGGATCGAGGCCGGCGTGAAGGAAGGCATCGCCCAGGACCAGGCCAAGAAGATCAACAAGATCATCCGCGACGAAGGACCCAAGGGCGTCAAGTCCCAGATCCAGGGTGACGAGCTTCGCGTCAGCTCCAAGTCGCGCGATGACCTGCAGGAAGTCATCTCCCTGCTCAAGGGCAGCGATCTGGACGTTGATCTCCAGTTCATCAACTACCGATAGGCCGGCACCGCCCTCTGATGAGGCGGCAGGCACAGCTTCACCGCATTTCGCGGGGGGTGGGGTTTTCCGCGGCCTATGGGTTTTTCGCCGGCCGGCGCCAGCCAGCGAAAAACCCATGAGGCGCGAAATCGGGCCAGGGCGCGAAATTCGAGGCGGCACTAACCGGGCGCCCTGCCTACTGATTGTCGGGCGCCAGGACGGGATCGCCCGTGGGGCCGTCGGTGTCCGCATCCGCCAGCCCCGGTCCACCGACCGCGCCGCCCATCCAGGTGAGCGCATTCCAGCGCCGGGCCGCATCCCGTTCCAGCACCACCACGCCGGTGTTGCTCAGGGCATTGGCCGCCACGAACCGCATATCCAGGTTGACCGCCCGCGCCCCGACCCAGGTCCGGATCATGGCGCCGTGGCTGACGATCGCCACCGCTCGGTGCCCGTTGGACGTTACTTCGTCAATGACCGCGTCGAAGCGGGCAAAGGTCTCGTGGCCGTCCGGTCCCCCGGGCATCCGCCGGGCCAGTTCCCCGGCGGACCAGGCGAAGACGGTGGACAGGTACCGTTCGATGGATTCCGTGTCTCCGAGCATTTCCAGGTCGCCGGCCGAAATCTCCCGCACACCGTGGCGGACGTTGACCTTCAGGCCCAGCGCCTTGGCCAGCGGCGCCGCGGTCAGCTGCGCCCGCAGCTGGCTGGACGCGTAGAGGGCATCGATCGGCTCCGCGCCCAGGGCCTCCGGCAGCGCAGCGGCCTGCTCGAAGCCGAGTTCAGTCAGGCCCGGCCCCGGGACTGCGGTGTCCAGGACTCCCCGGACGTTGTTCGGCGTCTGGCCATGGCGGATCAGGAACAGCCGCATGGTCAGTACCCCAGCGGGCGGCCGGCCATGCGCTCCAGGCGCTCGATCCGCTGCGCCATCGGCGGATGGGTCCGGAACAGGTTCTTCGCGCCGCCGCCGCGGAACGGGTTCGCGATCATCATGTGCGAGGCGTTCACCAGCTGCTGGTCCTGCGGCAGCGGAGCCCGCTGGGTGCCGGTTTCCAGCTTCCGCAGGGCGGAGGCCAGAGCCAGCGGATCGTCGGTCAGCTTGGCGCCGTCCTCATCCGCGTCGTACTCGCGGGTACGGCTGATGGCCATCTGGATCAGCCCGGCGGCGAGCGGAGCCAGCAGGGACATGGCGATCAGGGCCAGCGGGTTGGCGCGCTCGCGGTCGCCTCCGCCGAAGATCAGCATGAAGTTCGCCAGCGAGGTGATGACGCCGGCGATCGCGGCTGCCACGGAGGACGTCAGGATGTCCCGGTTGTAAACATGCATGAGCTCGTGTCCGAGCACGCCGCGCAGCTCCCGCTCATTGAGCAGCCGCAGGATGCCTTCCGTGCAGCACACCGCGGCATTCTGCGGATTGCGCCCGGTGGCGAAGGCGTTCGGCGCGGGTGTCGGTGAAATGTAGAGGCGCGGCATCGGTTGGTTGGCGCGGACGGACAGTTCACGGACGATCCGGTACATCGCGGGTGCCTGCTGTTCGGTGACAGGATAGGCATGCATGGCGCGGATGGCCATCTTGTCGCTGTTCCAGTACCCGTATGCGGTGGTGCCGAGGCCGATCAACATGAAGACCCACAGGAAAACGCTGTTGCCGGTCCCGTTAGCCAGCAGCCCGCCGATCGCCAACAGCACTGCGAACAACACGCCGAACAGCGCCGCCGTCTTCAGCCCGTTGAAATGATTGTGCACCTGTTTCCCGACTCCTTCGCCCCAGCGGCTGCGCCGCACCGTTCCTGCCGACAGTCTATTCGTCGGCATGTACCTATAACGTGCAGGGGCCGCCGGCTGTTCCAGCGTTCCACCGCTTGGACGCGTGCAAGCGGGACGCGCGCGGCGGGACGCGCTACGGTTCCGGGTTCCGCGCGTCGTACCTGGCGAAGCGCGGCTGGGCCTTGTGCAGCAGCCACACCGCCGCCATGCACAGCAGGCCACCGGCGACGGCGGCTGCCCCCTCCCCGAGCCAGGCGGCGTTGCCGCCGGCCACCAGGTCCCCCAGCCGCGGGCCTCCGGCGACCACCACGATGAATACCCCCTGCAGCCGCCCGCGCATCGCGTCCGGGGTTGCCGACTGCAGGATGGTGGACCGGAAGACGGCGCTGACCGAGTCCGCCGCCCCGGAGAGCATCAGGAAGACGGCGGCCGGAACCAGCCAGAACGTCACCCCGTCCCGTCCGGAATCGCCGGCCAGCACGACCACGGCGCCGAACCCCACGATCGCCAGTCCCCAGGCCGCTACGCACCAGTTGACCACCAGGCCCTGGCGCCGGACATGCCCCAGCGGTCCGGAGAACAGTCCTGCCAGCACGCCGCCCAGCGCCGTGGCCGCCAGCAGCACGCCCACGGTGGTTTCCCCGCCCCCGATCATCACCGCGCCGATGGCCGGCATCAACGCCCGCGGCTGCGCCAGCACCATCGCGGCAAGGTCCACCAGGAAGGTCATCCGGATGTTGGGCCGTGTGGACAGAAACCTGAAGCCCTCGATCACGGACCGCAGCCCGGCCTTGTGCACCTGGCCCTCCGGCGGCACCGGCGGCAGCCGGAACAGCGCCCACAGCGCGGCCGTGAACGTCACCACGTCGATGGTGTAGGTCCAGGCATAGCCGACGCCGGCCACCAGCACACCGGCCAGCAAAGGACCCGCGGTCATGGACAGTGTGACGGTCATGAAGGACAGCGCGTTCGCCGCCGGCAACTGCTGCGGCGGCACCAGGCGAGGAATAATGGCGCTGCGCGCCGGCTGGTTGATGCCCGCCGCGCCGCTCTGGACGGCGATCAGCAGGTAGAGGACCCAGACCTGTTCCATGCCCAGCCAGGCCTGGACCGCGATGCCGATGGTCACCGCCCAAAGGACGACGGCGGAAACCAGCGCCACCTTGCGCCGGTCGTGGGCATCCACGACCGACCCGCCGTACAGCCCTGCCACCACCAGGGGCACCAGCGCGAAGATGCCCAGCAGTCCGACGGCAAGGCTGGACTGCGTGAGCTGGTAGATCTGCAGGCTCACGGCCACGAGGGTCAGCTGGGTTCCGACCGAGGACAGCGCCAGACCTGTCCAAAGCCGGCGAAAGTCGGGGCTCTCCCTCAGCGGCGTAATGTCGGCAAGCAGTTTTGGCACAAGCTCGATTCTATGGCTGCGGCCGCGTGCCTCCGGACAGTTTCGACGGCGGTGGCGGCGGCACCGCCGGGACCTGCCGCAGGTACACGATCGGAAGGTGCCCGTCGGTGCGGATGGTATCTCCGCCGCCGTTGCGATGGTGGTAGCCGGAGGAGAAATGCCGGATCACATGCACCGACTCCACCGCGCCGGCGCTGCGCAGGGTGGTGATGATGAAGTCCCGTTCCTCGTCCGTGCGGTCGGCGATCTTGTGCGTGATCTGGAAGGTGAACAGGGACAGCCCGACGCTCTTGTCATAGGTTCCGGCGGCGACCCATTCGGCGTCGAAACCGCCCGGCAGCTTCCAGCCCGGCGGGCACTGCCAGAAGCGCACATGGTGGCGCTTGCGCGGATTGCCTTCAATTTCCCGCTGGTAGGCCAGATCCTGCTTCCGGCCGAACACATACAGGTTGCTGACCGGTGCTTCGGGGTAGCTGCGGCCCAGCAGCGTCGACGTGAAGGTGCGCCAGCTGGTCCGCAGCGTGATGGGGTCCGCCTGGGTCCAGCCGGCGGCCACCATGGCGGCGCGCAGGTCCTCACGGCTGCCCATCAGCGCCAGGTTGACCGGGTCCCCCAGCACGCCGTCACCGGTCCTGGTCCGGCCGATGAAGTAGTCCGGCAGGTACCAGTCGGTCAGGATCTTGTGGATCCGCGGCAGCAGTGCGTAGGCGGCGATGAGCCAGACCGGGAGAAAAATCCAGACCTGCTCGAATCCCCGGGTGATGCGCGCCAGCAGGAAGAAGTACACGGCCCAGCCGACCGCGATCGTCACGGCGATGTACAGCAGTCGTTCCAGCGTCGCTAGGACCGTGGCCCAGCGGCTCTGCCGCCGGGGCGGTTCCGGCGGCTCCGGGATGTCCGCGGGCGCGGGCAGCTGCTCCGGCTCCGGCAGGTCCGCCGGTTCCGGCTGCTGTTCCGGTGTTCCCCGCTCCGTCACTGGATTTCCTCCTCCGCCAGAATTCTTTCGATCGCCGCCTGCAATGCCTTGTCCCCGATGATTCGGAAATGCCCCATCGTGTCCAGCTGGATGTTCACCGCGCCGTCCAGCCGGCTGCCGCCCGGGATGTGCGGGTCGAACGTCCCGTACACCGACGTGATCCTGTGGTTGATCTCCAGATTAGCCATCAGGGTCCGCAGCACCGGGTTCCGGGGCGAGAACGCACGGATCACCGGCGTCATGGCGAAGTAGGCGTAACGCGAGCCGGAAAAAGGCGTGCAGACCGCGACCATGCGGTTCACGCGCCCGCCCGCCTCCGGCGTCGTCATCACATACTTGCCGATCAGTCCGCCCTTGCTGTGCGCGATGATCGTGACGTTGTCCAGGTCGTGGAGGCGGATATACTCCGCCACGACGGCAGCCATCGCCGGCACGGTTCCCACGTTGAAGCCCAGCGGCTCGACCACATGGACCGGGTGTCCGAGCCGGTGGACATGGTCCACGATGGGGCGCATGATCTGCCACCGTTCGTAGACACCCGGAATAACGACGACGGGCTCCGCGCCCCGGGCGCCGGGCAGCAGATACGGGGCGGGGTCGAGCCGAAACAGGAGCCCGTGCACCTGCCAATAGGCAATGTAGGCATAATCCAGGAGCCAGGCCCAGCCCTGCCGGAGCAGCTGCCGGATCACCTTCATGCATTTCCCTCCGCCGGACGGTTTCCGGTCCCTGCGGCCAGCCGGAGGCAGTGAGCCGCCACCGTTTCCGGGCGGCGGAACATCGCCACGTGGGCGGCGCCGCCGATTGTGCCGGTGAGCGCGCCGGGACAAGCCGCCGCCAGTTCGCTTATCCAATAGTCCGGGACAATCGGATCACGGGCTCCGCGCAGGATCAAGACCGGCACCTGGACACCGGAAATCCGTTCTTCCGGCCGCTGGCCCAGCATTTCCGGCAGTGTCTTCAGGTACCAGCGCGGTCCGCACCGGGCATAGTCGGAGAACTCGATGAAGTTGATCAGCGGCGTCTCGCGGCAGGAATCCTGCAGCAGCCGCAGTCCCTGCTTCCACGCCACCCGTTCCCGGCGGTTGGTCGTCGGCCCCACCAGGACCAAGGCGGTGGCAGCGGCCGGGCTGCACAGCGCCAGTTCGATGGCCACCTGGCACCCCATGGAGTGGCCGACCAGCACGGCCGGCCCCACCTGCAGGCGTGCCAGGAGCCCAGCCAGCAGCCGCGCGTGGTCAACAAGGCTTAGTGTCCGCCGCGGTTTCCTCGTGCCGCCGAAACCGGGAAGGTCCACCAGGTACACCCTCCCGCGGCGGGCCAGCACATGGGCCAGGGGCATGAAGTAGCGGCCGGAAACGCCGATGCCGTGGACCAGGACGAACGCCTCGTCTCCGGATCCCATGGTCCGGACCTGGAGTTCATGGCCCTCCACCAGCAGGGTCTGCCTGCTGCCGCGCTCCTGACGCCTCAACACCTCCGCCTCCCGCCGTCCGGAAAAGTTCCTCCAGCGTAGTCCGAAAAGCCAACAGCCGGGCGGGGTGCGTACTCTGCGTCCCGCCCCGGCTGTTTCATGTCCCGCCTAGTGCCTGTCCAGCTGCTGCCCGGCCAGCTGCTTCCCGAGCAGTGAATGCGAGCGCCCGTAGGCGAAATACACAGCGAACCCGATCACCAGCCAGACGGCGAACCGTACCCAGGTGAGCGTGGTGAGGTTGAGCATCAGGTAGAAGCACAGGACGGCCGAGAGGATCGGAATCCAGGGCGAGAAGGGCACTTTGTAGGCGCGGGGCAGGTCCGGACGCTTCCGCCGCAGGACGACGACGGCGATGCTCACCAGTACGAACGCCGAGAGCGTGCCGATGTTGATCATTTCCTCCAGGATGTCTACCCGGGTGAACCCCGCGATCACGGCGACGACGATGCCGCAGATCAACTGCAGCCGCACCGGCGTCTTACGGGTGGGGGACGTGACGCTGAGCCAGCGCGGGAGCAGCCCGTCGCGGCTCATGGCCAGCAGCACCCGGGACAGGCCCAGCAGCAGCACCATGATGACGGTGGTCAGCCCCACCAGGATGCCCACCGAAATCAGCTGGGCCGCCCAGTCGGCACCGACCTCGATGAAGGCCGTGGCCAGGGAGGGGTTTTCCGTCTGTGCCAACTGGCGGTACGAAACCATTCCGGTCAGGGCCAGGGAGACCAGCAGGTACAGGACGGTGACCAGCGCCAGGCCGGCGAAAATTCCCCGCGGCAGCGTGCGCTGCGGATTCTTGACCTCTTCAGCGGAGGTGGCCACGACGTCGAAGCCGATGAAGGCAAAGAATACCAGCGCCGCGCCGGACAGCACACCAAAGACCCCGAACTGGGCGGGCGCAGCCCCGGTCATGAAGGCGAACAGAGACTGGGACCAAACATCGCCTCCGGCCCCCGAGGTAGGGACGGACTCGGGCACGAACGGTGTGTAGTTCGCCGGATTGACGTACATGAATCCCGCCACGATGACGAACAGCACGATGCCCACCTTGATGGTGGTGAAGACGTTGTTGACCCGGGCGGACAGCTGTGTGCCCAGGATCAGCAGCGTGGTGAAGACCGCCACGATGACCAGTGGCCCCCAGTCGAGGTTCACCCCGAGGACGGTGATGGTGGACGGCACCGGAAGATCAAACAGCGAAAAGACGGTGCTGAGATAGATGCCCCAGTACTTGGCAATCACCGCGGCCGCGGTCAGCAGTTCAAGGATCAGGTCCCAGCCGATGATCCACGCGAGCAGTTCGCCCAAGGTGGCATAGGTGTACGTGTAGGCACTGCCCGCCACCGGAACCGTGGAGGCGAATTCGGCGTAGCACATGATGGCCAGGGCACAGGTGACGGCGGCCAGCACGAAAGACACCGTGACGGCCGGGCCCGCGAACTGGGCCGAGGCCCGGGCCCCGACCGAAAAGATACCCGCTCCCACGGCGACCGCGACGCCGAGGATCATGAGGTCGAAGGTGTTCAGTGACCGTTTAAGCTCATGCCCGGGCTCCTGTGAGTCGAGGATCGACTGTTCGACGGACTTGGCGCGAAAAAGGCTCATGAATTCATTCTTCCCGTGGTGGGTGCCAGTGGGAACAGCAGGCTTCAGGATGTTAGTTCGAATGTGCCCCCAGCCGGGAGTCCAGCGTGCGCCAGAACAGGCGCACCAGCCTCTCAAAGGCCTCGGAGGCGCTGTCCGTATCGTCATTGACAACGTGGTCGTATGCCAGCCCGTAAAGCGTGGCGGTGAAGAGCCGGGCATCGGTTGCGGCATCGTCCGGATCAACTCCCTGGGACACGAGCCACCGGCACGTCTGTGCTTCCCACAGGGCAAAGTTGCGGCGCGCGCTCAACCGCGGATGTGGGTGGGTCAGATCCTGCATGGCGGCCTCGAACTCCAGGCGCTGCAGCTGCCTGTTGCGTTCACGCATGGTCCAGTTCCACGCCGCATGGATCCAGGTGGCGAAATCCGGGCGCGTCCACTGGGCGACGTCGGCATGCTTGAGGCCGTCCAGCCGGCTCTCGATGGACGCCACGATCTCGTTGACCAGCTGGTCCCGGTTGCCGAAGTGGTAGACCAGCACGTAGCTGCTGATGCCCAGTCCCGCCGCCAGGGTCCGGAAACTGAGCCCGGCCAGGGTCTTGTCCTGCAGATAATCGAGAATCTGCTCCAGCAGCTCCGCTTTCCGTTCAGGTCTTTGGGGACGCGCCATGGCCTGTCCCGTTATGGCCCTTCCGCGACGGCAGCCGCACCGGCATCGGCGCAGGCCTCGTCGCGCGCGCCATCCGGCGCTCCGCCGACACCGATGCCTGCAACCACCGTATCCCCGACGCGGATGGGAACGCCGCCGGCCAGGAACAGGGTTCCGGGCAGGTCCTGGATGGTCGGTCCCTCGCCGCTGATCCGTTCCGCGGCTTCCGAGGTGGGCACGCCGAAGGCTGCGCTCGTGTACGCCTTGCGCTCCGCGCTGTCCGAAGTGTGCGCGGCCGCATTCTCCCCGCGCAGCAGCACCTGCACCATGCCGCTCCGGTCCACGACCGCGACGGAGACGAAGGGCAGTCCGTCATTCTGGCACTGTTCGAGCGCCGCCTGCGCCGCCCTCGTTGCCGCTGCGATGGACAACCGCTCCTGCTGGACAGTAGTGTCCTGCTGCCCGCCGCGGGTGGAGGGTGCGGTCGGAGAGGGCGATGTTGTGTCCGTTGCCGGCGTCGTTTCGGGGGTTGTCCCGGTCGTCGTCTGGCCTTCGGTGGCCGGTTGTGTGCAGGCGCTGGCTGCGAGCACGACGGCGGCAGCCGCCGCCAGTGCCGGGAGCCGGTGGAAGTGCCGGATAGCCATGGTGGAGTCCTTTCTGGAACTACAACAGCCAATGCCCCTAGGTCTAGCCTCCGCGGATTGGGAAATCCTTGGCGACGGCGGCAGACCGGCCCGCCGCGTGGGGGGCTTGCCCGCACGGGAGCCGGCCCGCCGCCGTCGTACCTGCGGTGCTATTCCATCAGCCGGGACCGGATCAGGAAGCGCTTGCCTTCCGGCGCCTCGACGGAAAAGCCGCTGCCCCGGCCCGGGACCACATCCACCGTCAGGTGGGTGTGCTTCCAGTAGGCGAACTGCTCCCGGGACATCCAGAATTCCACCGCGCCGGCGCCCGGCAAATCGAAGACGCCCAGCAGGACATCCGAATCCCCGGTGATGAACTCCCCGGCTGGGTAGCACATCGGCGAGGACCCGTCGCAGCAACCGCCGGACTGGTGGAACATGAGCGGGCCGTGGATGCCCCACAGTTTGCGCAGCAGTTCCACCGCGGCGGGTGTCAGCGCCACCCGGGAGAAGTCCTCTCCCGGGATGGCGATGGCTGCCTCGAGGTTCATCGGCAGGATCCCCGGCCTAGAAGAACCCGAGCTTGTTCTCGGAGTAGCTGACCAGCATGTTCTTGGTCTGCTGGTAGTGCTCGAGCATCATGTGGTGGTTCTCCCGCCCGATGCCGGAGGACTTGTAGCCGCCGAAGGCCGCGTGGGCCGGGTAGGCGTGGTAGTTGTTCACCCAGACACGGCCGGCCTGGATCTCGCGGCCGGCCCGGTAGGCGATGTTGCCGTTGCGGGACCAGACGCCTGCGCCCAGGCCGTAGAGCGTGTCATTGGCGATGTGCATGGCGTCCTTGTAGTCGGAGAAGCGGGTGACCGAAACCACCGGGCCGAAAATCTCCTCCTGGAAGATGCGCATGTCGTTGGTGCCCTCGAAGATGGTCGGCTGGACATAGAAGCCCTCCGCGAGGTCACCGCCCAGGTCCGCCCGGGCGCCGCCGGTGAGGATCTTCGCGCCCTCCTGCTTGCCGATGTCCATGTAGGAGAGGATCTTCTCCAGCTGGTCATTGGACGCCTGGGCCCCGATCTGGGTGGCAGTGTCCAGCGGGTTGCCCTGGATGATCTGCTGGGTGCGGGCCACGGCGTCACCAAGGAACTTGTCGTAGATGGAGTCCTGGATCAGGGCCCGGGACGGGCAGGTGCAGACCTCGCCCTGGTTCAGGGCAAACAGCGCGAAGCCTTCCAGGGACTTGTCGTAGAACGCATCATCGGCGTCGGCGATGTCGCCGAAGAAGATGTTCGGGCTCTTGCCTCCCAGTTCCAGCGTGACCGGAATCAGGTTCTGGGACGCGTACTGCATGATCAGCCGGCCGGTGGTGGTTTCCCCGGTGAAGGCGATCTTGCGGATGCGCGGCGAAGATGCCAGCGGTTTGCCCGCCTCCACACCGAAGCCGTTGACGATGTTCAACACGCCGGCCGGCAGCAGGTCGGCGATCAGCTCGGCAAGCACCAAGATGGAGGCCGGCGTCTGCTCCGCGGGCTTGAGGACGACGGCGTTGCCCGCCGCCAGCGCGGGCGCCAGCTTCCAGGTGGCCATCAGCAGCGGGAAGTTCCACGGGATGATCTGGCCGACCACGCCCAGCGGCTCATGGAAGTGGTAGGCCGTGGTGTTCTCGTCGATCTGGGAGAGACTGCCTTCCTGAGCGCGGATGGCGCCGGCGAAGTAGCGGAAGTGGTCCACGGCCAGCGGCAGGTCGGCGGCCAGCGTTTCACGGATGGGCTTGCCGTTGTCCCAGGTCTCCGCCACGGCCAGCAGTTCGAGGTTCTCCTCGATCCGGTCCGCGATACGGTTGATGATCAGCGCGCGCTCGGCAACGGACGTTTTGCCCCAGCCGGGTGCAGCCTTGTGCGCGGCATCCAGCGCCAGGTCAATGTCCTCGGCGGTGCTGCGGGCCACCTCGGTGAAGACCTTGCCGGTCACCGGAGACACATTCTCAAAGTACCGGCCCTTGACCGGAGCCACCCATTCGCCGCCGATCCAGTTGTCGTAGCGGGACTTGAAGCTGACCTTGGCTCCATCCTGGCCGGGCTGTGCATATAGCGTCATTGCCTGCTCCTTTGCTCAAGACATCGTCGTCTTGGTTCCGCAGTCTACGGAGCGCAACGTTGCAAGCACGTTGCACCCGCCCCGTCACACCCCGCCGTCGCACCCCCACCCCGTCGCACCCCCGCCGAAACCTCAGTTGTTGCTGATATGCGGGAGCATTTCCAGCAAAAGCTGAGGTTTCGGCGGAAGGAGGTGAGGGCAAGGGGTGTGAGGGCGGGATGGTTGAGGCGGGTTGGTCAGGAGAGTTCGGCTTCGATCCGCTCCAGCTGGGCGACGACGGCGGCCCGCCTGGGCGAGCGCGGCGGCAGGGCCTGCAGCGCAGCACGCCAGGCGTCGCCGTCGTACTCCGCTTCAGGCAGCTGGAGGTACCGCAGCAGCGTTCCGGCACTGCCTTCCGCCAGCACCGCTTCCCGCAGTTCCCAGGCCACGTCGCTGCGCAGGCGGACCATGGCAGGGGCCTGCGAGCGGGGCAGCACCGGCCCCGGGTAGCCGCCCAGCGCCAGCCGGTGCGCCCCACGCCGCAGCCAGGTGCGGACCTGGCGCGCATCCACCGCAAGCTCCGCAGGCAGCCGGTACGGCCGGGACCGCGGCACGAAATCCGGGCCGTGGCTTTCGAGCACGCGGCGCAGACGCAGCATTTCCGCCCGGACGGTGGTCACGGACGTATTCTCCGGATAGGCCATCAGCGCCAGCTGCTCCGCGGTCAGGCCCTCCGGGTGGAGCGCCAGGATGGCCAGCAGTTCGGAGTGGCGGTCGGACAGTTCCACGCTGGCACCGTTCACGGTCAGCACGGCCTGGTCCCGGCCCAGGATCCGGAGGCTGGGCCCGTTCGCCCGCTCCCGGGAAGGCGCCGCCGGTGCGCTGCCGCGGCCGGCCTGCAATCGTTCCACGCGCAGCTGAACCTCGGCGGCAGCCACAGCCGCCTGGACCAGCGACAGCGTGTGGACAGCGACCGCCTCCTCGCCGCCGGTGATATCAACAACACCCAGGAGGGCTCCGGTATCCGGATCGTGGAGCGGAACGGCGGTGCAGCTCCAGGGGTGGACCTGACGGTTGAAGTGCTCGGCGCCGGCAATCTGGATCCCCTGCCCCACCGCCAGCGCGGTACCCGGGGCACTGGTGCCGACGGATTGCTCCGACCAGTCGGCGCCGGGGACGAAGTTCATGGCCTCGGCCTTCCGGCGCAGCCCGTGGTCGCCGTCCACCCATAACAGCCGTCCGTTCTCGTCGCCGACGGCCACCAGCAGGCCACTGTCCCGGCCGGGCCCGACGAGCAGCTTGTCGATCACAGGCATGACCGCTGCCAGCGGATGGGTGCGGCGATGGTCTGCCAGTTCGGCGTCATCATAGACCAGGACCGGCAGGGCAGTATCCGGACTGGCGTGGTGGCGCAGGGAGCGCTCCCAGGAGTCCCTGACGACCGGACGGATCTGGGCTCCGGCGACTGCGTTGCGGGCCAGCCGTTCGTGGGCGGCGATGGCCCGCAGCTGCAGTTCCTGCGAGGTCAACTCGAGGGTGCGGAAACGGGAAACAGGCATCGGCGCTCCCTGGACAACGTGTGGGTTGAGTCACAGTGTAGCGCCCGCCGCCCCCTTCGCCGCCATCCCCCGCCCCCTCCGGTTCGCACAGCAGTACGCGCACGTTTGGGCGGGCCAACGTGCGCGTACTGCTGAATCAGCGGGGGCGGTGGAGCCGGGCTACTTGGTTTCGGACTGGGTGCCCGGCTGGGATTCGTTGAACGACGACGGCACCGCCGGAATCGGCTCCGCCGGCTCCATCGTGGCCTCAGTCTGCGGAGCCTTGCTCTGCGATTCGTCGGCATGGTCGCGGTGCAGAGCGTGCTTGGCGGTTTCGGCTACCTTTTCCTGTACCTGGGGAGCCTTTTCCTTGGCCCACTCCGCACCCTCGGAAACCTTGGACTGGACCTTCGGGTCCTGCCACAGTTTTTCCGCCTTCGCCTTGATGGTCTCGTAGCTCTGGCGTCCGGCAGCAGATCCGAGCAGATAGCCAACACCTACACCAACTACAAAGATTGCTTTCTTCACCATGGCTTCCTCCTTGGATCAGTGGAAAAATCAGCGGGTAGATCGGACAACCCCTTGCAGGGCTATGATCAGCCTACTGATGATCCACGGATGCGCAATGCCACGAACACACAATGCCATGGAGTGGATGGGCCTGGGCCTTACTTCCGGGCGATGCTGATCATATCCTCGCGCGGGACGACCTTGATGCGCTCGCGCTCCACGCCGCTGTCCGCATATTCCGCGCCGAGCGAGAGTTCGTGGGCGTCCAGCTTCAGCCAGCCCTCCCACGTGGTGTACTCCACGCCGCGTTCCTCGAGCAGGTCGATGATGGCCTGTTCATCCGGATTCTCCGCCGCCGGCAGGCCGAGGCGGTCCTCCAGCAGGCAGCCGATGGTTTCCAGCGCATCGCCCTTGGTGTGGCCGATCAGGCCCACCGGGCCGCGCTTGATCCAGCCGGTGGTGTAGATACCCGGCACCGGGTTGCCGTCCGCGTCCAAAACCCGGCCGCTGTCATTGGGGATGACGCCGCGCTTGTAGTCGAACTCCACCTCGGGCAGCTCCGAGCCGAAGTAGCCGATGGCGCGGTAGACCGCCTGGACCGGGTAGTCGATGATCTCCCCCGTGCCCTCGACGTTGCCCTTGCCGTCCAGCCGGGTCCGCTCGAACTTAATGCCCTCGACCTTGCCGTCGCCGTAAATCTCCACCGGGCTGTGGAGGAAGTGCAGGTGCAGCCGGCGCGATGCGCCGGTGCCTTCGTCCTCCACCAGCCAGTTGGTCAGGGTCTTGACCATCGTCTTGGTCTGGTTGTTCGTCGCGATCTGCCGCTCCGACTCCTCGTCGAAGTCGAAGTCCTCCGGGTACAGCACGATGTCGACATCCCGGGAGTGCGACAGCTCGCGCAGCTCCAGCGGGGTGAATTTCACCTGCGCCGGGCCGCGCCGGCCGAAGACATGCACATCGGTGACCGGAGACTTCTTCAGCCCCTCGTAGACGTTCTCCGGGATTTCGGTAGTGAGCAGGTCATCGGCGTGCTTGGAGAGCATGCGGGCCACGTCCAGGGCCACGTTGCCGTTGCCGATCACGGCGATTTCCTTCGCCTCCAACGGCCATTCGCGGGGCACATCCGGGTGGCCGTCATACCAGGAGACGAAGTCTGCGGCACCGAAGGAACCGGGCAGGTCCACGCCGGGGATGTTCATGGCCGCGTCCTTGATGGCGCCGGTGGAGAAGATGATGGCGTCGTAGAACGTGCGGAAGTCGGAGAGCGTGAGGTCCTTGCCGTAGTTCACATTGCCCAGGAAGCGGATGTCGCCCCGGTCCAGGACCTTGTGCAGGGCGGTGACGATCCCCTTGATCCGGGGATGGTCCGGGGCCACGCCGTAGCGGATCAGCCCGTAGGGTGCCGGATACTGTTCGAAGAGGTCGATGCTGACGTCGAAGTCACGCTCAGCCTTGGTGAGAATGTCCGCGGCGTATACACCTGCGGGGCCGGCGCCGATAATGGCCACCCGGAGAGGGCGAGGCATACAGTGGATCCTTCCGAACTGTTAATGAATGCAGTGCGCTCCGATGGTGGTCCTGCTTAGCGCACAATAATCTATTCTAATTCGCCCGCCGCTGAGGCGGTTAATCGCAGTGATGCGCGCCTCAGCCGGACGGCACGGCAACCGCCCCGCTGGCATCCCCTTGCCGGGGGTGATGTTATAGGTTACGTGTCCAAATCAGACGGCCTGCGCGCCTTTCGGAAGCCTGCGGCAGCAGCGAACGACGCCGGCCTCCCGGCTCCGGAGGGCAAGGCCGCCAGGGCAGTCCAGGCCGGTATCCTGTTCGGTATCGGCGCCTACGGCCTCTGGGGCCTGCTGCCCCTCTATTTCGTTGCGCTCGAGCCGGCGGGCGCCGTCGAAATCGTGGCCAACCGCGTGCTCTGGTCTCTGCTGTTCTGTGTCCTGCTGGTCACCGCCATGCGCAACTGGCCCGCCCTGCTGGCCACGGTCCGCAGCCGCAAGGCGATGGGCGCGCTGAGCGTTGCGGCGGCGCTGATCGCCGGGAACTGGCTGCTGTACACCGTCGCGGTCACCACGGGGCGGGCGGTCGAGGCCTCGCTGGGCTACTTCATCAACCCGCTGGTCTCCGTCCTGCTGGGTGTGCTGGTGCTCAAGGAACGGCTGCGGCCGCTGCAGTGGGCGGCGATCGTGGTCAGCACGGTTGCCGTGCTGGTGCTGGCCTTCGGCTACGGCTCCGTTCCGTGGCTCGCCCTGGGCGTGGCCGGCAGTTTCGGCCTGTACGGGCTGGTCAAGAACCGCGTCGGTTCGGCCGTTGACGCCACCTCGAGCCTCACGGTGGAAACGGCGGTCCTGACACCGCTGGCCGCCGCCGTGATGCTCTGGCTGGGCGCCACCGGCGGCGCGACGCTGACCACCGAGGGGCCGGGGCATTTCTGGCTGATGGCCGCCGGCGGGCTGATCACCGCGCTGCCACTGCTGTTCTTCGGAGCCGCTGCCCGCCGCCTGCCGCTGTCCACCATCGGACTGCTGCAGTACCTGGCGCCGACCCTGCAGTTCATCCTGGCCCTGACCGTGCTCGGCGAGCAGATGGTGCTGGAACGGTGGATCGGGTTCGGCCTGGTCTGGCTGGCGCTGGTGATCCTGACCACGGACATGCTGGTCAGTGTCCGCCGCAGTGCCAGGCTGCGGAAAAGAACCGTGCAATGACTGAAAAATCAGTCCCTAGGGAAGGATGGAAAGTGCAGATCGAAGAGGTTGACCTTCTGGTTATCGGCGGCGGCAAGGCCGGCAAATCCCTGGCCATGGATCTGGCCCGCGAGGGGCAAAAAGTCGCCATGGTGGAACGGGGCATGATCGGCGGCACCTGCATTAACGTCGCCTGCATCCCCACCAAGACCCTCATCAGCAGCGGACGGCTGCTGCAGAAGATGCAGCGGGCGGCCGGGTTCGGGATCGACGGCGCCGCAGCGCCGAAGTTCAATCTCAACCTGCTGCGGGCCCGCAAGGACGAAGTTGTCTCGACAATGTCCGCCGGCAACCACAAGCAGTTTCTGGAGTCCGGCATGGACTTCATCCTGGGCGAGGCGAGGTTCGTTGGCCGCCGCACTGTGGAGGTGGTCCTGAACGACGGCGGGACCCGCACCCTGCGCGGGGCGGACGTGGTCATCAATACCGGCACCGTACCGGCCGTGCCGCCGATCGAAGGCCTCGCCGAAGCGCGGCCGCTCACCAGTGATTCGCTGCTGGAGATCGAACAGCTGCCCGAAAGCATCATCGTCCTCGGCGGCGGGTACATCGGCGTCGAATACGCGGACCTGCTCAGCACCGCCGGCGTGAAGGTGACCGTCGTGGAAAGCGGCAGCCAACTGCTGGGACGCGAGGATACGGACATCGCCGAGGCTGTGCTGGCCGGCTTTTCCCGGGCCGGGATCGACGTCCGCTTCAATGCCAGTGCCGAGCGCATCTCGCGGGGCGCGGACGGGACCGTGACGGTGGAACTGTCCGACGGCGGCACAATTGCCGCCGCGGAACTGCTCACCGCCGTCGGCCGCACCCCGGTGACGGCAGGGCTGGGACTGGACGTGGCCGGCGTCGAAACCGACGAGCGGGGCTTCGTGCTGGTGGATGAGCACCTGCGCACCTCCGCCTCCGGGGTATGGGCCGCGGGCGACGTCGCCGGCACCGCCCAGTTCACCCACGCCTCCTACGACGACTACCGGATCCTGAAGGAGAACCTCGACGCGGACTGGACGGGCAAACTGCGCAGCACCGCGGACCGGCTCATTCCCTACACCGTGTTCACCACTCCCGAACTAGGACGTGTGGGCCTCACCGAGGCCCAGGCCCGCGAGGCCGGCTACGACGTGCTGATCGCCCGGATGCCCGCCTCCGCGATCCCCCGGGCCCGCACCATCGGCGAGCTGGACGGGGTGTGGAAGGCCGTCGTCGACCGGGCCACCGGACGCATCCTGGGTGCCGCGCTGCTCAGCGCCGAGGCCTCCGAAGCGGTCACCTCAGTGCAGCTGGCGATGTTGGGCGGCCTGGACTACCGGCAGGTGCGGGACGCGGTCATCAGCCACCCCACGATGACGGAGGGCCTGAATCTGCTGTTCACTCCGGCCTTCCTGGCGGAGTAGCGCTAGTAGCGCACGTCGAAGCGGAACATGAAGGCAGCCATGGCATCGCGCATGACCGGTTCGTCCGGGCGGAAGGAACCGTCCTTCCAGCCGGTTGCGATGCGCGTGGACGCCAGCCAGGCGATCTCCTTGTAGAACGGGTTCGACGCCGGCACGTCGGTGAACGCCGTCGTCGCCGGCGGCTGGAAATCGGGTGAATCCGCCAGCCGGTAGAGGAAAGCAGCCATGGTCTGCCGGTCCACGGTGGCACCGGGACGGTACGTACCGTCCCGCCAGCCGGCGGCGACCTTCGCTGTGCTGAGCCAGTCGATCTCCTTGGCAAACTGGGTGCCGGGCGCCACGTCCGTGAACGGGGGCTCCAGCGCCGGGGTGTAGCGAGGCGAATCCTTGAGACGGTACATGAATGCTGCCATCGCGTCGCGGGCCACCGGTTCGTCAGGCCGGAAGGTGCCGTCGGGCCAGCCCGTCGAGATGCCTTCGGCCGTCAGCCATTCGATCTCCGCAGCGAACTTCCGGTCCCGCGCAACATCGGCGAACGCAGGGGGCGGGGTGGGATAACCGGCGAAATTCTGTGTTGCGACCAGCTTGGATCCGTAGACCCGGTTGTCATGCAGCCGGGCATAGCCGAAACCGAAGTCCGTGGCGGTGGGGCTGAGCATGTTCCGGTTGTGCCCGGGCGAATTCTTCCAAGCCTCGAACAGGCGGTCGGCATCCCGGTCGATCGCGATGTTCTCGGCGGCGCTGGTCCAGCCGTCCGGATACTGCTGCGCATAGGACGGATTGTGCTCGAAACCCGAGGTCCCGTCGGAGGCGTCGAGCCGCTCCCGCATGGTCTCCGACCAGCGTTGGGCGACACCGGCGATGGCCTGGTTCCACCGCAGCGGCCGCAGGCCGTTGGCCGCACGGTGCTGGTTGGTCAGTTCAAAGACCCGGGCCGCCACCGGATCCTGGATGGTTGCGGCGGGAGCGGACTGCGGGGCGAATGCTGCAGGTGCCGCGGAAACCGCCGGCGCGGCGGATGCTGCCGGCGCGGTGCCGCTGACGAAGAATAACGGCATCGTCAGCACCGCGACCGCGCTGCTGATTTTTCGAATACCCATTCCGGGTCCTTACGTTCGACTGCAATTCACGGCCGGCGCTGCCGCGCACCCGGCATATTCCCCACCGTACCGCGGTCCCTTGGTTAACTAAAACCGTTATGAGGTCACTTCCTCATCGCCCCCCACGGGGCCTTCATAGTTGCGCGGAACCACGACCATCGGCACCGGCAGCGAGCGCAGCATCCTGTTGGCCGTGCTGCCCAGGAAGAGCCGGCGGTGCTGGGCCAGCCGGCTGGAACCGATCATCACCACTTCCCCGTCCTCCCAGTCGAGCGCCTCGACCGCTTCTTCGATGCTCCTGCCGTCCGCTACGGTGGCGGAGACTTGCTGGTCCGCACCGAGGCTCTCCTTCGCCGCCGCCATCAGCCGGTCGGCATGCTGCTGGGCCTGGGCCACCGTCTCGGCGCGCTCCCCGCCGGTGTCGTCAAGTGCCACCAGGGACAGCAGGCGCAGCGGCAGTCCACCGCGCGCTGTGGCCGCCATGACGGTCCGCAGCAGCTCCTGGGCGCCGGCCCGGGTGCCGACCGCCGCAGTGAAGCGGGCCATCCGCTCCGGGGCCTTGTAGTCCCGGGGCACCAGCGCCACGGGAACCTGGGCCGAGTGAAGCAGCGCGTTCGCCACGGAGCCGATGGTGAAACGGCCCAGCAGTCCGGACCGGGTGGCGCCGATGATGATCAGTCCGGCCCGGAATTCCCCGGCCGCCTCCATGAGGCCTTCGGCGACGGAGTCCGCGAACCGCAGGTGGGCCGTCGTGGCGATGTCCTGGGGCACCAGCATCAGCGCCTCTTCCAGTTCCTTGCGTGCAGTGCTGACCAGGATGGCCTCGTAGCTGCTGGCGCTGGAGGCAACCCTGGCCGCCGTGATGGGAGCCGGCTGCGGCAGGACCACGACCACGTCGAGCCGTGCGCCCTGCGCCCGGGCCAGGGCGGCGGCGAACTCGATGGCTTCCTTGCCCCGCTCGTTGGCGGCATATCCGACTACATAACGCATGGGAACGACCTTTCCTGGGACTGGCGTCAACGGTCAAGACTCTACCTGCAGGCAGCCTCAGGCCTGGGCGCGGATGGCGGCCTCCAGCACGTCCAGCCCGTCGTGGAGCAGTTCATCGCCGATGACCAGCGGGGGCAGCAGCCGGATGACATTGCCGTACGTGCCGCAGGTCAGGATGATCACGCCGTCCTGCAGGCAGGCTGCGGCGATGGCCCTGGTGGCCTCCGGGTCCGGCTCCTTGCCGCCGGTCTTGACCAGTTCGACGGCGAGCATGGCGCCGCGGCCGCGCACGTCACCGATGATGCCCACCTCGTCCGCCAGCCCGCGCAGCCGCGGCAGCACGATGGACTCGATGTGCCGGGCGCGGCCCGCCAGGTCCTGCTCCCGCATCGTGCCGATCGCGGCCAGCGCGGCGGCGCACGCCACCGGGTTGCCGCCGTAGGTTCCGCCCAGCCCGCCGCGATGGACGGCGTCGAGCAGGTCGGCCCGGCCGGTGATCGCGGACAGCGGCATGCCGCCTGCAATGCCCTTGGCCAGGGTGATGATGTCCGGGACAACGCCCTCGTGCTCGGAGGCGAACCAGGCGCCGGTGCGGCAGAAGCCGGACTGGACCTCGTCGGCGATGAAGACGATGCCCTTCTCCTTCGCCCAGGCCGCCAGGGCCGGCAGGAAGCCCTCGGCCGGGACGATGAACCCGCCCTCGCCCTGGATCGGCTCGACCAGGATCGCGGCGACGGAGTCCGCGCCGATCTGCTTCTCGATCATCGTGATGGCCCGCTGCGCGGCCTGTGCGCCGGTGATCTGCGGATTCTCCTCACGGAACGGATAGCTCATCGGCATCCGGTAGATCTCCGGCGCGAACGGGCCGAAGTGCGCCTTGTACGGCATGGACTTGGCGGTCAGCGCCATGGTCAGGTTGGTGCGGCCGTGGTAGGCGTGGTCGAAGGCAACCACGGCGGTGCGGCCGGTGGCCAGTCGGGCCACCTTCACCGCGTTCTCCACCGCCTCGGCACCCGAATTGAAGAGCACGGTGCGCTTCTCATGGTCGCCGGGGGTCAGGCGGTCCAGCTCCTCGGCGACGGCGATATAGCCCTCGTACGGAGTGACCATGAAGCAGGTGTGGGTGAAGCGGTCCACCTGCTCCTTCACTGCCGCGGCGACCGCCGGGTCGGAGGCGCCGACGCTGGTCACCGCGATGCCCGAGCCCAGGTCGATGAACGAGTTGCCGTCCACGTCCAGGATGATGCCGCCGTCGGCATCCCGGGCATAGACCGGCACGCCGGAGGCGACGCCCCCGGCCACGACGGCGGCGCGCCGGGCCTCCAGCTCGGCGGACCTGGGCCCCGGGAAGGCCCGGACGTCGCGCTTCTGGGCCAGGCGGAAGGACGCAGGGGCGGTTTCAGTGGACATGGGGGATCCTTTCGGTCAGGGGCGGGTGCGGCCGGGTACTACACGTCCAGGGCGGACATGACGTGCTTGATGCGCGTGTAGTCCTCCACCCCGTACAGGGACAGGTCCTTGCCGTAGCCCGAATGCTTGAAGCCGCCGTGCGGCATTT
The DNA here is from genome assembly GCF_059092905.1 of Arthrobacter sp. B0427-1-12. NCBI lineage: Bacteria > Bacillati > Actinomycetota > Actinomycetes > Micrococcales > Micrococcaceae > Arthrobacter > Arthrobacter sp. B0427-1-12. The sequence goes on along the minus strand of NZ_JBNHIC010000001.1, from coordinate 386,357 downwards.
CCGCGGTCAGCAGGATGTGGGTGTTGATCCAGACGGCGCCGAAGTCCAGGTCGCGGGAGACCCGCATCGCCGTGCCGTGGTTGGTGGTCCAGACGCTGGAGGCCAAGGCGTACTCGACGTCGTTGGCCAGCTGGACGGCTTCGGCCTCCGCGGAGAACTTTTGCACCGTGATGATCGGGCCGAAGGTCTCCTTCTGCACGATAGCGTCCGTCTGCTTCGCACCGCTGATGATCGTGGCCTCGTAGAAGAAGCCCTTGGACCCGGCGCGGTGCCCGCCGATCTCCACCTTGCAGTGGTCCGGCAGCGCGTCCATGACGGCGTTGACGGCGTTGAAGTGGTTGATGTTGTTCAGCGGGCCGAAGTAGTTCTCCGCGTCGTTCTCACTGCCGGTCTTCAACGTCTTGGTGTGCTCCACCATGGCGGCCACGAGGTCGTCATGGGCTGACTCCTCCACCAGCACCCGGGTGATGGCGGTGCAGTCCTGGCCGGCGTTGAAGAACGCGAACTCGGCGATCGCCGCGGCGCTCTTCTTGATGTCCGCATCCGCGAAGACGATGGCCGGCGCCTTGCCGCCCAGTTCCAGGTGGGCGCGCTTGAGGTCCTTCGCCGCGCCCGTGGCAACCGCGACGCCGGCACGGACGGAACCGGTGATGGACACCAGCCCGGGTACCGGGTGGTTGACCATCAGCTCGCCCGTGCGGCCGGTGCCCAGCACCACGTTCACGACGCCGGCCGGGAAGATGTCCTTGATCAGCCGGGCCAGGAGCAGGGTGGATTCGGGGGTGGTGTCCGAGGGCTTGAGGACCACAGTATTGCCCGCAGCCAGGGCGGGGCCGATCTTCCAGACGGCCATCAGCAGCGGATAGTTCCACGGCGTCACCTGCGCGACGACGCCGATCGGCTCCCGCCGCACATAGGAGGTGTGCCCCTCGAAGTACTCGCCGGCGGATTTGCCCTCCAGGACGCGGGCGGCACCGGCGAAGAAGCGCAGTTGGTCGGCACCCGCCGCCACCTCCTCCGAGGCAATCATGTCCCGGACCTGGCCGGTGTTGCGGTGCTGCGCTTCCACCAGTTCTTCGCTGTGGGCTTCCATCGCGTCGGCCAGCTTCAGCAGCATGCGCTGGCGCTGGCCGGGCGTGACGTGCTTCCAGGTCCTGAAGGCCCCGGCTGCGGCCTGCATGGCAGCGTCGACATCGGATTCGACGGAGACCGGCGCCTTGGCCACTACTTCCCCGTTGGTCGGGTTAATGATGTCCAGGTGTTCGGTGCCGGCCGGCGTGACGAATTCGCCGTTGATGAAGTTCTGCAGTGTGGCGGCCACGGTGCCCTCTTTCATCGGGGATGGTTGCTGCTGGTTCCAGCAGACTAGGGCACCGGCGCCGCCGTCGTAATGGCCGGATGCACAGCCGCAGCAGGACGCAACAGGAGCTGCGCACAATAAAAATCCCTATAGTTCCGGCGCGGGGTGCTCGGGCAGCTCTGTCTCATCCTCCGGGTGGCGGCGCAGGTTCTCAAGCGCCAGCACCAGCCCGCCCCAGACTGTGACGATGGAAACCACCAGCATCACTATGGCGATCGTGCTCATTTGCTAGCCTCCTTCAGGGCAGTGTCCCCGTGCTCATGGTCGGCAAAGGCCGGGTCGGTGTGCGCGGCGGACTTGTGGCTCCACGGAATCAGGGACAGCAGGAAGGCGATGACCACCAAGGCTCCCGCCATGCCCCACCCGAACGTGGCCACGAACCATTCGGGCATGCCGCCGTAGGTCTCCCCGATGAGGATGATCACCTCGTTGACCAGGATGTAGCCCAGGACCACCGGAGCCACGATGCCGACCATGATCCGCCAGATACCGCCCAGCCGCACGGAGGAGGTCTCGTTGACGTGGCCGGCAAGTCCGGGAAGGACGCGGAAGCCGTAGGTCAGCAGGAGCACGGAGACGAGCGCCACGGCCATGATGCCGAAGGTGTTGACGAACTTGTCCGAGACATCCAGCAGGTTCAGGCCTGTGGTGGTGGGGAACAGGATGATGGAAATCAGGGCCAGCGGCACGCCGACGGCCAGGGTTCCGGGAACGCGGCCCAGCCCCAGCTTGTCCTGGACGGCCGCGATGATGACCTCGACGATGCTGATCAGCGAGGTGAAGCCGGCGAAGACCAGCGATGCGAAGAACAGCACGCCCAGCAGGGCGCCGGCCGGAGCCTGGGAGATGATCGTGGGGAACGCGATGAAGGCCAGGCCCACGCCGCTGGTGGCCACCTCGCCCACGCCGGTGCCGGCGCTAAAGGCCATGAAGCCCAGGGCGGCGAAGACGCCGATACCGGCGAGGATCTCGAAGCCGGAATTGGAGAACGCCACCACGAAGCCGGAGCCCGTCAGGTCGGTCTTCTTCTTCAGGTAGGAGGCGTAGGTGATCATGATGCCGAAAGCCACCGACAGGGAGAAGAAGATCTGCCCGTAGGCCGCCGCCCACACGCTGGTGTTGAGCAGTGCGCTCCAGTCCGGCGTGAACAGGGCGTCCAGCCCCGCCGCCGCACCCGGCAGGAACAGGGACTGGACCACCAGGACCAGGAACATGACCAGCAGCAGCGGCAGCAGGACAACAGAGGACTTGGCGATGCCCTTCTGCACGCCGGCCGCCAGCACTCCGATGGTCAGGAGCCAGACCAGCATCAGCGGAATCAGCACGCCGGGCACGTAGTCGAAGCCGATGTTGACGTTCTCGCTCACCTGGAGGAAGTCGCCGAGGAAGAACGCGGCCGGGTCATCGCCCCAGGCCTGGGTGACGGAGAAGATGGCGTACATGCCCGCCCAGGCAATGATGACGGCATAGTAGATGGCGATGACGAAGCAGATGAGCACCTGCCACCAGCCCAGGCCTTCGGCCTTGCGGTTCAACCGCCGGAAGGCCAGCGGCGCGGAGCCGCGGAATCTGTGCCCGACGGCATAGTCGAGGAACAGCAGCGGAATGCCGGCGGTCAGCAGGGCCGTCAGGTAGGGAATGATGAAGGCGCCGCCGCCGTTTTCGTACGCCACATAGGGGAAGCGCCAGATGTTGCCCAGCCCGACGGCGGAGCCGATGGCCGCCAGGATGAATACTTTCCGGCCGGACCACGACTCGCGTTTTGGCGCGGGGCCTGGAGCCGAAGCACTGTTGGGGGTTGTGCCCATGGATTTGTCCTCACAGACTCAAGCGGTTTTGGCTCTTGCCAGCATCCCCTAATAATGGCAAAAAGCACAGTCCCCTTAGCATGACTGGTGCATTTGTATAGTTAGCTCATGGCCATCACCTTGGCGGCCCTCCTCGCCAACTCCTCCCTCTCCCTGCGCAGCGTCGGACAGGCCCGCGGGGCAGCGGATGAGCCCATCCGCTGGGTTGCCGTGACCGAACTGGAAGACCCGCTCCCCTTCCTCAGCGGCGGCGAAGTCGTCCTCACCACGGGGCTGCGCCAGAAGACGGCCGCAGCCCAGCGCAGCTTCGTCGGCCGCGTCCACCGTGCCGGGGCCGTCGCTATCGGATTCGCCGTGGGCCTGAGCCACGCCAAGGTACCGCCGGCCCTGCTCGCCGAGGCGGACGCCGTCGGCCTGCCGGTCTTCGAAGTGCCGTACGAAACCCCGTTCGTGGCCATCAGCAAGCTGGTGGCGGACGCCATCTCCGCCGACCACTACGCCCGGCTCGAAGGCCTGCTGAAGCGGCACCAGGTGCTGGCCTCGGCACTGCTGGGCGGCGGTGGACTGGCCGCCCTGCTGCAGGCACTGGCAGGGATGCTGCACACCGACGTCGCGCTGTTCCAGTACGGGGCGCAGGTGTTCTCCACCGAAACCGAGGCCGCACCGGACACAGCCGCACCGGATGCAGCCGCGCCCGCAGGACACAGCTGGCATAAGCTGCCGATCGCCACCGGCCTGAAAGACCGCTGCACGCTGGCGATCGCCGAGCCGTACACCCGGGACGCGATCGTGGACTATGCGCAGAGCCTGGTCAGCGTCGAACTGAGCAACCAGGCGCAGCGCCGCTCCAGCGAACGGATGGCGGCCGGCCAGGTGCTCCAGGACATTGCGCGCGGCACCCTGACCGGGCACGATGCCACGCTGCGCCTGGGCACAGTGGGTATCGACAGCGCCTCCCGCCAGCTGGTCCTGATGGTCGATGTGGCCTCCGGGCAGCGGCGGGCCCTGCAGACGCTGCCGCTGCCCGCGGTGTTCAACCGTGCGGTCACCGCCGTGCTGGACGATCGGCTGGTGATCGTGGTGGCCAATGCGGAATCCGGCCCGGGTCATTCCGGCCCGTCCGGCTCCGAGCTGGGCCAGGTCCTGAGCGACTACCTTTACGGCGCCGGCCTGACCGCGAAGGTGGGGGTGGGCGGTGCCTACGCCCAGCCCAGCGGACTGCGCTGGAGCTATTTCGAGGCCAAGGAAGCGCTGCGCCGCGGCAAGCGCCTGAATGTGCCGGAGCGGCTGAGCCTTACCTCGCTGCTGCTGGCCAGCGAGGACGTTCCGCTGGCCGATCTTGCCGCCGAGGCGCTGGACCCGCTGGTCGCCTATGACGAAAAGAACGACGCCGGCCTGCTGGCGACGCTGGAGGCGTACCTTGAGCTCAACGGCTCGGTGGCCGCCGTCGCCGATACCCTGCGGCTGCACCGCAACACGGTGCGGTACCGGCTGCAGCAGATCGTCGAACTGACCGGGTACGACCCGGCCGTGACCGCCGGCCGGGTCCACCTGTGGCTCGCGCTGAGCATCCGGAAAATGGGCTAGGCGCCCTCCACCGCCGGAACCCGGACCGCCGGCGCCTTGGCCGCCGGACCCCTCCCGTGGGCCACCGCCACCATGTCCTCGCGCGGCACCACCTTGATCCGTTCACGCTGCACGCCGCCGTCCGGTCCGCCGGCCGCGGCCGAATAGTCGGCACCGAGCGCCCGTTCGTGGGCATCAAGCTTCAGCCAGCCCTCCCAGGTGGTGAATTCCACGCCGCGCCCCTGCAGCAGGTCGACGACGGCCTGCTCGTCCGGACTCTCCGCGGCCGGCAGTGCGGCCGGGTGGGCGAGGTCGGCCAGCAGGTGCGTGACGGTCTCCAGGGCATCGCCCTTGGTATGGCCGATCAGTCCCACCGGGCCGCGCTTGATCCAGCCGGTCGCGTAGAGGCCCGGCACCGTGGTGCCGTCGGCGGCAAGGATGCGTCCGCCGTCGTTCGGAATCACGCCGCGGCGGTAGTCGAACTCCACCTCCGGCAGTTCGGAACCGAAATAGCCCACGGCCCGGTAGACGGCCTGAACCGGGTAGTCGAGGAACTCGCCGGTGCCGCGGACGTTGCCGGTGCCGTCCAGTTCGGTGCGTTCGAACTTGATCCCCTCGACTTTGCCGTCGCCGTGGATTTCAACCGGGTTATGCAGGAAGTGCAGGTGCAGCCGGCGCGGGGCCGGCGGCCGGACCGTGTCCTCCTGCTCGATGAGCCAGTTGCTCAAGGTGCCCACCATCGTCTTGACCTGGTTGTTGCTCTTGACCGCCTCGTCCGAGGCCGCATCGAATTCGAAGTCCTCGGGATAGAGGATGATGTCCACGTCCTTCGAGTGCGACAGTTCGCGCAGCTCCAGCGGGGTGAACTTCACCTGGGCCGGCCCGCGGCGGCCGAACACGTGCACGTCCGTGACCGGAGATGCCTTCAGGCCCTCATAGACATTCGCCGGGATCTCCGTGCTCAACAGGTCGTCGGCGTGCTTGGACAGCACGCGGGCGACGTCGAGCGCGACGTTGCCGTTGCCGATCACCGCAATTTCCCTGGCCTCCAGCGCCCAGTCGCGGGGCACGTCCGGGTGGCCGTCGTACCAGGAGACGAAGTCGGCCGCGCCGAAGGAGCCCTCCAGCTCGATTCCGGGGATGTTCAGGTCCGCGTCCTTGATGGCCCCGGTGGCGAAGATGACCGCGTCGTAATGGCGGCGCAGGTCGGCCAGGGACAGGTCCGTGCCGTAGTCCACATTGCCGAAGAAACGGATGCCGCCGCGGTCCAGCACCTTGTGCAGGGCGGTGACGATGCCCTTGATCCGCGGATGGTCCGGAGCCACGCCGTAGCGGATCAGCCCGTACGGGGCCGGATAGCGGTCGAACAGGTCGATGGTGACGGCCAGCCGCCCGCTCTTGACTTCCCCGGACTTGGTCAGGATGTCCGCGGCGTAGACGCCGGCGGGCCCGGCGCCGACGACGGCAACCCGGAGCGGACGGTTGGCAGGATTAATGGCAGTGGACACGGCTGTGTTCCTTTCGTTCAGATTTGGGGGTAGGGGTCAGGCGTGGGGCGAGAGAGTGACCACGTCGCCGACGATGACGACGGCCGGCGCCTTCACGCCCACGGCCTCCGCTTTGTCCGCGATATCCGCGAGGGTGCCGATGGTGACCCGCTGGTCCGGCATCCAGCCGTTCTCGATGATGCCGACGGCGGTGGCCGGCGAGCGCCCGCCGGCCACCAGGGTGCGGGCGGACTGCCGCAGCAGGGAAACGCCCATGAGCAGGACCAGGGTGTGGTCTCCCCCGCCGGGCACCTGGCCGAGTTGCTCATGGCCGGTGAGGACGCTGAAGCTCTTGGCTACGCCGCGGTGGGTCACCGGGATCCCCGCGGCAGCGGGCACCGACACGGCCGAGGTCACGCCGGGCACCACCTCGACCGGGACTCCGTGCCCGCGGCAGTACTGTTCCTCTTCGCCGCCGCGGCCCAGCACGTACGGGTCCCCGCCCTTGAGCCGGACCACCCGCCGGCCCAGCAGGGCCTGCTCCACCAGGATCCGGTTGATCTCCGGCTGCGGCACCGGATGGTGGCCGGGCGCCTTGCCGACGTCGATAATCTCCACCTCGGGGGCCAGTCCGTCCAGCAGCGAGCGCGGTCCCAGCCGGTCGGCGACGACGACGTCGGCCATCTCCAGCAGCCTTCGGCCGCGGGTGGTGATGAGGCCGGCGTCGCCGGGGCCGCCGCCCACCAGGGCTACGGAACCGGTGTGCCTTTCCGGCTGGCGGACCCGCCGCAGCGGCAGGTCGCCGGCTTCCAGAGCGGCAGCAACGCCGTCGCGCACGGCGGTCGCCCGCTTCGGGTCTGCCCCGGCGTTGACCGCGACCGTCACTCCCCCGGCCTCCGCCACGGCCGGAACCCAGGCCCGGGAGCCGGCGGCGTCGCCGCCCTTGACGCACCAGATCCGGGCGGCCTCCGCGTCGGCGGCAATCCTGTCCTGCAGGGCCGGCGAGCCGGTATGGGCCAGAACCAGCCAGGCGCCGTCCAGGTCGGACGGGATGTACTCCCGCCGTTCCCAACTGATGGCGCCAGCGGCCGCCAGCTGCGCCACCTCCTCACAGGCATAGGGTGCCACGACAGTGACCCAGGCGCCGCCGTCGATCAGGGCCGGGAGCCGGCGCGCGGCCACCGGGCCGCCGCCGACCACCAGCACCTTCCGGCCGGCCAGCTGCAGTGAAATCGGATAAGTCATGAGGCCCTCCCCTGGAGCAGGCCGCGGCCGCGGAGCAGGCGGCGTTCCAGCGGCGCGAACACCAGCAGTTCGACCACGATGCCGATGAACAGGATCAGCACGATGGCCGAGACGACGATCCCCATCGCCGACAAGTCGCGGCCCTGCTGAAGCAGCGAGCCCAGTCCGAAGCCCATGCTCCCGCCGACGGCGATGATCTCCGCGGCCATCAGGGAGCGCCAGGAGAAGGCCCAGCCCTGCTTCAGTCCCGCGAGGTAGCCGGGCAGGGCCGCTGGCAGGATGATCTTCACGGCCAGCTGCCAGCGGCTGGCGCCGAGAACATGCCCCACCCGGTGGAACTGCGGCGGAACCTGGTCCACGCCGGAGATGAGGCCGTTAATGATGGAGGGGACCGCGCCCATCAGGACCACGAAGTACACCGTCGCATCGGTGAGGCCGAACCAGATGATGGCCGCCGGAACCCAGGCCACGGACGGCAGGACCTGCAGCCCTGAGACCAGGGGCCGGAAGGCCGCGCGCAGGTTTTTGTTCTGCGCCAGCAGCAGGCCCAGCGGCGTGGAGATGGCGGCGGCGATCAGGAAGCCGAAGACTCCGCGCTGCAGGCTGGTGACGATGGTCTCCTGCGCTTCCCCGTTCTGCCACAGCTGTCCCAACGTCCCCAGGACATCGAGCGGGCCGGGAAGGATGTCCGGACGCGGGCCGGCGATCCAGACATACATTTGCCAGACATAGATGACGGCGGCGAGCGCTGCCACGGGCAGCAGCGCCTTGACCACCGACCCGCGCCGCGATCCGCGGCGGAGGTCACCGGCCTGGAGCGCGTCCAGTCCTGCCTCCAGCTGGCGCACATCCGCTTCCGTGGTGCGCGGGGTCGACGTTCCGGGATTGCGCGGCGCTGCGGCGGACCCGGCAGGGGATTCTTCCCGGGGTTCGACCGCGTCGGGGTCCTGAGTTGTTTCACGCAGCATGGCGCCGGATCTCCCGTCGCAGGTCGGAGGTAATGCTGGCGGACAGCTCGGCCTGGTCACGGTCGTCAAGGCCGGCATCGACCTGCCATTCGGCCACGATCCGCCCGGGCCGGGAGGACATCAGCAGCACGCGCTGGCCCAGCCGCACGGCTTCGCGGACATTGTGGGTGATGAAGATGATGGTCCGTCCCGTCTCTTTCCAGATCCGTTCCAGCTCGTCGTGGAGCAGGTCGCGGGTGATCGCATCCAGTGCGGCGAAGGGCTCGTCCATCAGCAGCAGGTCCCGGGACTGGGCCAGGGCGCGCGCCAGGGCGACGCGCTGGCGCATGCCGCCGGAGAGTTCATGCGGCCGTTTCCGCCCCGCCTCGCGCAGGTGCACCAGTTCGAGGAGTTCACCGGCCTGGGCCGCCCGCTCGGCGCGGCCGACGCCGCGCAGTTCCAGCGCGAGTTCGACATTGCGCTGCGCGGACAGCCAGGGCAGCAGCGACGCGTCCTGGAGCATGAAGGCGGCTTCCGGCGCCCGGATGACCCCGGCGGTCGGTTCCTCCAGCCCGGCCACCAGGTTCAGCAGCGTGGATTTTCCGCAGCCGGAGGCGCCCAGCAGCGCCACGAACTCTCCCGGTTCGACGCGCAGGTTGACGTCCTCGAGCACCAGCGGTCCATCCGGGGCGAACCGCTTGGCCAGTGAGTCAATGACAATGGCATCCGTCACCGCCCCACCGCCTACTCGGTGCCCAGGCCGGCGGTGGACAGGGGTTCTTCCCCGGTTTCCGCCAGCACTTGGTTGAGCAGCGACAGATCAAGGATTCCCGCAAGGTCCGATTCCTGGGTGGTGCCGGCAGTGACTCCGTCCTCCAGCAGCTGCGCCAGCACCGTGGCGTGCGGGTCCTGGGTGAAGCGGATGTTGGCCAGCGAGCGGTCGATCACGTCCTCCGCCAGCGGTTTCCCGGGGGCGGCCTCCAGGCCGGCGTTGATGGCCGCGGCAGCCTCGCCCTTGCTGGTCTCCAGTGTGTTGTTGAGCCATTCCACGGACCGGCGCTCGCCTTCGACCAGGTCCTTGACCTGCTCCGGGTGGCTGTCCAGGTACTCTTTGTTGACGATCAGCAGGGTTGTGGTGAAATCGCCGTCCGGCCACAGGTCCTTTTCGTCCACCAGCACCTTGGCGCCGCCTTCCAGCACCAGCCTGGAGGCCCACGGTTCGGGAACCCAGGCTCCGTCGATCTTCCCGTCCAGGAACAGCTGCAAGGTCTGCGCGTTCTCGGTCGGGTTGATCGTCACGTCGCCGCTGCCCGCGGTCGATGTCCGCAATCCCTGCTCCTGCAGCCAGACCCGCAGCGCCACGTCCTGGGTTCCGCCCAGCTGCGGCGTGGTCAGGGTCCGGCCGCGCAGCTCCTCCGGTGTATCAATGCCCTCGCGCACCACCAGCTGGGCTCCGCCCGAGGCGGCGCCGGCGACGATCCGGACGGATTCGCCTCCGCTCTGCACGAAGGAGTTGATGGCGGGGTTGGGGCCGACGAACGCGGCGTCGATGGCGCCGGCGTTCAGCGCCTCCACGGCCGCCGGTCCGGCGTTGAAGACCTGGGTGCTGAGCTTGGTGCCGCCCAGGGCTTCGGCGAAGAATCCCTGGTCAACCCCGACCACGGCCGGAGCATGGGTGACATTGCCGAAGTAGCCCAGCCTGAGTTCTGCGGCGGCGCTCGGGGCGGTCGTCCCGCCGGATTCCGCTGCCGCCTGCGGACCGCGGGATGCTGCGCTGGAAGCTGCCACCGCTCCCGCGGCAATGGCCGCTCCGAGCCCGAGGGCCAGGACAATCTCGGTGGTGCGGCTGCGCAGGAGCAGCCCTTTCCGGAGAGTCTTCTTAGCTGTCATGGCGCACGTTTCCGCTCCGGCGGACCAGCCCGGCCGCCAGCGTGTTGCCGTCCGCCGGATCGATGACCAGGAAGGCTCCGGTCCTGCGGTGAACCGCGTAGTCCTCCACCGGCAGCGGGGCGGCGAGCCGGATCTCGACGGAGCCAATGTCGTTCAGTTCCAGGGACGACGCCGGTCCGCCGGTGTAGGAGGCCGGGTCGAGTTTCGCCGTGATCGCCTGGACCAGGCCCTGCACCGTGCGGGTGCCGTGCTTGACCAGCACGCGGGCGCCGGGCTGCAGCGGCCTGGGCGAGAGCCAGGTCAGCTCGGCGGCGATGTCCCGGACCGGTTCGACGCTGCTGTCCGCCGCCGCGATCAGGTCCCCGCGGGCCACGTCCAGGTCGTCGGCCAGCCGCAGCACCACGGACTGCGGCGCGAAGGCCTCCCCGGCCGAGGTGCCGGCGCAGTCGATGCCGGCCACCGTCGTCGTCCGTCCCGACGGCAGGATGGTGACCCGGTCCCCCACCCGCACGGTGCCGGAGGCGATCTGCCCGGCGTAGCCGCGGTAGTCGCGGAAGGCCTCCGCATCCAGCCCGGGCGCCAGCGCGCCCTGCGGGCGGATGACGTTCTGGACCGGGAAGCGGAAGGAGTCCAGGTCCTCCAGTTCGTCGAGCGAGGGCAGGGTTTCGAGCACCTCCAGCAGCGCCGGGCCGGTGTACCAGGGGGTGCGGGCCGAGCGCTCCACGACGTTGTCGCCGTCAAGGGCTGACACCGGAACCACCGTGGTGTCCGCCAGCCCCAGCCGGGCGGCGAGGGCGTGCACCTCGGCGGCAGCGGCGTCGAACACGTCCTGGCTGAAGTCCACCAGGTCGATCTTGTTGACCGCCGCCACCACGTGCGGCACGCGCAGCAGGTGCGCCACGGCCAGGTGCCGGCGGGTCTGTTCCAGCACGCCCTTGCGGGCGTCCACCAGTACGACGACGGCGTCGGCCGTGGACGCGCCGGTCACCGTGTTCCTGGTGTACTGCACGTGTCCGGGGCAGTCGGCGAGGATGAAGGTGCGCCGGTCCGTGGCGAAGTAGCGGTAGGCCACGTCGATGGTGATGCCCTGTTCACGCTCGGCCCGCAGCCCGTCGGTCAGCAGCGCCAGATCCAGGCGCTGGACGCCGTCTGTGGTGTCGGCACCCGCGGCGCCGCCGAAGCCGCGCTCGGCGGAGGTGCGGGCCACGGCGGCCAGCTGGTCGGCCAGGATCGATTTGCTGTCATGGAGCAGGCGGCCCACCAGGGTGGACTTGCCGTCGTCGACCGAGCCGGCGGTCGCGAACCGAAACAGCGAGGCGGACGGGAGGGCGGGCCGGGAGGCGGGATCGGTCAGTGGTGCAGCGGCTGCTGTCTGGAGAGTCATTAAAAATAGCCATCTTTCTTGCGGTCTTCCATGGCGGCTTCGGAAATGCGGTCATCGGCCCGGGTGGCACCGCGTTCGGTCAGGGTGCTGAGTGCAACTTCGCGGACAACGTCGGCGACTGTCGCTGCGGCGGATTCCACCGCGCCGGTGCAGGACATGTCCCCCACCGTGCGGTAGCGGACCGTCCGGGTGATCACGTCCTCGCCGGGCTTCGGCTGGGAGAATTCCCCGACCGCCCGCCACATGCCGTCGCGGCGGAAGACCTCGCGTTCGTGCGCGTAGTAGAGGGAGGGAAGCCCGATCCCCTCGCGCTCGATGTAGCGCCAGATATCCAGCTCGGTCCAGTTGGAGATCGGGAAGGCGCGGACGTGCTGGCCGACGGTGTGGCGGCCGTTGTAGAGGTTCCACAATTCCGGGCGCTGGTTGCGCGGATCCCACTGCCCGAACTCGTCGCGCAGGGAGATGATCCGTTCCTTCGCCCGGGCCTTGTCCTCGTCGCGGCGGCCGCCGCCGAAGACGGCGTCGAAGCGGTTGCCCCGGATGGCGCCCAGCAGCGGCTGGGTCTGCAGCGGGTTGCGGGTGCCGTCGGCACCTTCGGCGAGCCGGCCGTCGTCGATATAGTCCTGGACGCAAGCAACCACCAGTTTCACGCCCAGCCGCGCCACCGTCCGGTCCCGGAAGTCGATGACTTCCGGGAAGTTGTGCCCGGTGTCCACATGCACCACGGGGAACGGAATGCGCCCGGGCCAGAAGGCCTTGGCGGCCAGGTGAAGCATGACGACGGAGTCCTTGCCGCCGCTGAAGAGCAGGGCGGGGCGTTCGAACTCGGCGGTGACTTCGCGGATGATGTGGATGGATTCGGATTCGAGGGTGTCGAGTTGAGACAGCTTGGCACGCGCGGACGTGTGCTTCGCTGCGCCGTCACGGCGCTTAGACACGGCTCCTCGTTCCTCGTCGCCGCGATGCGCGCCTTTCGACGGCACAGCTGGGCTCACGGACTCTGCCTCGTCAGCGTCGAAAACCTCGATGAACTCTGCTGTTGGGTGGGTCATTGGTGGATTCCGCATTCTGTTTTGGTGAGGCCTGCCCAGCGGCCGGAACGGGGGTCTTCGCCCGGGGCAACCGGGCGGGTGCACGGCCGGCAGCCGATGGAGGGGTAGCCGTTGGACAGCAGGAGGTTCACCGGCACCTGGTGTTCGCCGGCGTAGCCCAGGAGCTCTTCGAAGGTCCAGGCGGCCAGCGGGTTGACCTTCACCAGTCCGTGGGCCTGATCCCAGCTGACCAGCGGCGTGTTGGTCCGGGTCGGAGCCTCGTCCCGGCGGACGCCGGTGAACCAGACCTCGTAGCCGGCCAGTGCTTTTTTCAGGGGACGCATTTTCCGCAGGTCGCAACACAGCGCCGCGTCGCGGGACCACAGGTCCTGGCCGTGGGCGGCGTCCTGCTGGGCCACGGTCTGTTCCGGCAAGACGCCGACCACGGTGACGTCCAGCTGGGCGGCCACCTCGTCGCGGGTGATGTGCGTTTCGGTGAAGTGGTAGCCGGTCTCGAGGAACAGGACGTTGACGCCGGGCAGCTGCCCGGCCACCAGGTGCGGCAGAACCGCGTCCGCCATCGAGCAGGCCACCGCGGTGCCCCTCACAGAGAAGTTCCGCGCCACCCAGGCCACGGCCTCGGCTGCGGATGCCTCGGACGGCGTCGGATTGTCCCCTGCCACGGAGCCCAGTTCACGGGCTCCGGCTGCGGCAAGTTCCCTCAGCTCGGCCTCGGACCGCCTGCGGGTCTGCGTGCTCATTGCAGTGCTCCTTCCTCGGCCCGGTGCGCCCACTGGGCGAACGTTTCGGCGTCGTTCCGGTCCGCCACAAACCGCCGCACGACGCGTTCCACGTAGTCCGGCAGCTCGTCCGCCGTGACCTTCAGGCCCCGGACCGTGCGGCCCAGGCCGGCCTCCGCGCGGTCCTGGGAGGCCAGGCCGCCGCCCAGGTGGACCTGGAAACCCGGTTCCTGGCCGCCGTTGCCGTCCGGCAGCAGCTGGCCCTTCAGTCCGATGTCCGCGGTCTGGATCCGGGCGCAGGAATTCGGGCAGCCGTTGAGGTGGAGGCTGAGCTGCTCCGGCAGCAGGCCGGCGTCGTTCAGATCCGCCAGCCGGCGCTCGAGTTCGGCAATCGCGGTGGCCGCTGTCGCCTTGGTTTCCACGATGGCGAGCTTGCAGAATTCGATGCCGGTGCACGCGATGGTGGAGCGGCGGAAGACGGACGGGCGGGCGGTCAGGCCCAGTCCCTCCAGGTCCGCCAGCAGCGGTTCCACCCGGTCCTCGTCGAGGTCCAGCAGCACCAGCTTCTGGTGCGGAGTGGTCCGCAGCCGGTGCGAGCCGTGGGCTTCCAGCAGGTCCGCCAGTTGGGTCAGGAGGGTCCCGGAGACCCGGCCGACCGTCGGCGTGACGCCGGCATAGAGCCTTCCGTCCTTCTGGCGGTGCACGCCCACGTGGTCGCCCGGCGCCGTCGGCTTCGGGGCGGCGGGGCCGTCCGGCAGCGGAGCCTCGAGGTACTCGGTCTCCAGCACCTGGCGGAAGCGTTCCGGGCCCCAGTCCGCCAGCAGGAACTTCAGGCGGGCCTTGTTGCGCAGGCGGCGGTAACCGTAGTCGCGGAAGATGCTGGTGACGCCGAACCACACCTCGGCGGCGCGTTCCGGCGGAACGAAGACGCCCAGGCGTTCGGCCAGGCGCGGATTGGTGGACAGCCCGCCGCCGACCCACAGGTCGTAGCCGGGCCCCAGGTCGGGATGCACCACGCCGATCAGGGAGAAATCGTTGATCTCGTGGACCACGTCCTGGCTGGGGTGGCCCGTGATCGCCGTCTTGTACTTGCGCGGCAGGTTGGCGAAGCTCGCATCGCCGATGTAGCGCTCGGTGATTTCGCGGATGGCCGGCGTCGGGTCAACGATCTCATCGGCGGCGATACCTGCCACCGGCGAGCCCAGGATCACGCGCGGCACGTCACCACAGGCCTCGGTGGTGTGCAGGCCCACGGCCTCCAGCCGCCGCCAGATCTCCGGAACGTCCTCCACCCGGACCCAGTGCAGCTGGACATTCTGCCGGTCCGTCAGGTCCGCGGAGTCCCGCGCGAATTCGGTGGAGATGCCGCCGATGGTCCGCAGCTGGACGGTGGTGAGGGCGCCGCCGTCGATCCGCACCCGCAGCATGAAGTACCTGTCCTCCAGTTCGTGCGGCTCGAGCGTGGCGGTCTTGCCGCCGTCGATCCCGGGCCGGCGCTGCGTGTAGAGGCCCCACCAGCGGAAGCGGCCATGCAGGTCCGTGGGGTCGATCGAGTCGAACCCGCCCTTGGCATAGACCTGCTCGATGCGCTCGCGGACATTGAGCCCGCCGTCTTCCTGCTTCCAAACCTCGTTGGCGTTCAGCGGGGCGGTGCCGTCGATGGCCCATTGGCCGTGGGGTTTCGCCGCGGTGCGGGTGGGTTTGGAGGGTTTGGATATCGGAGAGGATTCGCCTGGCTGCGGGCCGGTGAGCCCGGGATCCGTCGGTATGGCTTTCCTAGCGGCTGCTACTGGAGGAGTCATGCGAGAGACTGTAGGCGCGTTCCGGCCGGGCCTCCAAGCATCCGAACGGGCCCGTTAACGCGGGGACACAGGGCGTCACACCGGGTGGAGGCCCGTCATGTTCCCTCATTTTCCGTCATGTTCCCCGTTCCCTTGACTTCCGCTGACATTCCGGCCAGGAGTGCGGCGGCTTCCTCAAAGCGTTCCACGGCAATCTGGGCCACGGTGTCATCGGCCGCCTGGGCCGCCGCCGGCAGCAGGGCTGCACTGACGACGTCGGCGCCCGCCTTCGCGAGCTGGTCATGGAAATAGCCGGGAGCCAGCAGGTACGAGGCGATGGCTGTCCGGCCGGGTCCCTCGGCACCGGCTGGCGATCCGGCGACGGCACGTACCGCGTCCGCCACGGCAGGCTCCGCGCTCGCCCCGTAGCCCACCGCAACGGTGCCGCTGTGCAGCGCGCGCAAATAGTCGGCCATGCGTTCAACATCCCCGGCCGCAGCGGGATCCGACGATCCGGCGGCGGCCAGCACCACGCCGTCGTCGTCCGCTGCCCCCGCCTCTTCCAGCCGCCGCCGCAGCAGCTGTGCCAGCCGGGCATCCGGCCCCAGCGGCCTGGCCGCCACGGTCTGCGGACGGTCCGCCACCGCCGCCGCAATGTCCACCCGGACGTGGTATCCGACGGAGAGCAGCAGCGGCACCACCACCGCCGGTGTGCCTTCCGGAAGGCGCGCAACGACGTCGGGCAGGGAAGGTTCCTGCACGTCCACGTAGGCTTCGCGCACGTCGAGCCCGGGGCGCAGGTTCCGGATCCGGTCCCGGAGCCGCTCGATGGCGGCGGCGCCCTCCGCGTTCCGGGTACCGTGCGAGCAAGCGATCAGGATGGGATTCATGGGCCGAGTCTAGCGAGGGTATCCGCCCGCACCCCGGCGCTGCATCGTAACGTTGGAACCGAATGGAAGGCTCACACGACGGACGGTTACATGGACCTCAACATCAACCTCGCGCTGGTACTGGACCTGAGCGGAGTCTTCTTCTTTGCCGTATCCGGATCCATGCTCGCCGCCCACAAGGGTATCGACCTCGTGGGCTCCCTACTGCTCGGCTCGATGGCGGGACTGGGCGGCGGCATCGTCCGGGACCTGGTCATCGGCACCGTGCCGGCGGCGTTTTCCAATCCGCTGTATCTTGCCCCGCCTGTCCTGGCCGCCGTCCTGGTCTACTTCCTGCTGTCCGGCTTCGAGCGGCTCGGCAAGCTGCTGACCCTGTTCGACGCCGGCGGGCTGGCCCTATTCTGCATGACCGGGGCGGTCAAGGCGCTGGACGCGGGCCTGAACCCCGTGGCTGCCGCCCTGCTGGGGGTGACGACGGCAGTCGGCGGCGGCCTGCTGCGTGACGTCGTCGCCAACGAGGTACCGGCCCTGTTCAATCCGCGCGACATCTACGCCATCCCGGCGTTCATCGGCTCCGCGCTAGCCATAGCGGCCTCGCTGGCTGGCTGGTTCAATGCGCTCGTCGGTGTTCTGATCGCCGTTGTTGTCTTCGCACTGCGCGTCGCGGCGCTGCATTTTGCCTGGCACGCGCCGCTGGCCGTGCGCAGCCGGGACCGCAGCGACCCGGTGTAATCGGGGCCGCGTCCGTGGGACCGCCGCGGCCCGGATAGGATGCCTAGTAGCGCCACTCGAACGATCTGGGGAGACTGACTTGGGAGAGCTCATGACTGAAATGTTTCTGGAAAAGTTCCGGGACTTGGTTCCTAAGTACCTCGAGGACGCATGGCACGAAGAGGACGGCATCCCGGCGGACGAGCTGGACGAGGTGCTCTCTGAACACGACCTCAGCATTCCCCTGGTGCTGCGCGAGTTCTACCTGGCCGTCGGCGGCTGCGATGACCTGATGGAGGCCTACCACTTCTTCTGGGATCCGGAGGAGCTGGAGATCGAGGACGGCTTCCTGATGTTCCTCGAGGACGAGGACGAGGCTTTCACCTGGGGCATCCGCGAAGATCAGCTGGACATCCCGGACCCGATCGTGTGGCGCCGGAACAACGCCAAAGGCACCTGGGTCAGCGAAGAGGGCACGTTCAGCGAGTTCGTCTTCGACCTGTTCGAGTGGGTTTTCGAGGAGGAGGACTGACCGGCGGCCTTCACCGGGGCCGGCGTCTTTCACCGGGGGTGCCGGGAGGCTGGGAGGCTAGCTCTCCCGGGAAACCACGGCCTCCGCGAAGCTGGCCAGGGCGGCCTTGACCACGCCCTCGGGCAGCGGGTCCAGGGCGGCCACCGCATCGTCGGCCCACTGCCGGGCAACCGCCCAGGCCTCGGCGGTCTGCGGGTGCTCCCGCACGGCCTCCACCGCAGCAGCGAGGGCTTCATCGGAGCTCAGGTCCGCGTCCACGAGCTCGAGCACCTGCGCGGCCGATTCGTCGCCGGCGGCAGCGGCCCGCCGCAGCAGCAGGACCGGCAGGGTGGGCACGCCTTCGCGCAGGTCGGTGCCCGGCACCTTGCCGGATTTGACCTTCACGCCCGTCACGTCGATCACGTCGTCCGCCAACTGGAAGGCAATGCCCACTTTCTCGCCGTAGGAGCGCATGACATCGATGACGTCCCGCCCCGCGCCGGCGAACAGCGCGCCGAGGTGCCCCGAGGCGGCAATTAGGGAGCCGGTCTTGTCCGCGATCACGGACAGATAGTGCTCAATGGGATCCTGGCCTTCGCGCGGGCCGACGCTCTCATGCAGCTGGCCCAGGACCAGCCGCTCGAAGGTCCGGGCCTGGATGCCCAGCGCCTCGCCGCCCAGCTCGGAGACCAGGATGGAGGCGCGGGCAAAGATCAGGTCCCCGGCCAGGATGGCCACGGAATTGCCCCAGACTTCGTGTGCCGTGGGCGCCCCACGGCGGAACGGCGCCGAATCCATGACGTCGTCATGGTACAGCGTGGCCAGGTGGGTCAGTTCGACGACGACGGCGGCCTTGACCACTTCCGCGGAACCCGGCTCGCCCAAGTGTGACGCCAGGATGGTCAGCAGCGGACGGATCCGCTTGCCCCCGGCTTCCATCAGATGGCGGCTCGTAGCATCCGCCAAGGGGTCCGAGTGGGCGATCGCCTCGCGCAACTGCTTCTCCACCCGCGCCAGGCTCGTGGAGACGGCCGGCCCCAGCTTCGGGTCCTCGGCGATGAGGGCAAAACCTGCCGGCAGACGCAGTCCGGTCGCGATGGCGCTGGTCGCCAGGTCCAGCTGCATGGACTCGTGCAGGCCGTGGCCGGCAGCGGTCCAGCTGGCGTTGGTGGGTTCAGTCACTGTTCAACACTAACTAATCGTTGGGGCAGGTTGCTTGTTGGTGCCGCCGGAAACTGCGGTCTGGTTGCTGGTCGCCGGGGCGAGCTGTTCCAACAAATGGATAACTCTATCCTCAAAACCGCGGCCGCCGGGATCGGTAAGATTCGCCAGCATCCGCACCACCAGGCGCATCAGCACTGGCATCGGCATGCCGGTCCGCAGGGCCAGCTTCATGACCTGCGGCCTGCCGATCAGCCGGGCGAAGACCCGGCCCAGCGTAAAGTGGCTGCCCCACTGTCCGCGGACGACGTCGGCGTAGCCGGCCAGCAGGTGCTCATACGCCTGGCTACCGGCCAGCGAACGCGCCCGTTCCGCGCGTTCGATGATCTCCGCGGCGTAGCGCGCCGACTCCATGGCGTAGGAGATGCCCTCGCCGTTGAACGGACTGACCATGCCGCCGGCGTCGCCCAGCAGCAGCAGTCCCGGACTGTAGTGCGGCGTCCGGTTGAACCCCATGGGCAGCGCCGCGCCGCGGATCTGGCCCACCTGGTTTTCCGCCGTGAAGCCCCATTCGGCGGGCATGCCCGCCGTCCATTTGCGCAGCACCTGCCGGTAGTCCAGCTTGCCGAATTCCTTCGAGGAGTTCAGGATGCCCAGCCCCACGTTCGAGGTGCCGTCGCCGACCCCGAACACCCAGCCGTAGCCGGGCAGCGGATTGCCGGCGGCATCGGGCAGCTCCAGCCACCCCTCCATCCAGTCGTCGTCGTGCCGCGGGCTGGTGAAGTAGGTGCGCACCGCCACACCCAGCGGGCGGTCGTCGCGCTTTTCGATGCCCAGCGAGAGTGCGGTCCGCGCCGAATTGCCGTCGGCCCCGAGCACGACATCGGCCCGGAACTCCTTGGTCCGGCCGGTTTTCCTGCCGCTTTCGTCCAGCAGGTTGGCGGTGACGCCAACTACCCTGCCGGCGTCGTTCCTGAGCGCGCCGGTTACCGAGTGCCGTTCCAGCACGACGGCGCCCGCGGCCTGGGCGTGCCGGGCCAGCTCCTCGTCGAAACCGAGGCGCGTGCGGATCAGGCCGTAGTGCGGGAAGTCCGACGAATCCGCCAGCTCGGCCCAGGGCAGTTCGAGCGTGCGGCCGCCGGCGATCAGGCGCAGTCCCTTGTTCCGCCGCCAGCCGGCCGGTTCCTCGTGCGGGAGCCCCAGCAGTTGGATCTCGCGGACCGCGCGCGGCGTCAGCCCGTCGCCGCAGACCTTTTCCCGGGGGAATGCCGTCTTCTCCAGGACCGTGACCTCGATGCCGGCCTTGGCCAGGTAGTACGCAGCAGTGGATCCGGCGGGGCCGGCTCCGACGATAAGGACCGACACTTAGATGACTGCCCTTGTGCTCCGGTGGCGCAGCCTGATCTGCGGCGGCGCTTCGCTCCTGCCGGCCGCGCCCTTGCCGGCGAAGGGCTTGACCGCGCGGTGCACGGCCACGATGCCGCCGGTCAGGTTCCGGTAGGCCACATCGGTCCAGCCGGCTTCGGCCAGCCAGGCACCCAGCTCGTCCTGGTTAGGCCAGGCGCGGATGGATTCGGCGAGGTAGATGTAGGAGTCCGGGTTGGAGGAGATCCGGCTCGCGATGGCCGGCAGCGCCCGCATGAGGTATTCGGTGTACATGGTCCGCCAGACCGGCACCGTGGGATGGGAGAATTCGGCGATCACTACCCGTCCGCCGGGTTTGGTCACACGCAGCATTTCCGCCAGGGCCTTCTTCGGCTCGTTCACATTGCGCAGGCCGAAGGAGATGGTGGTGGCATCGAAGGAATTGTCGGCGAACGGAAGGTTCGTGGCGTCCCCGGCGATGAAGTCGATGTCCGGGCGCCGGCGCTTGCCCACCTTGAGCATCCCCAGCGAGAAGTCGCAGGCAACGACGTCGATCCCGGCGTCGGCGTATGGCTCCGCGGAGGTGCCGGTTCCGGCCGCCAGGTCCAGGACCCACTGGCCGCGCTTGGCGCCCACGGCGTCGAAGACGATCCGGCGCCAGCGGCGGGTCTGTCCGAGGGACAGGACGTCATTGACGACGTCGTATTTGGGCGCAACGTCATCAAACATTGCGGCAACTTCCTCCGGACGCTTCTCCAACGATGCTCGGTTCACCCGTCCATTGTGTCAAAGTTTGACCCCGGCGCCGAAACTTCCAAGACGCTAGCCTTGGATCAAGAGCAGGCACCAGCACCGGCAGGGGACGGACCGTGGAACTCAGATGGGTCGAGGCGTTCATCGCCGTCGCCGAGGAACTGCACTTCGGCCGCGCCGCCGAGCGGCTCCGGATGGCCCAGTCCCCGCTGAGCCAGACCATCCGCAAGCTGGAAAAGCACCTCGGCGTCGATCTCTTCGAACGCAACACTCGCACGGTCTCGCTGACGACGGCGGGACACGCCTTCCTGCCGCATGCGCGCCGGATCATGGAGGAGCTTGATCTGGCCCGGCGCGCGGCCCGCTCGACCGAATCGCAGGTCTACGGCAACGTCCGGATCGGCTTTTCCGGTTCAATGAACCATCACACCGTGCCGCCCCTGACCGTCGCGGTGCGCCAGCGCCAGCCGGAGATCGACCTGACGCTGGTGGGCCAGGTCATGACCGCGGACGGGCTCCGGATGCTCCGGCGCGGCGAACTGGACCTGGCCTTCGTCTGCCTGCCGGTCAACGCGCCCTTCGCCGCCACCCGGCTGATCGCCAATGAGCCGCTCGGCGCCACCCTGCCCAGCAGCCACCCCCTGGCCGGGGCGGACGAAATCGAGCTGAAGGACCTGTCCGACGAAGGCTTCATCACCTTTCCCGCGAGCCAGGGGTCCGCGCTGCGGGAAAGCATGATCACCGCCTGCGCGGGGGCAGGCTTCCGGCCGCACATCGTGCAGGAAGTCATGGATCCCTACACGATCCTGTCCCTGGTGGCCAGCGAAGCGGGCATCTCGCTCATGCCCGCCCCCGTGGCCAACATCATGCCCCCGGGGTCCGTACTGGTGCCGCTGGATGCCAGTGTTCCGCCGCTGCGGGCGGGGATCGCATGGAATCCGGAACACGTCACCCCGGCACTGGCGGCCGTGCTGTCGATCGCCGAAGACATCCTCCCCACCCCCAGATAGCCCACCCCTTCCCGCGAAACCTCACTTTTTGCGGATATTTGCCCGCATTTTCTGCAGAAAGTGAGGTTTCGCGGGGCGGGGGCTGGCCATCCGCCAGGTGGTCCTGGACGGCAAGGACCAGGCCCGCGCCGTTGCCGAAGCCCTCGCCGCAGTCCCGGCCGAGGCCGGGCGCCGGTGACGGTCTGACTGCGTCCGCTCCGCGCTTTTCCCGCTCCGCTCGTCCTGGCTCCGCACCCCCGGCCCGGCTCCCCGGCCCCGCAGCCGCGCCGGTGCCGGACCAGTGGGGTGCCCGGAGTAGGCTTTAAGCCACTATGACCACCCTGCGTTCCCTCACCATCCCCCTGGGCCAGCTGCCCTCCGCAACCGGCCTCCTGGATTATCTGGTGCGGGACGAGGCCCTGTGCTGGATCCGGCGCGGCACCGGGCTCCTGGGGTTCGGCGAAGCTGCCCGGTTCACCACCACCGGCCAGGACCGGTTCGAGTCCGCCCAGCAGTGGTGGCGTACGCAGCTGGCGGAGGCCGACGTCGTCAATCACGTCGGCGGGCCGGGCACCGGTCCACTGGCCTTCGGCTCCTTCGCCTTCTCCTCGACGTCGCCGCATGAGTCCCGGCTGATCGTGCCGCAGCTGGTGCTGGGCAGCAGCCCCGGCACGCCGGGGCCGGCGGATGCCGGCCCCGAGGCGGTCGACGGCGACCCGGCCGGCCGCACCTGGCTCACCTACCTGACGTACGACGACGGCGCCGAGCTGACGGCCGAAGCCGCTCAGGCCGCGCTCGCGGGCTACCTTGAGGCGGCCTCCGCCGAGCGCGACAGCAGCTCCGGCAGCGGGGCAGGCGGCGACAGGCTGGCCGGCGGAAGCCTCACCGAAGCGGAATGGATGCGTGCAGTCGGCGAAGGCGTCCGCCGTATCCGCGCCGGCCGGCTCAGCAAGCTGGTGCTGGCACGGGACATCGTGGCCCGGCTCGGTTCGCCCATCGCCACCGCACAGGTGCTCCGTGAACTGGCCGTCCGCTACCGCGACTGCTGGACCTACAGTGTGGACGGATTGATCGGCTCCACCCCGGAAATGCTGATCAAGGTGGAGGACAATGTGGCGCGCGCCCGTGTGCTGGCGGGCACGCTGGACCGCACCGCGGTGAACAAGACCACGGGTGAATCCGACGCCGAATACGCGCTGCGGGTGCTGGCCGGCTCGGAGAAGCAGCAGCATGAACACCAGTTCGCGATCGAATCGCTCACGCGGCAACTCGAGCCGTTCACCCGGTCCATGACCTCGCACAGCGAACCCTTCGTGCTGGAACTGCCCAACGTCTGGCATCTGGCTTCCGACGTCACCGCCGAGCTGAGTCCGGTGGCCGGCAACGGTGTTCCCCCGGCAGGCGGGACCACAGCGGCAGGCGGGACGGCCGCGGCCGCCAGCGTGCCGACGTCGTTGGCCCTGGCCGCAGCCCTGCACCCCACCGCCGCCGTCTGCGGTACGCCGACCGACTCCGCCGCCCGCGTCATCCTCGAACTGGAGCATATGGACCGCGGGCCCTATGCCGGACCGGTGGGCTGGATCGACGGCGCCGGGAACGGGGAATGGGGCATCGCGCTGCGCGGGGCCGTGCTTGAGGACCCGCGCACCGTCCGGCTCTACGCCGGCTGCGGCATCGTGGACGGGTCCAGCCCGGAGGCCGAACTCGCGGAAACCTGGAGCAAGTTCCGGCCCATGATGGAGGCCCTCGGAGTCCGGCGCTGAAAGTTTAACCAGCCACCCGCACAAATGGCCCGGCAGACGTTGTACCCTTTTGTATCTGAGATTACGCACCGGTAATTTGCGCCCACCACTTCAAGGAAATAACAGATGCAGCTCAATGCACGCTCCTCCGCCAGGCTGCTGGCCGTCCTGGCCGCCGGCGCCCTGGCCTTGACCGCCTGCGGCGGCGGGTCCGAACCGGCAGCCACGAACGAATCGGGCGTCGCCCTGATCAACGAGGGCGCCCTGACCATGTGCTCAGATATCCCCTATAAGCCGTTCGAGTTCGTCGAGAACGGCGAGAATGTCGGCTTCGACGTGGATCTGGCCAAGGAATTCGCCGCGGACCTGGGCGTGGAGCTGCAGATCATCACCACCGCCTTCGAGGCCATCCAGTCCGGCACGGCACTGAACACGGACCAGTGCGATGTCGCCGTCTCCGGCATCTCCATCACGGATGAGCGCAGGACCGTCATGGCATTCACGGATCCGTACCTGGACGACAACCTGGCCCTGATGGTGACCAAAGACTCCGGCATCCAGTCCATCGCGGATCTGCAGGGCAAGATCGTCGGCGTGCAGGACGCCACCACCGGCAAGGCCTACGCCGAGGAACAGGGGCTGGAAACCCGGGTCTTCGAGGACACCGGCCTGGTCCGCACCGCCATCGAGACCGGGCAGGTGGACGCTGTCATCAACAACATCTCGGTGAACGCGGACGCCGTCTCCAGCAACGAAAACCTGGAACTGGTCGAGGAATACGAGACCGGCGAACAGCTCGGCGCCGCCGTCAAGCAGGGCAACACCGCCCTGCTGGATTCGCTCAACGGCACCCTGGAGCGCCTGGAGAGCAGCGGCCGGCTTGAGGAGCTCAAGAGCACCTGGCTCGGCACCAACTAAGCAAGCGACAGCGCATCAACAGTCCCGAGGCCCCGTGCACAGCAATCCACCAGTGCGGGGCCTCCGGCATGAGGACGGTAAAACTATGGCAATGACCGTGAGCCAACGGGCACGGACCAGCCGCGGAATCCAGTACGGCATCCTGATCGGCGCCCTGATCGTGCTGGCCTTCGTCGCGGACTGGCCGGCGCTCCAGCGCGGATTCTTCAATCCGGAAGTCGCTGCGGCGCAGTTCCCGGAGATCATCACCCTCGCCCTGAAGAACACCATCTGGTACACGATCCTGGGCTTCATTGTGGGACTCAGCGGCGGCCTGCTGCTGGCCCTGATGAAGCTGTCCTCCGTGGCTCCGTACAGGTGGCTGGCAACGCTCTACATCGAGTTCTTCCGCGGCCTGCCCGCGCTGCTGGTCTTTATTGCCTTCGGCTACGGCGTCCCCACCGCGTTCGGCATGCGCTTCGACACCAACGTAGTGGTCATGCTCTCCCTGGGCATGGTAGCGGCCGCCTACATCGCCGAAACCCTGCGCGCCGGCCTGCAGGCCGTGCCGAAGGGCCAACTGGAAGCGGCGCGGTCGCTGGGCATGCCGCAGTGGCGCGCCATGCTCACGATCATCATTCCGCAGGCCTTCCGGATCGTGCTTCCGCCGCTGACCAACGAGGTCATCCTCCTGACCAAGGACTCCTCGCTGATCTACCTGCTGGGGCTGACCACCGCGCAGTATGAACTGGCCAAGTTTGGCCGCGATGCCATCACCCAGCCGAATGCAGGCCTGACCCCGCTGGTGCTGGCCGGCGCCTGCTACCTGATCATCACGGTACCGCTGGGAATCCTGGCCCGCCGTTTCGAAGCCCGCTCCGCCCAGACCAAGCGATAGGCCCGCAACCGATGAACGCCGTCGAAAACGTTCCCGAAAACGTCCCGGAAAATGCCCCCGTGCACACCGCCGAAGCCATCGGCCTGCAAGCCGCCTCAGTGGCCATCAAGGGACTCCACAAGTCCTACGGGGACAACCACGTCCTTAAGGGCATCGACCTCGAGGTGAAGCCAGGCCAGGTCGTCTGCCTGATCGGCCCCTCCGGCTCCGGCAAGTCCACCTTGCTGCGCTGCGTCAACCTGCTCGAAAAGCCGAATGCCGGCGAGATCGACGTTGCCGGGTTCACGGTGACGGACCCGGAGGTGGACCTGGACCGGATGCGCACCAAGGTGGGCATGGTGTTCCAGCACTTCAACCTGTTCCCGCACCTGAACGTGCTGCGCAACTGCTCGATCGCCCAGGTCAAGGTCCTCAAGCGCTCCCAGGCAGAGGCGGACCGAGTCTCCCGCACCAACCTGGAACGGGTCGGTCTGTCCGCAAAGGCCGACAGCTTCCCGGACCAGCTGTCCGGCGGCCAGCAGCAGCGGGTGGCCATCGCCCGCGCCCTCAGCATGGACCCGGAGCTGATGCTCTTCGATGAGCCAACGTCGGCCCTGGATCCCGAGACCGTCGGCGACGTGCTGGCGGTCATGCGCCAGCTGGCCAATGCCGGCATGACGATGCTGGTCGTGACGCATGAGATGGGCTTCGCCCGCGAGGTCGCCGACCGCGTCGTGTTCATGGATGGCGGCGTGGTCGTGGAAGAAGGCCCTGCGGCCGCGGTGATCGGCTCGCCCAGGAACGCGCGCACCAAGGAATTCCTCAAGCGCGTGCTGGATCCGACGCACGTGGATATCCAGGGCCCGTAGCGCCGGGACGGAGCGCCTGGCCCACCGCGGCCCGCAGCCGCGCGTGCAGTGCCCGCAGCTCACGGCGCGAGGTCCGCGCTTCAATGATGGACCGGCCGCTGATCGGCGCGGCCAGCGCGTCGTCCAGCTCCGCCAGGCTGGACACCAGCCGGTGCCCGACGCCGTAGGCCGCCCCCAGCGCGGACAGGTCCACCGAGTGCGGGGTTCCGAAGAGACGTTCCACCGGGGCCGTATACGCGGCCTCCTCCCCCAGCCGTCCGTGCTCCAACAGGGTGAAGATGCCCCCGCCGGAATCGTTGAGGACCACGATCTGCAGGTCGGGCTCGGCCTCCCCGTTCCCCAGCAGCAGCGCTCCGGCGTCGTGGAGGAAGGTCAGATCGCCCAGCAGCAGCCGGGTCGGAACGCCGGAGGCAAGGGCGATACCGGTGGCGGTAGCGACAGTCCCGTCGATGCCGGCCAGGCCGCGGTTGGCGTACACGTCCAGCGGATGCCAGTCCGTCGCTGCCACCAGGTCCGCGTCGCGGATGGGATTCGACGGCCCCAGCACCAGGTTGCCGTCGGAGTTGTCCCAGACTGCGTCAGCGACCTGCATGCCGGTCAGATTGTTGGCCGTCTCCAGAACCGACTGCACTGCGACGGCGGCGGCCTCGCCGGCCGTTTGCCACTGCCGGAGCCATTCCTCCGGGCCAACCCCGGCGAAGGCCGACAGCTCCGCCAGGGAGGAAATCAACCGTTCAGGGCGCCGACCGTCCTCGAACCACGCCGCGGGCGCCGGCGCGTACAGGGCGCGTTCGACATCGGCCCGCGCCAGCAGGGCGCCGACCGGCCGGGACAGTGTGGGGCGCCCGAACAGGACGACGCGTTCGATCGCCGGCCCCAGGTACTCGAGCATCAGCCGGTAGGGGCCGACGGCGTTGGGGCCGTACCGTGCGTTCGACGACGGCTCGGCCAGCAGCGGCAGGCGGTGGTCCCGCGCGAAGGCCTGGGCCAGGGGGCCGGCTCCGTGACCGGCAACGACGACGGTGCGCGCCGGCCGCGATGCGGCTGGTTGCGCGGCGGCGGGTTGCGCTGCGGCCCGCGCCTCGGCCGGCAGCTCGACACGCGCTTCGGCCGCCGGCCTGGACAGCGCGGAATAGTCGGGCCAGTCGGAGGCCGCTGGAACCAGCGGATCACGGAACGCCAGGTTGAGCTGCACCGGTCCCGGAACACCGGGCCGCGCCGTCTGGCTGCCGCGCCCCAGTCCGGCCAGCACCCCTGCCCGGACCAGCGCGGACGGATCCTCCCCCGCGGGAACATCCACCGCATACCGGACGTGCCTGCCGAAGAGCGAGACCTGGTTGGTGGTCTGGTTGGCGCCCGTACCGCGCAGTTCCAGCGGGCGGTCCGCGGACAGGACCAGCAGCGGAACCGCGGCATGGTTGGCCTCCATGACCGCGGGCAGCAGCTCACCCACCGCCGTACCCGAGGTCGTGGCCACGGCTACCGGTGTCCCCGACCCGAGGGCCAGACCCAGTGCCGTGAAACCCGCCGCACGTTCGTCAATGCGGACATGGAGCTCGAGCAGGCCTGCCTCCTCCGCCGCCGCCAGGGCATAGGCCAACGGCGCGCTCCGGGACCCGGGAGCCACGACGACGTGCCTCAGTCCTTCGGCCAGGAGGACAGCGACGGTGGAACGGGCGGCAGCGGCGGCGTCGAGAGAGTCAGTCACATTTCCATCCTGCCCTAGCCGCCGGGAAATAAAGGAACGCATGGATTCGAAGCGAATCCATGCGTTCACAATGAAGGTCTGTTACGGAGTCAGGCCCTGCTTTTGCGCCCGGTAATCAGACCCCAGATCAGCAGGACGACGATCGATCCGCCGATGGCCAGCAGCCATGTCTGGAGCGAGAAGAATTCCTCGAGTCCCGTGCCGAAGAGCATGCCGCCGATCCAGCCGCCCAGCAGGGCACCTACGACGCCCAGGATCAAAGTCATGAACCATCCGCCCGCCTGATCTCCCGGCAGGATGAGCTTTGCGATGGCGCCGGCGATCAGACCTAGAAGGAGGAAAGCGAAAAATCCCATGATTCCACTCTCTTTCTCTTGTACTATGGAGCACCGCCTCTGGATGCTTGATTGCAAGTCAATCAGCATACTGACTAGTTCACAAGTCGAGGTACATATCGATCCTGAAACGGCCGGACGCCCGCCGCGGCGGCAATCCGGGAAGGGATGCCGCCGGACGGGCGTCCGGAATCAGGTGAGCCGGCCGCGCCGGCCGGCACCGACTTACTTGTTGCGGCCCTTGGCCTTGAAGACCTGGACCACGGACGGGCGCGGTGCTGCAGCCTCGCCGCGGCGCGGAGCGGAACCGGCCGTGACATAGTCCGGGAAGTAGGAGGTGTGGGCACCCCAGTTGCCTTCTTCGCCGGGGTGCTGGACGGAGACAAAGACATTCTCTTCTTCGTCATGCACGATCGGACCGCAGGTCTCGCCGTCGCGCGGAACGGCCAGGAACTGCTCCACCTTGCCGCGCTCGGCGCCGTCCAGGGTGACCTTGAACAGGCCGTCGTTGTAGCCGATGCCGCTGGGCTGGCCGTCGGTGGAGATCCACAGGTTTCCGACCGAGTCGAAGGCCAGGTTGTCCGGGCAGGAGATCGGGCTGACCTTGTCCAGCGGGTAGCCGCTGAAGTAGGTGTTCGGATCCGTGGCCGGGTCACCGGCAACCAGCAGCAGGTTCCAGGTGAAGGTGGTGGTCGTCTGGTCGCCACCGTCCTCAATGATCTCCACGACGTGGCCGTCGCGGTTCTCAACGCGCGGGTTGACCTCGTCCACCGGGGCGTTGGTGCCCTTGCCGCGGTTGGAGTTGTTGGTGCAGGCCACGTAGACCTTGCCGGTCAGCGGGTTCGGCTCGACGTCCTCAGCGCGGTCCATCTTGGTGGGGCCGACCTTGTCTGCGGCCAGGCGGGTGTAGACCAGGACTTCCTCGACACTCATGCCGGCAACGGCACTCTGGCCGTCGACCACCAGCGGCAGCCACTGGCCGACGCCGTCGAACGTGCCGTCCGCGGGCAGGGAGGCCTGGTCCGCGAAAGCCTGGAAGTCGGAGGCACCGGTGAACTTGGCAACGTACAGGTCGCCGGCGGAGAGCAGGGTCTTGTTGTGCGCCCGGTCGCCCTCGCGGTACTTGTCCTTGGAGACGAACTTGTACAGGTAGTCGAAGCGCTCGTCGTCACCGGAGTAGGCCACCACGCGGCCGTCGGCGGCGACAATGACGTTGGCGCCTTCGTGCTTGAAGCGGCCCAGCGAGGTGTGCTTGACCGGGGTGGAGGTCGGGTCCAGCGGGTCAACCTCGACAATGTAGCCGAAGCGGTTGGCCTCATTCTCGTAGCCGGCGTTGCGGGTGTCGTAGCGCGGGTCGTCCAGTTCCCACAGGCGGGCAGTCGGCTTGTTGGTCAGACCGTAGCGCTTGTCCTCGGCGCTGATGCCGGGGGAGACAAAGTAGCCGTTGAAGTTTTCCTCGCCGGACAGGATGGTGCCCCACGGGGTGGTGCCGCCGGCGCAGTTGCCCAGGGTGCCGAGGACCTTGCGGCCGCTCGGGTCCTTGACGGTCTTGAGCAGGTCGGAACCCGCCGCCGGACCGGTCAGCTCGTACTCGGTCTCCATCAGGAAACGGCGGTTCAGCGGTGCGCCCTTGACGTACTTCCACGGCTGGTTCTTGTTCCGGCGCTCCAGCTCCACGACGGTCAGGCCGTGGGCGGCACGGCCAACCTTGCGGACCTGGTCGGCAGGCATTTCCGGCGGGAACATGATGTTTTCATTCGTGTACTCATGGTTTGCGAAGAGTACGGCGCGCTTACCGTTCTTGCCGTCCAGCGGCAGAATGTCCGTGTAGTCGTTGTTGTAACCGAACTGGCGCTCCTGGGCGGCTTCGGTCTGGTTGTTAATGTCGAACTCGGGCGCGTCGTGGAACAGCGGGTCGCCCCAGCGGATGACCGGCTGCCAGGTGAAACCTTCCGGAACGATGAACTCGTCGACCATGGCGTCCACGGGCGCGATCGGGGTGAAGGAGAGCTTGCTCTTGGCCAGCTTGGCGGCCGGCGACAGCTTGGGGCCGCCTGCGGCAACACCGGTTTCGGCGCCGCCGAACATCAGGGTCAGTGCGCCCACGGCGCCGACGCCCAGCATGGACCGGCGGGAGTATTCCTTGGACACGATGTCCCGGAAGTAGCTGTTGCCTGAGGTGTTGCAGACGTCGCCGGCGCAGGCGTTGTCGCACTTGAGCGCGCAGGTAACGGCGCTTCGCTTGCCCTTGGTGTGGCCGAGCATGGGGAGAAACGGTAGTTTGCGTCCGTTCGTGATGGTCACGGTGAGCCTTCCAGACTGTGGGGTGAATTGCTTCGACCACACGGTTTCACCGCTATCCGACTGGAACGGAGCGCCGAGGTTAACGGACGCTGAACAACGCCCCGGCTGCGCTGTTAGGTTGCTCTCAGCGCCTTGGCATTCCCTCCAGTACCGCATAGGTGCGCCGCAGCCGGTCCAGCCACCAGCGGCGGCGGTCCGCCGGCGCCTCCCAGCGGTCCAGCAGCTGGCCATCGACCTCTACGGACCGCACCGGAAGCACCCCCCGGGACGGCTTCAGCGGCTCCGCACTCACGTCCCCCTCCAGCAGCGAGACCGTGCCCAGTCCGCAGGCATGCGGCAGGCGGGGCAGCGCCGCAGCCAGGGCGATGCCGGAGCGGATCCCCACGGAAGAATCCAGGGCGGAGCTGACGACGGCGGGCAGGCCGGCCTGCGCGACGATGTCCAGCGCCCGCCGCACTCCCCCCAGCGGGGCTGCCTTGACGACGATCAGGTCCGCCGCCTCCTGCTGGGCCACCAGCAGCGGATCGCTTTCCTTCCGCACGCTCTCATCGGCGGCAATCGGCACGGGGACCTGCCGTTCCCGCAGCGCTCCGCGCACCTCGCGCAGCCCCGCAATGTCCCGTACCGGCTGCTCCGCGTACTCCAGACCGTAGTCCGCCAGTTCGCACAAGGCCGTCACCGCCGTGCGGACATCCCAGCCGCCGTTGGCGTCCACGCGCAGTGCGGCGTCCGGTGCCAGCCGGCGCACCTCGGCGACGCGTTCGACGTCGTCGACCACTTCCTGCCCCGCCTCGGCGACCTTGATCTTGATCGCGGACACCGGACCGAAGCGCTCCAGCACTTCGGCCACCTGCGCCACCGGCACCGCAGGCACCGTTGCATTGACCGGCACCTCGGTGCGCACCGGCTCGGGGAAGCCCAGCCAGCCCGCCTCCACGGCCGCGGCCAGCCACAGTGCCGCCTCGCCGTCGTCGTACTCGGTGAACGGGCCGAATTCCGCCCAGCCGGCAGGGCCCCGGAGCAGCAGCAGTTCGCGCGCCGTCACGCCCCGGAACTTCACGCGCAGGGGCAGGGTGACCACGCGGGCGCCGGCCAACAGCTCATCGAGCGGCGGCAGCGGATCCGGCAGGTAGGACGCGGCTGAGGCCGTCACGCGGGCACCGGGCCTACGCCGGGTAACCGAATTTGCGCGCCACCAGCCGCGCCCGGCCCGCGTCGCCCAGCACCTGCTCCAGCCGGCCGGTGACGTCGCGCACCAGTTCCGGGCTGACCGCCCAGTCTTCGGTGAACGGGTCCTCAGTGGCTGCGTAGGCGGATCCGACGGCGGCCAGCGCCTCGGTCATCACGGCCAGGTTCGGGAAGGTCACCTCCGGCTCGGCCTCCCGGTCGATCCAGCCGTTCTCCCCCGGCGCCGTGAGCACCTCGCCGGTCAGTGCATCCAGGATGAAGGGATTCTCGCCCTGGGTGGCCACCACCACCCATTCATCGTTCCAGTCCACCAGCCGGGCGCCGCTCACCGTGTTCCAGCGGTAGCCGGCCTGGATATCCCAGAGCCGGGACAGCGGATAGAAGGTGAAGGGGTCCCCCAGGGTGTCGATCTCCAGGTCGATGGGTCCCACCTGGGCGTAGTAGGCGGCGAGGACGGCGGGCAGTTCGATGTCCCCGGTCCATTCCTCCGCTTCCTGGGCTTCAAGGGCGCCGAACGGCGTCAACAGGGTCTTGAGACGGTCCATGGTCTGCAGCACGCTTCGCGACATAACGTACGTTCCTTAAACTCGAGGCCTTGGCCGGAGAGGTAAGCACCACAACAGCATCAGGGTAGCGTGCCGGTCCGACGTTCCAGTAATGTTCCAGACTTCTGTGCAAACCTTGATGACTATGACTTTCCAGAAACCCGGCCGGCCGGCGGCGGGCAGGCGCCACCAGCGAGCGGCCCCGCACGCGGTGCTTTTCGTGCTCGGGGCCATCGTGTGTTCCGTCGCACTGGGCTGGACCTACTGGGCGTTCGTCCGCACCACCACCGGCCAGTTCGCGGACGAATCCGCACTGCGCGAGGCGGAGGCGGTCTCGCCCGCAACCCGCGGTCCGCTGCTGGATTTCCTGGACCTGCTGCCGATGCTTTCGGTGGTGATGGCCGCCGTCGTGGTTGCCTTCGTGACACTGTGGCGGCGGCGCTGGGCCGCCGCCGGGATTGCGCTGGGCACCGTGCTGGCGGCAAACCTGACCACCCAGGTGCTCAAGCACCTGGCGCTGGAACGGCCCGACGTCGGCGTCCCCACCCTGGCCTTCAACTCGCTGCCCTCCGGGCACACCACCCTCGCGGCCTCCGCCGCGGCCGCAGTCTTCCTGGTGGTGTCGCCGCGCTGGCGGCCGCTGGCAGCTGCCGCCGGCGGCACCTATGCCGTGCTCGCCGGGTCCTCCACGCTCATCAATCTGTGGCACCGTCCGGCGGACGTGATCGCGGCGTTCCTGGTGGTGGCGCTGTGGACGCTGGTGGGCGGGCTGCTGGTAATGCGGACCGGGTCGCATTGGAATGTCTGGTCCGGCTACAACGAACACTGGGCGGCCTCCCGGCGGTGGGTTGTGTTCTGCTGGCTCGTGGGGCTTGGCGCCGCAGCCTGCGCCGCAGGCCTGTACCTGCTGGCGCAGTGGATCGGCCCGGCACCGGTTCCCGGTACGGGCCGGGTGCCGCTGTACTACTGGGCCGGGCTGGCGCTGATCACCGGCTCCGGCTACCTGCTCAGCGCGATGGCCGCGTCCCTGTTCGGCTTCCAGTCCCGCCGCCGCCGGACCTGATCCCGCCGCCGGCCGGGCCGGTGGTCTTCGGCAGCCAGTACCAGAGCACCGCCGCGGCCAGCAGTGCCAGCCCGCCCGTCGAGGCGATCCCCGCGGCCAGGCCGGCCAGCACCGTGACGCCCGAGAGCAGCGCCGGGCCCGCCATCGTCCCGCTGTCCGTCAGCAGCCGCCAGATGCCCAGGAACTGGGCCCGGCCCGGCGACGGTGCGAAGTCCGAACCCAGCGTCATCACCATGCCGGAGCCGATCCCGTTGCCGAAGCCCACCAGCATGGACGCCAGCAGCAGGGCGGCGAACCCGCCGGACAGCGGCATCAGCAGCAGGCCGATGCCCATGACCAGCATGGACGGCACCGCCACCCAGACCCGGCCCTTCACATCCATGACCTTGCCTGCCGGGTAGAAGACCAGCATGTCCACGGCGCCGGCCAGACCGTAGATCACGGCCGCGGCCGTCGGTGCCAATCCCAGGCTTTCGGCCCACAGCGGGATGACCACCTGCCGCGATGACCGGACCGCCCCGACCAGCAGCACACCAAGGCCCACCGTGAGGTAGATCCGCGCATGGCTGCGGGCCACTGAACGCACGGTCGGAACTACGACGCCGGCCCCGGCCGCCGCTGCCCGGGCCGCCTTCAGCTCCGGCTCACCCAGCTCCGGCAGGGCGCAGCCGATGGCAGCCGCGGCCAGCAGTGCCGCGATGCCCACCCAGTAAGCTCCGGCCAGCCCGGCGAAGTGCATGGCCGCCGCGCCCAGGAACGGGCCGATGAAGACCCCGATCCGCATGACACCGCCGAGCGTGGACAGTGCCCGGGCCCGTAACTTCAGCGGCACGGCATCCGTCAGGTAGGTCTGCCGGGCCAGGTAGAAGACCGCGCCGGCCATGCCCACCATGAAAATTGCCACGGCAAAGACGGCCAGGTTCGGCGCCACGAGGGCCAGGACCAGGCCGAGCATGCACCACAGCGCCGCCCCCACGATCGCCCATTTCTCGCCGAACCGTGCGGTGACCAGCGAGGCGGGGATATTGGTCACCAGCATGCCGATCCCCAGCAAGGTGACGGTCAGTGCCGCCACCGCAACGCTGGCGCCCAGCTCGCGCGCGGACAGTGCGATCACCGGCAGGATCGCGCCTTCGGCGATCCCGTACAGCAGGGACGGGCCGTACGCCGGGACGGCGATTCTCTTCAGGTCGAATGGTTGCTCGGGCACGCCTTCACAGTAGCTTCCGCGAGGCCCCAGACGGGGGCATGAAGTGTGGGCATGAATCGTGGCTGAGGCATGGGTCCAGGTCCGGGCCGGCGCTTAGAATTGGTGTAGCCAAGGCCAGCGCCGCCACTGTCCCGGTTGCCCTGGCACTGGTTGTCATTGCCTTGGTTGCCATTACGTTGGTTGCCATTGCCCAGCAGCCAGCGCCACCGCAGGGGTGCACCAGAGGGGCCGCGATGAGCCGGACCGAACATGATGCCGCAACGGTCGAACAGCTCGAAGACCTGCTCTTGGACAGCCCGGATTTTGAGCAGTTCCTGGACCGCCTGGCCGGATTCTCCGCTGCGGTCCTTGGCGGCCCCGGAACCCTCAGCTGCACCGTGACCGTTGAACGAAGGCACCGCAAGCGCACCGTCGCAGGCAGCGACCCCCGGGCCGCCCGGCTGGACGACGTCCAGTATGCGCTCGACGACGGTCCCTGCCTGGCCGCGCTGCGGACCGGCCGTCCCGTGCTGGTCGCCGACGTGGCGGCCGGGCAATCCTGGCACAGCCTCCTTGAGGCCGCCGCGCTGGCCGGGTTTGGGTCGATCCTGGCCGTACCGCTGCCGCTGGAGGGGGACGCCTGTGCCGCCTTGAACTGCTACGGCCGCCGGCCGGGCACCTTCACGGCGGACTCGATGGCCTCGGTCCAAGGCTACGCGGCCAGCGCGGCGAAGGCCCTGATCCTCGCGGCCCGGCTCGATCTGCAGACGCAGCGGGCGCTGAACCTGCATTCGGCCCTGGAATCACGCACCATCATCGATCTGGCCGTCGGGATCATCATGGCCCAGAATTCCTGCAGCCAGGACACGGCGTTCGGCCTGCTGCGCAGCGCCTCCAACTCACGGAACATGAAGCTGCGGGATGTCGCCCAGGACGTCGTGTCCCAGGTCTGCGCCCGGGTCAGCACCCATTTCGATGAGTAAGTCCGGCTTTCGATGAGCCGGCCTGCCCGGCACTGTAGAGGGTGGGGAATTTTCCGGTTCGAGCCAGCAATACCCAAGCGTCCCGGGGCCGTCCTGCGCTACCCTGTGACTACACTTGCACCACGGTTCCTGGCGGTTCGGAAAGCTTGTCAGTTCAAAGGAATTCTCGTGTCCAATCGAAGGCGTTTTGGCATGGCCCGGGGACTTGCCGTATCCGGGGCAGGCCTGGCGCTGCTGACGGCAACGCTGCCCGCGGCGCCGGGTGCCGCCGTCGAACCTCCGGAACCCGCTGGACCGGCAGCGAGCCAGGCACAGGCGGCGAGCCAGCCACAGGCGCCGGCGCGCTACTTCGAGCCCGTCGCCGCCCTGCCCGCGGATCCGGCTGCCGCGGTGCCGGCCGCCGCAGGCTCCGGAACCTCCACCGTCACGCCCGACGGCAGGACCGTCATCCACGCCGATGCCGCCGGCAGACGTCTGGTCTTCATGGACATGGCCGACCCCGCAGCACCGCGGTCCGCGGGTGATCTGGCGCTGGAGGGCAGGCCGACGGCGGTCCGTGCCGCCGGCGGGTACATCCTGGCAGCCGTCGAGGACGGTCCGAAGGGCGACGCCGGGCGGCCCGGCGGACAACTTAGCGTGTTCCGCGCGGCGGACCGCAGTCCCGTCACCGCCCTCGCCCTTGGTGGCCGGCCGCTGTCCCTGGATGTGTCGGCGGACGGCAGGTACGCGGCCATCGCCGTCGGCAGCCCGGGCGGGCTGGCCGTCCTGGACCTGCAGGGCGACCCGCGGGGATGGAAACTCTCACGCGTTGCCCTGTCCCGGCCGGAGGGACGGGCCGCAGTGCCGCGACGGGCGGCGCAGCGGGCTCCCGGGCCCGGACAGGTGGTCATCGGCCCGGACGGTGTGTCCGCGGCGGTGATGCTGCCGGACACCAACGGCGCCGCCCTGGTGGATCTGCGCACCGGCACGGTCCGCGGCCAGGTTTCCGCCGGAGCAGCAGGTTCCATCAGCTGGCTCGGCGCTGGCTTCCTGGCCGCCGCGAACGGGGGCGGCCGGCCCGGCAGGGCACCGGGGTGGACCGTCTTCGCTGCGGATACCGGCAGGCCCGTCTGGGAGGCCGGCGGCAGTTTCGACCGGCTCGCCGTGGATCACGGCCTGTCCGCGGGCCAGCGCACCGGTGCCGGCGAACCGGACAGCCTCACCTCCGCCACGTACGGCGGCGTCCGGTACCTTTTCATCGGATCGGCGGCCGAAGGATTTGTCGCCGTTTACAACGTCACGGATCCGGCCCGCCCGGAATTCCTCCAGATCCTGCCCTCCCCCAACGGCCCCGGCGGGCTGCTGCCCATGCCGGGCCGCGGCCTGCTGGCGGTCGCCGGCGGATCCGGATCCGCCGGACAGAAGCCTGCCCAGAAGCCCGGACAGAAGACTGGACAGCAGTCTGGGCGGAACGGCGAGCTCCCCGGCATCCAGGTCTACCGGCTCGGGGGACAGTCCGGGCCCGGCGCCTTCCCTCGGTTCCCCACGATCAAATCCGCACCCACCGCCGCAGGCGAAGGCCCGGCGCCATGGGGCGGGTTGGGTGCGCTGACCGCGGATCCTGCCAGCCCGGACCGGCTGTACACCGCCACCGGCGCCACCCACCCGCCCGCCCGCATCCTCACCCTCGAAACGTCAGGTGGCGTGCCGGGGGCACCGGCGCTGCTCACGCGCGAACTGCCCGTCACCCGGAACGGCAAGCCGGCAGGCTATGACATCGAGGGCCTCTGGGCCAAGCCGGACGGGGGCTTCTGGCTCGCCGCCGAGGGCGCGGCCGGCCGGGACAACAGGCTGGTCGAAACGGATCCGGCAGGCGCGGTGCTGCGCGAAGTTGCGCTCCCCGGACCCGTCGCCGACGGGCTCGGCCCGGAGGGGCTCCAGGGGGTCACGGGCTACGGTGCCGGAGCGGACCAGGTGCTGTACACCGTGCTGCAGCGCGAAACCGGCGGCGACCCCGCCGGCGTCGTACGCATTGGCCGCTTCAGCGCCGCCACCGGCGAATGGAGCTGGTTCGGCTACCGGCTGGAACCGGTCTCCGGCGGCGAGGGAAACCGGAACGGCCTGGCCGAAGTCACCGCGGTGGACCGCGACACGCTGGCGGTCATCGAACGGGACCAGCTGGACGGTCCCGGTGCCGCCCTGAAGGCCATCTATTCCGTGGACCTGCCGCCGGATCCCGCTCCGGCGACCGCCACAGCCCCGGCTGCAGCCCCGGCGCTACCAGCGCCGGCCGGCCCGCTGGCGGTCCTGCCCAAGCGGCTGGCACTGGATGTGCTGCCGGCGCTGCGCGCGGCTGCCGCCTGGACTCCGGAGAAGCTGGAGGGGCTGACCATCGGCGGCGACGGCCAGGTCTATGCGGTCACCGATAACGGCGGTGCCAAGGGCACCGGTGCAGCGACCGTCTTCCTGCGCCTGGGTCCCGCCACGGACATCTTCGCCGGCGATCCGGCACCTTCGCCCTCCGGACCTGCAGCCCCGGCACCGGAGCTCCCGGCACCGGTTCCCGCCGCAACCGCAGATGCCCGGCCAGCCGGCCCCTTCCCCGTTGTTCCGGCCGCTACCGGTGTGCCGACCCTATCCGAACTGATCATTCCGAAGGCCGCACGAGGCGCAGCTGAACCGGGCACCGGACCGGACGGGGCCGCTGCGGACAACAGCGCGGATGAGGCCCCGCGCCTGCTCTCGCGGCCGGAACTGCTCCTGCCCCCGGGCCTGGCCGCTCCCCGGCTGGATGTGCCCGGCGGACAGTCCCTGCCGGGCTTCTTCGGGCTGGACCATGCCAGCGCCGAAACCAGGGTCGGCCTGCTCGCAGGCCTCGGCGTCCTCGCCCTGATGCTGGCCGGAGGAATCACCATCCTCATCCGCGGCCGCGGCGGACAGGGCCGCTAGCGGCCGCTGGGTCCGCCCCTAGAAGCCGGCGCGCAGCCGGCGGATCAGTTCCCGGGACTGCTCCGGACCGTACGGCAGGATCGGAATGCCCTTGGTGGCATCCGTCGCAGCGTCGCCCAGCGCCAGGTGCGCCACATGCACAGCGCTGCGCATCTTGTTCATTTGGGTGGTCACGAAGTCCGCTCCCACCGGCTGCCCGTGGCCGGGGACGAAGACCTCATACAGATCGTCGAGGGCGGCCACCTTGCCCAGCGTCCTGATCCAGTCCGCCGGATAGGCGTCCTCGAAAGCCGGATCCGCGCCCTGCTCCACCAGGTCTCCGGTAAACAGCACGGAACCGGCCCCCACCAGAAGGTCGTTGTCCGTGTGCCCCCGGCCCAGATGGAACAGCGTCACCTTCAGGGAGCCCAGATCCAGGTCGACGGGCTTCCGGTCGACAATCCGGTTGGGCGCGACGATGGCGGTGTGTTCCCCCTCAGCCGCCGCCATCCCCGGTTCGACGTCCTCGACCCAGTGCCGCTGGCTGTCACCGTCGTTCACGATGTGCTCGACGCACAGCCGATGCGCCCAGATTTCCTCCACCCCGCGGGCAGCGAAGGCGGCGTTGCCGAAAAAGTGGTCGAAATGCGCATGGGTATTGACCACTACGAGCGGCAGTTCGGTCACGCTGCGGACCGCCTCGTAGATGTCCGCCGCCTCCTCGGGGCCGGCCCCGGTATCGATCACCAGCGCCCGTTCCTCGCCGACGACCAGTCCGGTGTTCATGCCGTAGTCGCCGTTCTGGCGGACCCACGTGCGCCG
The DNA here is from genome assembly GCF_059092905.1 of Arthrobacter sp. B0427-1-12. Lineage (NCBI taxonomy): Bacteria > Bacillati > Actinomycetota > Actinomycetes > Micrococcales > Micrococcaceae > Arthrobacter > Arthrobacter sp. B0427-1-12. The sequence continues at coordinate 347,309 of NZ_JBNHIC010000001.1, read as the reverse complement.
GCCGACTTCGAGCCAATCCGCTGACAGCATCGGCTGGGTCGACATCGAATTCCCCTTTTTCCACGTCTGGCCCAGGCGGGCATCGGCAAAGCCAACATACCCACGCCGAGCGCTCCGGCACCAGTACGGTCCGGAGCATGTTCCGGGATGTTACGCGGCAGGCGAAGGATTCCTAGCGCCGGTCGAACTCCTTGATTTCCCCGAAGGGCACCTTGTCATCGACGAAGGCCTGGATGTAGTGTCCGTGGCCCCTGACAATGACCCCGTGCTGCCCATCCGCGACGGACTGCAGGAATGCCGGACGCAGCCCGTCGGCTTCATCCGCGCTCAGCCCCGCCAGATATTGCTCATACGCCTCTGGAAGTGTTGCCATACGTCAAGGGTAGAACCGGCCGGAAGACCGGGCTATAGGTCGGCCAGGGCACTGCCGGGGTTCTCGATCGCGTCCGCAACGTAGCGCAGGAATCCCGCGGCCGTGCCGCCGTCGCACACCCGATGGTCGAAGACCAAGGTGAGCTCCGTGACCTGCCGGACCGCGAGCGCGCCGTCCACCACCCACGGCTTCGGGACGATGCGCCCGATGCCCAGGATCGCCGCTTCCGGATAGTTGATGATGGCCGCACTGCCGTCGACGCCGAACACGCCGTAGTTGTTGAGCGTGAAGGTGCCGGAGGTCAGTTCCGCGGGGCTCGCCTTGCCTTCGCGTACGACGCCGGTCAGCCGCCTGATCTGCGCGTCCAGTTCGCGGGCGCTCAGCTTGTGCGCGCCGCGGATGGACGGGACCATCAGCCCGCGGCCTGTCTGGGCGGCGACGCCCAGGTTGACGCCGTCGAACTCCACGATCTCCTGGCTGCCGTCCGGTCCCGTTTCGATCCGGGTGTTCAGGGCGGGGTACTTCGCCAGCCCGGCCATCACAAAGCGTGCGATGAAGGCCAGCAGGCCCGGCGCCGCGTCCGCATCCTGCCGCTTGAGCGAGGCCCGCAGTTCCACCAGGGCCGTGGCGTCCACGTCCACCCACACGGTTGCTTCGGGAATTTCGGTGCGGCTGCGGGACATGTTCGCCGCGACGGTGCGCCGCACGCCCCGGAGCGGAGTGCGGGAGGTGACGGACAAGCCGGTGCGGGCATCGGTATCCGCCCGAACGGGAGCGGGTACAGCCCCTGCCGGCTGCGCCGCTCCGGCGAGCGCTGCCTCGACGTCGGCACGCATCACCATGCCGCCCGGGCCGGTGCCGTGGATCGCGGACACCGGCAGGCCGCCGTCGTGCGCCAGCTTGCGCACCAGCGGTGAAATCACCGTGACCGAGGACTTGGGCGCCGGCAGCTCGCTGCGCGGCACCCAGCGGACCGGTTGCTTCGGCGGGCGGGTCCGCTTCGCGGCGCCATGGCCGGAGGTGCCGTAGCCGATCAGTACGTTGCCCGAGCCTTTCGCGGATCCCTTCGGCTGGATTTCGGGCGCAGCCGAAGGAGCCGGCGCAGCCACCGAAGGGGCCCGGTCCGGCGCCGGGACGGCCACCGTGATCAGCGGCTTTCCGACGCCGACCACATCCCCGGCCTCGCCGTGCAGGACCGCCACGGTGCCCTCGAACGGTGACGGCACCTCGACGGTGGATTTCGCCGTCTCGACCTCGGCGATCGGCTGGTCAACCCGGATGGTGTCGCCGACGGCCACCAGCCAGTTGACCAGTTCGGCTTCCGTCAGTCCCTCGCCCAGATCCGGCAGGAGGAACACTTTCTCTTCCGCGGCCGCAGCCATTAGTCCTCCCACTGCAGATCGTCCACGGCGTCCAGGATCCGGTCCACGCTGGGCAGGAAATACTGTTCCAGTTTCGGCGCCGGATACGGGATATCGAAGCCGGTCACGCGGCGCACCGGCGCGGCCAGCGAATGGAAGCACCGCTCGGACACCCGGGCGGCGATTTCCGAGGCAACGGAGGCGAAGCCGGGCGCCTCGGCGATGACGACGGCGCGTCCGGTCGACCGCACGGCGCCGCAGACGGTCTCGTCGTCGAACGGCACGATCGAGCGCACGTCGACTACCTGCAGGCTGCGGCCTTCCGCCTCGGCGACCTCGGCTGCCGCCAGCGCCGTGGGGACGGACGGCCCGTAGGCGATGAGCGTAGCGTCGGTCCCCTCGCGGGCGATCACCGCGCGGCCGATTCCGGCGGGCCGGCCGGCGCGCAGGGCGCCAAGGTCGACGTCGTCCTTGGACCAGTACAGTTTCTTCGGCTCCAGGAAGACCACCGGATCATCCGATTCGATGGCGTCGCGGAGCAGGGTGTAGGCATCCGCCACAGTGGCCGGCGCCAGCACGGTCAGTCCCGGTGTGTGCGCGTAGTAGGCCTCGGACGAATCGCAGTGGTGTTCCACGCCGCCGATGCCGCCGGCATAGGGAATCCGGATGACCAGCGGCAGCTTGATCCTGCCCTTGGTCCGGTTCGGCATCTTCGCCACATGGCTGACCACCTGCTCGAAGGCCGGGTAGGCGAAGGCATCGAACTGCATTTCGACGACGGGACGCATCCCGTTCATTGCCATCCCGATGGCCATGCCCATAATCCCGGACTCGGCCAGCGGGGTGTCGAAGCACCGCTCTTCGCCGAACCGCTTGGTCAGGCCGTCGGTGATCCGGAAAACGCCGCCCAGCGGACCGACGTCCTCGCCGAAGACTACAACGTTCCGGTCCGCTTCCATCGCGTCAGCCAGCGCCGTCGTCAGCGCCTTGGCCAAGGTGAGGTTCTGGACGCCGGCCGGGGCTGCGGCCTCAACCGCCGCGGTCATCGCTGCCCTCCTTCGGCAGCGGAGGCTTCGCGTTCGAGTTCCTCGCGCAGCATCGCCGCCTGCTCGCGCAGCTGCGGCGTCGGATGGGTGTAGACGTAGCGGAACAAATCCTGCGGATCGACCTGGACCTCGGCGTTGAGCCCGTCCCTCATCCGGGCCGCCACCCGCTCCGCGTCGGCCGCGAAGTCATTGTCGGCGTCGTCGTCCAGCAGGCCTGCGGAGGTGAGGTAGCTGCGCATCCGCGCCAGCGGGTCGCGCGCCAGCCACGGCTCAACCTCGGCGCTGCTCCGGTAGCGGGTGTCATCGTCGGCGTTCGTGTGGGCCTGGATGCGGTAGGTGTGCGCCTCCACCAGGAAGGGCCCGCCGCCCGTGCGGGCGCGCCGCACCGCGTGGCCGAGCACCGACAGCAGCGCGGCGACGTCATTGCCGTCCACCCGCTCCCCCGGCATGCCGTAGCCGACGGCCTTGTGCGCCAGCGACGGCGCAACCGTCTGGTGCCGCAGCGGCACGGAGATGGCGTACTGGTTGTTCTGCACGAAGAAGACCACCGGCACGTGGAAGACGGCGGCGAAGTTCATCGCCTCATGGAAATCGCCCTCGCTGGTGGCACCGTCGCCGCACAGGGCCAGGACCACCGTGTCCTCGCCCTTGAGCTTGGCGGCGTGGGCCGCCCCGACGGCGTGCAGCAGCTGCGTAGCCAGCGGCGTCGCCTGGGTGGCCACCTTGTGCTCATGGGGGTCATAGCCGCTGTGCCAGGTGCCGCGCAGCAGCGTCAGCGCTTCCACCGGATCGACGCCGCGGGTCATCACGGCCACCGAATCGCGGTAGGTCGGGAACATCCAGTCATCCTTGGCCAGGGCGAGGGCCGCGGCCACCTGGCACGCTTCCTGTCCGTGCGAGGATGGGTAGACGGCCAGGCGGCCCTGGCGCACCAGCGCACCGGCCTGGTCGTTGACGCGGCGGCCGACGACGAGCCGGCGGTAGGCCTCCAGCAGGAGTTCCGGGGAGGGCATGCGGTAGGGCTGGCCCAGCGAATCGGTTCCCCGGCGGACGGCACCGTCCTGGTCGATGAGCTGCACCGGCTGCGCTGCCGGAAGCATGAAGGTCTCCGCCCGTACCGCCGCCTCACTGGTTGTGTGGGTCATGGGAGTACGCATCCTTCCGAAAAGATGTTGTGTAGACCCAGTATGGGAGTCAAGCTCTATTCGTATCCAGTACTCGCTGGAATTATGGAATCTTTCAATCATTGAAGGTATTCTTGTAGACATATTTTCAATGTGAACTGAATTACATAGCGAGGTGTACCCGCATGCCCGAACAGCCGTCCCCGCTGGACGACGTCGACCGGAAGATCCTGGCCGAACTCACCAAAGACGGGCGCATGTCCGTCACCGCTGTGGCCGAGAATGTCCACATTTCGCGGGCTCATGCTTATTCCCGGATCGCGCGGCTGCAGGACGAGGGCGTGCTGACCAAATTCACCGCCCTGATCGACCCGATCAAGGCGGGACTGCGTGCCTCGGCCTACGTCACGCTGAAGCTGCGCCAGCATTCCTGGCGCGAACTCAAGGAGCAGCTGCGGGCCATTCCGGAGGTGCACCACATCGCCCTGGTCGGCGGGAACTTCGACGTCATCATGCTGGTCCGGGCGGAGGACAACGTCGATCTGCGCCGGGTGATCTTCGACCAGCTGCAGACCATGCCCGGCGTCCTGGACACCCAGACGTTCCTGGTCTTCGAAGACGTGGATACGCGCTGAGCGAGCTTCTACACTGAAGGTGTTTGAAAGACTGAGGCAGACGGAGCGCCGCCGGAATCCCGGCGGCGCTCCGCTGCGGAATGCCTGTGTCAGCCCTGGGCAGCGACGCCCCGGAACACCGGCTTGCGCTTCTCCTGGAAAGCCTTGAAGCCCTCGGCATAGTCCTCGCTCCGGCACAACTCGCCCTGCGCGCGGTTCTCCTCGTCCACCGAAGCCCACAGCCCCAGTCGGCGGTCGCGGATCTGCGCCACCAGCTCCTTGCTGGCCGTGAAGGCACCGGTGGCGCCTTCAGCCACGCGCGCGGCGGCGGCCCGCGTCTTCTCCAGCAGGTCCTCCGCGGGCATCACGCGGCTGAACAGGCCCGCTGCCACTGCGTCCGCTCCGCTCATCAGCTCGGCCGTGTAGATCAGGTCCAGGGTCCGGTGCGGACCCAGCCGTTCGGTGAACAGCCAGTGTCCGCCGGAGTCCAGGGTGGCGCCCAGATTGGCGAACGGCGAGCCGATTTTCGCGTTGTCCGCCACATAGACCACGTCTGTGGCGATCAGCAGTCCCAGTCCAACGCCGAGGCACGCGCCGTGCGCCGCGGCGAACGTCGGCGCCGGGAAGGCGGACATCTGCTTCAGCAGCGGGGTCACCTTGTCGCCAAGATAGCCGTAGGCGTCGTCGGTCTCGGGCGTCACCTTGGAGATATCCCTGCCGGCGCAGAAGGCGCGGCCCTCCCCGCGCAGCAGCAGGGCCCGCACGCCGGCCTGGGCAGCCTCCTCGTAGGCCCGGGCCAGACCGCCCAGGGCGCCCTCATCCAGGGCGTTGAGTTTCTCCGGCGCGTTCAGCACGACCTCGGCAACACCATTGTCAATACTCAGTTCGATCATCAGGCTCCTCCTCGTGCGGACCGGTCACCGGGTTTCGACTCGGCCCTGGGGTTTCGACTCGGCCCTGGCGGGCCTCCCTCAACCCCAGGGGCGCCGCCAGGCGCCGAAACTAGGCGTCGTAGTCCACCGTAACCTCCGGACTCGTCGGATGGGACTGGCACGTCAGCACATAGCCCCGCTCGATCTCCTCCGGCTCCAGCGCATAGTTCTCGTCCATCTCGACGGTGCCGGAGACCACCTTCGCCCGGCAGGTGCCGCACACGCCGCCCGCGCAGGCGAACGGAACATCCGGACGCACCCGCAGGGCCGCGTTCAGAATCGACTCCCGGGCGTGCGTGGGGCTGGACACCTTGCCCTGCAGGCCGTCGAGGTTGAAGGTGATCTCGTAATTGTCCGCGGAGGAATCCGCTACCACCGGGCGGCCGATATTGCCTTCCGGACGCCGCGGCTCGCCGGTGGTGAACAGCTCGAACCGGATTTTCTCGGCCGGCACCCCGCGGGCGGCCAGGGTATCCCGGCAGAGCTGCACCAGCTCGAACGGGCCGCAGAGGAACCACTCGTCCACATCGTCGGTACGCAGCACGGTATCGAACAGCGTGGTGAGTTTGCCGGCGTCGATCCGGCCGGTCAGCAGCGGCGAGATGCGCTGCTCACGGGACAGTACATGGTGCAGCGCAAAGCGGGTCGGGTACTTGTCCTTCAGATCGGCCAATTCCTCCAGGAACATGACGTCCATCGCGGCCTTGTTCGAGTAGACCAGGTCGAAGCGTGTCGACGGCGAGGCGGCCAGTGCCGTGCGGGCGATCGCGATGATCGGCGTGATGCCGGATCCGGCTGCGAAGGCGACGAAGTTCGACGTGGGCGTTACAGCGATTTCTGCTTCCAGCTCCTCCGGATGGTTGAGGCCGGTCATCTTGTGCTGCGAGATGAAGGCGCCCTGCGGGCTCATCACGTCCAGCACGTCGCCGGCCTTCAGGTTCTCGTTCGCCCAGGTGGAAAAGAGACCGCCCAGGTCCCGCTTGATCGCCACCCGGATCTCGCCCGGCTGCGGCTCGGCGCAGATCGAGTAGCTGCGGCGGATCTCCTGGCCCTCCAGCGTGGTGCGCAGGGCGACATACTGCCCGGGCAGGTAGTCGTACTGCCCCACCAGTTCCTCCGGAACGGCGAAGGACACTTCGATCGCGTCCGCGGTCAGGCGCCGGACCTCGGAAACGGCCAGCGGGTGGAAGACGGCACGACGGCGGGCGGCCGGCGCGGCCTCGGTGGTTTCAGTAGTCATCACAGCACCTTGAAATAGTCGAAGGGTTCCTTGCAGTCCCGGCAGACGTACAGGGCCTTGCAGGACGTCGAACCGAAGCGGGTCAGTTCCTTGGTGTTCAGCGACGAACACTGCGGGCACTTCACGCTCAGTCCCAGCCGGACGGGCCCGGCTGCGGCGCGGCCGGTTGGAGCGGCAATGCCGTATTCCTGGAGCTTGGCCTTGCCCGCCTCCGTCATCCAGTCCGTGGTCCACGCCGGAGCGAGCACCAGCTTGACCTGCACGTTGTCGTAGCCGTGCTTCGTCAGCTCGGTGAGGATGTCGTCCCGGATCGCGTCCATCGCCGGACAGCCGGAGTAGGTCGGGGTAATGGTGACCTCGATGCTGCGGCGGGTGCCGTCGTCGTTCACCACGGCATCGCGCAGAATACCCAGATCCTCGATGGTGAGCACCGGGATCTCCGGATCCGCGACGGTTGCCGCGATGTCCCACACCTTGGCCGCTTCGGCCTCGCGGGGGCGTACTGCTGTATTCGTGGACATGGCTGCCTACCAGCTTGCTCCGGGATGCTCGCGTGCGAGCACCTGCATTTCGGCAAGGATGTAGCCCAGGTATTCGGAATGGCGTCCGTGGCGTCCGCCGCCGCTGGCGGACGGAACCTGCGGCACCTCCAGTTCGGCCTCCGCCAGGACCGCGCCGATGCGCGCATCGAAGGGGGCCCGCAGTCCGGACGGACGGACGGCCACGCCGGCGGCAGCCAGCTGTTCGGCCAGCTCGTCGTCTTCGAACAGTTCGGCTACGTACGGCCAGGTCAGTGCCAGGCCGTCGACCATGCGCCGGCGCGACTCCTCGGTCCCCAGGGCGAGCCGGAGTGCCCACTGCGTGCTGTGGTCAAGGTGGTAGTCGACTTCCTTGACTGCCTTGGCCGCGATGGCCGCCAGGGTCGGGTCGGCCGAGTCCACCAGGCGGCTGTAGAGCTCGTACTGGAAGCAGGCAACGACCAGCTGGCGCGCGATGGTGCGGGCAAAGTCGCCGTTGGGCTGCTCGAACAGGTGGGCCGAGCGGAAATCGGCCTCGTCGCGGAAGTAGGCCAGGTCGTCCTCGGTCTTATCCCAGGCGCCGCCCGCATAGGTCAGGAAGGAGCGGGCGTGGCCGATCAGGTCCAGGCTGATGTTGGCCAGGGCCACATCCTCCTCAAGTTCGGGAGCCCGGGAGATCCACCAGCCCAGCCGCTGGGCCAGGACCAGGGCGTCGTCGCCCAGGCGGAGGGCATACTGGGCCACGTCCTCGCCGGCACGGTGCGCGGCGTTGGCCAGGGCGATGTCCTCGGGGCGCAGGGCGTTGCCGGGCGTGATGCGCGTGGCGCTGGCGGACGAATCGCCGCCGCCCACGCCGACAGAGATGTCTGAGTGGCTCACAGGTGCTTCACCCCTTCGCTCTTTGTGTAATACGTCGCGTGCCGGTAGTCCTTGCCCTGCGGGGACTCGAAGAACTGCCCCTTCGCATCCGGGTCGCTGGAGATAATGGCCGACGCCGGCACGACCCACAGCGATACGCCTTCGTTGCGGCGGGTGTACAGGTCGCGCGCATTACGCAGCGCCATCTGGGCATCCGGGGCGTGCAGCGAACCCGCGTGCACGTGGGACAGGCCGCGGGACGAACGGACGAAGACCTCCCACAGGGGCCAGGAAGCCTTGTGGGACGGCTGGCTGCCGGTGGATTCGGGACGGGACTCGGTCATGATGCTGCTCCTGCAAGTTCAGAATTGCGTGCTGCCATCTTCTCCGCGTAGGCGGCCGCGGCTTCGCGCACCCAGGCGCCGTTGTCGTGGGCCTCGCGGCGGCGTTCCATCCGCTGCGCATTGCAGGGACCGTTGCCGGCCAGCACTTCCTTGAATTCGTTCCAGTCCAGCTCGCCGTACTCCCACTTGCCGGTTTCCTCGTTGTACTTCACCTGGTCATCCGGCAGGGTCAGGCCCAGGACCTTGACCTGCTCGGCGATCATGCCGACGAAGCGCTGGCGCAGCTCATCATTGCTGAAGCGCTTGATGTTCCAGTCCATAGACTGGCTGGAGTGCTGCGAATCCGTATCCGGGGGACCGAACATCATCAGCGAGGGGGCATACCAGCGGTTGATTGCATCCTGGGCCATCTGCTTCTGGGCCGCGGTTCCGTTGGCCAGCTCAAGCAGGATCTCGAAGCCCTGGCGCTGGTGGAAGGACTCTTCCTTGCAGATCCGGACCATGGCCCGGCCGTAGGGTCCGTAGGACGCGCGGCAGAGCGGCACCTGGTTGCAGATCGCGGCGCCGTCGACCAGCCAGCCGATGGCGCCCATGTCCGCCCAGGACACCGTGGGGTAGTTGAAGATCGAGGAGTAGCGGGCCTTGCCGGCCAGCAGCTGCTCCGTCATGGTGTCGCGGTCGATGCCCAGCGTCTCGGTCGCCGAATACAGGTACAGCCCGTGGCCGGCCTCATCCTGGACCTTGGCCATCAGGATCGCCTTCCGCTTCAGCGACGGCGCGCGGGTGATCCAGTTGGCTTCCGGCTGCATGCCGATGATCTCCGAATGCGCATGCTGCGACATCTGGCGGATCAGCGTCCTGCGGTAGGCCTCCGGCATCCAGTCCTTCGGCTCGATGCGCGAGTCCTCCGCAATGATCTTGTCGAAATACGCCTGACCAGCAATGGCAGCCTCGTCAACCTCGACTTCTGCAGCCGCGCTGTCCGGGACCGGGCGCAGGCTGTGCTGTGTTGCCATGTTGTTCACCTCTTGTGGAATCCGCTGGCGTGCACCAGTTATTTACCGACCGTTCGTTCAGAATATCCAGCAGGCACGGGCCCGTCAAGTGACGGAAGGCCACTGGACAGCGGAGGAACACCTGCCATTCACCGACGCTTCAGCAACGGGCCACGTCGCCGGACCAAGGTGAATCGCATGACCAACATTTCCCGCCGTTCCATCGTCAAGGGCGCGCTTGCCGCCGCCAGCGCCGTCGCGGCCACCGCGGCCCCGGCCGCCGCCGCCAACCGCCCCGCTGCCATCCCCCTGGTCCGCAACCGGCTAACCCTGCCCAGCGGCATCTCCACCGGTGACGTCACCTCCCATTCGGCCGTGCTGTGGTCCCGCGCGTCCGGCACCGGCCGTCTCCTGGCCACCCTGCGGACCACGGATGCGGAAGGCAATGCACTGCGCGGCAAGGGCGCCTTCGAACGCGTGCTGCGCGGCGGCTGGGCCACGGAGGCCACCGACTTCACCGCCAAGATCAACGCCCAAAGCCTGCCCGCCGGCAGCCGCTTCGATCTCACCCTCCAGTTCGAGGATGAGAACGGACAGCTCAGCGACGCCGGGCGCGGCTCCTTCACGACGGCGGACGGCCCCGGTTCCGCCGGCCGCAGCCCGCACCGCGGCGGCCCGGCCAAGCGCGGCCAGAGCTTTGTCTGGACCGGTGATACGGCCGGCCAGGGCTGGGGCATCAACGAGGAGGTCGGCGGCATGTTCGGATACCGCGCCATGCATGCCACCCGGCCGGACTTCTTCATCCACTCCGGCGACACCATCTACGCCGACGGTCCCATCGCCGAACAGGTCACCGAACCGGACGGCCGGATCTGGCGCAACATCGTCACCGAGGAAGTCGCCAAGGTCGCCGAAACGCTGAATGAATACCGCGGACGCCACCGGTACAACATGATGGACCGCAATATCCGCGCCATGTACGCCGAGGTCCCGGTGATCGCGCAGTGGGACGACCACGAAACGCACAACAACTGGTACTCCGGCGAAATCATCGACGACGCCCGCTACACCGAGCGCCGCATCGACGTCCTCGCCGCCCGCGGCCGGCAGGCCTGGCAGGAATACATGCCGATCGCCGACCCCCGCGCCATGCAGCGCGGCACCACAGGGTTCGAGCCGGCCCGGATCTACCGCAAGATCGAGCGCGGCCCGCAGCTGGATGTCTTCGCCCTCGACATGCGCACATACAAGGGGGCGAACACACCGGGCCTCGAGCCGCACGAAACCAGCATCCTCGGCGAGGAGCAGCTGCAGTGGCTGATCCGCGAGGTCACCAAGTCCAAGGCCACCTGGAAGGTTATCTCCTCCGACCTGCCGCTGGGCATCATCGTGCCGGACGGCGCCGCCCAGGAGAGCATCGCCAACGCGGACGACGGCGCGCCGCTGGGACGCGAACTCGAACTCGCCCGGTTGCTCCAGGCCTTCAAGCAGAACAACGTCAAGAACATTGTCTGGGTCACCGCCGATGTCCACTACTGCGCCGCCCACCACTACTCCCCCGAACGCGCTGCGTTCAAGGACTTCAACCCGTTCTGGGAATTTGTGGCCGGCCCGATCAACGCGGGCAGCTTCGGCCCGAACGACATGGACGGCACCTTCGGCCCGCGCGTCGAATTCGTCAAGAGCGGCGCCTTCGCCAATCAATCACCCCGCAGCGGCGGGAACCAGTTCTTCGGCCACGTCGAGCTGGACGAAAACGACGTCTTCACCGTCAGCCTCCGCGACGCAAACGGCACCGTGCTGTGGAGCAAGACCCTGCGACCCGAACTCTAAGCTCCCACAGCGGACCCCCCGCCATCAGGGCGCCGGAGCCTGCGAGTCATGCACTCGCAGGCTCCGGCGCCGTCGTTTTTCCCCGCCCGTGCTGGACCATGCTGCGCGGCTTGACACTTTCGGGAAATTGGGATTACCTAATGAACATTCGGTAAATAAAGGTGAGAGGCGTCACATGGAGCTGGAAACCGCGGAATCCGAGCCGCCCCATCCCATTCTGCAGGACGACTACGCCACCGAATGGATGGGAATCGACGTGGTCGAACTCGGGGACGGCCATGCCACGATCGAGATGACGCTGCGCCAGGAGATGCTCAACGGATTCGGCATCGCCCACGGCGGCATTGTCTTCGCAGTCGCCGACACCGCCTTCGCGCTCGCCTGCAATGACCGCAACGGCGACGGCTCCACCGTAACGGTTGCCTCCGGCGCGGATGTGAACTTCCTGAAGCCCTCATTCGCCGGACAGCGGCTCACCGCCGTAGCCAACCGCCGCAGCCAGGCCGGCCGCAGCGGCCTCTACGATGTCCAGGTCTTTGCCGATAACCAGGTCATCGCGGAGTTCCGCGGCCGCAGCAGGACCATTCCCAACCCCAAGTCCAGCAGCAACGCCTGACTTTCCATCCCGCAACGAAGCACTGAGGGAACCAATGACATCCACTGTTCCGGAAACCGACCACACCGCCCTTGACCCCGAGGAGCGGATGAGCCGCGACGAGCTGGAAGCCCTCCAGCTGGTCCGCCTCAAGGAAACCGTGCGGCATGCCTATGAGAACGTGCCTATGTACACGCGCAAGTTCGACGCAGCCGGCGTCCATCCTTCCGATCTGAAGGAACTGGAAGACCTCAGCAAGTTCCCCTACACGGACAAGGAAGACCTGCGGAAGGCCTACCCGTTCGAGAGCTTCGCCGTGCCGATGAACCAGGTGGCCCGCATCCATGCCTCCTCCGGCACCACCGGCCGGCCGACCGTCGTCGGCTACACCAAGGGCGATCTGGAAAACTGGGGAACCCTGGTTGCCCGCTGCCTGCGCATCTCGGGCGTGCGCCCGGGCGACATCCTGCACAACGCCTACGGCTATGGCCTGTTCACCGGCGGCCTCGGTGCGCACTATGGAGCGGAGAAGCTCGGGTGCACTGTCGTTCCGATGTCCGGCGGCCAGACGGACAAGCAGATCCAACTGATCCAGGACTTCAAGCCGCGGGCGATCCTCGCGACGCCGAGCTACCTGCTCACGATCATGGACGCGATGCAGCACCAGGGCATCGATCCGCGCGAAACGTCGCTGAAGGTCGGCGTCCTCGGTGCCGAACCGTGGACCGCGGAAATGCGCCGCGAGCTGGAAACCGGGATGGGCATCGACGCTTGCGATATCTATGGCCTCAGCGAGGTGATGGGCCCTGGTGTCGCCGGTGAAAGCTGCGAAACCAAGGACGGCAACCATATCTGGGAGGACCACTTCCGTCCGGAAATCGTCGATCCGTTCACGGACACCGTGCTGCGTGACGGCGAACATGGCGAACTCGTCTTCACCTCCCTGACCAAGGTCGCCATGCCTGTGATCCGCTACCGCACCCACGATCTCACCCGCCTGCTGCCCGGCACCGCACGTCCGAACATGCGCCGGATGGGACGTATTACCGGACGCAGCGATGACATGATCATCCTCCGCGGCGTCAATCTGTTCCCCAGCCAGATCGAGGAACTGGCCCTGCGCATCCCCGCGCTAAGCCCGCATTTCCAGCTGGAAATCACCCGCCCGGACCGCATGGACGAGCTGACGGTCAGGATCGAACGCCGCGAAGAGACCAGCCTCGAGGCCGCCAACGCCGGCGGGCAGGAGCTGAAGCAGGCGATCAAGATCAACATCGGCTCCAGCTGCCGCATCGACGTCGTCGAGCCCGGCTCGCTGGCCCGCTCCAGCGGCAAGCTGCGCCGGGTCTATGACCTGCGCGACAAAGAGCAGGGCTAACCGATCGTTCATGGGAAAATAGCCCTTATGCCTACTTCTGAACCCCCACCGGCCGAAACTTTATTGGCCACCACAGCCGCCACGAACGGAACCTCTGCCCGTCGCGGGCGGCCCGGTTACGATCAGCAGTCGGTGCTGAACATCGCCGTCGACGTGTTCAACCGGCATGGCTACGAGGCGACCTCGATGGGCATCCTGGCGGAGAACCTGGGCATCAGCAAATCCGCGATCTACCACCACGTTCCGTCCAAGGGTGACCTGCTGCGGCTCGCGCTGGAACGCGCGCTGGGCGGCCTCGAAGCGATCCTTGACGAGCCCGGCGCCGCCGGGGGCCGGGCCGACGACCGGCTCGAGTACGTCCTGCGCCGGACCATCGACGTGCTCGTGGAGCAACTCCCTTTCGTGACCCTGCTGCTGCGGCTCAGGGGCAACACGGAGATTGAACGGGACGCCCTGGCCCGGCGGCGTGCCTTCAATAACGCCGTTTCCGAGCTCGTGCGGACCGCCAGCACCGAGGGCTCGCTGCGCAGCGACATCGACCCCAGGACGACCGCGCGGCTCCTCTTCGGCACGATCAATTCGATTGTCGAGTGGTACAAACCGGGCGGCTCCCTTTCCAAGGAGAAGCTGGCGGACGACGTCATCACCATGGTCTTTGACGGACTTCACCTGCCCGCAGCGGCGCGGATCGGCTGAGCCGCCGATCCTGATCTGCCGATCAGGCATTCGCCCCGGACCCCATCGGTCCGGGGCCGTGCTTTTTGCTCCTTGACGCGGAAGATCGCAGGAGAGGAACGTTGGCGTCATGGCAACCAGGATGACGGATGCGATGAAGGACCTGTCCGCAACGCTGCGCATCTATCCGACGCAGAAGCGGATCAGGGCGCTCATCGGCGGCGAAACAGTAGTGGATTCCGTGCAGGCCCTGGTCGTCTGGGAGCCTCGCCGCGTAACTCCGGCCTACGCCGTGCCGGAAGGCGACATTGCCGCACGGCTGCAGCCGGCAACGCTCCAGGAGACCGCCGGCGACGAGGAAGGCCGCCCGCTCGATCCGCGCACCGGTTTCAGGCGCCACACGACGGACGGCGCAGAGCTGGATATCGTCCTGCCCGGGGGCACGGGCGAGGCCGGTCGAATCCTGCCTGGTGCGGCCTTCAGCGCTGCGGATCCGGATCTTCGGGACGCAGTGATCCTTGACACCGGCGCTTTCGATGAATGGCTCGAAGACGATGAGCCCGTCCGCGGCCATCCACGGGATCCGTACCACCGCATCGACGTCCGCCCCAGCCGGCAGCATGTCACTGTCTCCCTCGAAGGGCGCGTCCTGGCTGACACGCACCGCCCGCATTTCCTCTATGAGACGTCGCTGCCGCAGCGGACGTACATTCCGCGCGAGGACGTCAATTGGGATCTGCTGACGCCCACGGACACGTCCACGGTCTGCCCCTACAAGGGACAGGCGCGTTACTGGACCGCCGAGACGAAGGACGGCCCCAGGGACGTGGCGTGGAGCTACGAGGACATCCTGCCGGATTCGCCCCGCATCAAGGACCTGGTCTGCTTCTATGACGAGCGTGTGGATGTGGCCGTCGACGGGGTGGAACGCCCGCGGCCGAAGACGCCCTGGTCATGAACGCTGCGGCGTGATCGCTACAGGGTGTACTCCATCCCGGCCTGCGGTGCTTCATGCAGGCAGAGGATATTGCCATCGGGATCCGTGAACCAGCATGCCTTCTCCCCGCCCAGTTCAAAGACATGGTCCACGGTCTTCAGCTGCGGCAGGTCGTAGTCCTCGAAGGTGATGCCGTGGCGGCCCAGGTCCTCCATGGCGGCCTTGATGTCGGGGACTTCGAAACTCATGGCAGTGTGTTCGGAATGGTGCGCGACCGGATCCTCCATTAGAGCCAGGACCGAGGAACCGGCGAGGCCGAACTCCAGCATGCCGCCGCTGTCCATCCCGCGGCAGGGAAGCCCCAGTGCTCCCTCATAAAAGCTCCTTGCGCGGGTGGCGTCCGCGACCGGGAGAATGACTGTTGCAGGATTCACGGCAAGGGACATCGGTCCCACCTCCCTACGAAGAAGTTCCCTTCAATGCTACTCCCGCGGGCCCTGAGATGCCCGCGGGAGCAGTGCGCGGAACGCTGCGGATTACTTCTCCACGAGCGTCAGCACATCATAGGTTGCGACGATCTCGTCGTTCTGGTTCTGCAGCACGGCATCCCAGGCGACCTCGCCGTATTCGTCCGTCTCCCGCGGAGTGATCTTCTTGGCGGTCAGCGTCACGCGGATGGAATCGCCGGCAGCCACTGGGGTGATGAAGCGCAGGTTTTCCAGGCCGTAGTTGGCCAGGACGGGACCCGGCTCCGGCTCCACGAACAGGCCTGCGCCCCAGGCCAGCAGCAGGTAACCGTGCGCCACAATGCCCGGGAAGAATGGGTTGGCGGCCGCCGCTTCCTGGTTCGTATGCGCGTAGAAGGTGTCCCCGGTGGAGTTGGCGAAAGCCGTAATGTCCTCCAGCGTGACCTGGCGCAGTTCGGAGCGGACGGCGTCGCCGATCTTCAGGGTGGCGAGGTCCTTGCGGAAGGGGTGGACCTCGTCGAAGTTCCGGTCCGCTCCGGTGTGCCAGACGCCGGTGACCGCGGTGAGCATGTTCGGCGAACCCTGGATGGCCGTGCGCTGCATATGGTGCAGCACCGAGCGGATGCCGCCGAGCTCCTCGCCGCCGCCGGCGCGGCCGGGGCCGCCGTGGATCAGGTGCGGGACCGGGGAGCCGTGGCCGGTGGAGCTGCGGGCATCTTCCCTGTTCAGCACCAGGACACGGCCGTGGTGGGCGGCGATGCCGGTAACCAGCTGCTGAGCGACCGCCGGCTCGTTGGTGGCAACGGTGGCCACCAGCGAGCCGTCGCCCAGGGCGGCCAGCCGCACGGCGTCCGCGACGTCGTCGTACCCGACAACTGAGGAAACCGGCCCGAAGGCCTCCCGGGCGTGGAGCTCCGGAGCTTCGGCATCCGCCCAGGTCAGCAGCAGCGGCGACATGAAGGCGCCGCCTTCGGCCACGCCCACCGAACCATCGGCGCGGGTGACGGCCGGTGCGTCCAGCGAGCCGTACGCCAGCTCGCCGCCGGCGGCCAGCATGTCCTCGACGGCAGCGCGCACGTCGGCCAGCTGCTCCAGGGAGGCGAGGGCACCCATGGTGACGCCCTCCGCGCGCGGATCACCGATGACAACGCGCTCCTCGATGCGCTTGCGGGCGGCAGCAACGACGTCGTCCACCAGCGCCTTGGGCACGATGGTGCGGCGGATGCTGGTGCACTTCTGGCCGGCCTTGACCGTCATCTCGGTGACCAGGGACTTGATGAAGGCATCGAATTCCGGCGTGCCGGGGACAGCGTCCGGGCCCAGGATGGCGGCGTTCAGCGAGTCGGTTTCGGAGGTGAACCGCACCCCGCGCTGGACCACGTTCGTATGCGACTTCAGGTGGTTGGCGGTGGACGCGGAGCCGGTGAAGGAGACCATGTCCCGGTAGTCCAGCTCATCCAGCAGCGTGCGCGCGGAGCCGGAAATCAGCTGGAGCGAACCGGCCGGCAGGATGTTGGAATCGATGATGAGCTTGACGACGGCGGCAGTCAGGTAGCCGGTCGGCGTCGCCGGCTTCACGATGGTGGGAACGCCCGCGATGAAGGCCGGGGCGAACTTCTCCAGCATGCCCCAGACCGGGAAGTTGAAGGCATTGATCTGCACCGCCACACCCGGGATGCGGGTGTAGATGTGCTCGCCGAGGAAGGATCCATCCTTGGACAGGACCTCCGCCGGGCCGTCGACAACGACCTGGGAGTTCGGCAGCTCGCGGCGCCCCTTGGACCCGAAGGTGAACAGCACGCCGATGCCGCCGTCGATGTCCACCATGTTGTCCACCTTGGTGGCCCCGGTGCGGTAGGAGAGTTCGTAGAGATCCTCACGGTGGCTGTTGAGGAACATCGCCAGTTCCTTCAGCTTCAGCGCGCGCTGGTGGAAGGTCAGCTTGCCGAGCTCCGCCTGCCCCACGGTCCGGCCGTGATTGACGACGGCGGCCAGGTCCAGGCCCTCGGTGCTGACGATGGCGAGGACT
This sequence comes from Arthrobacter sp. B0427-1-12, assembly GCF_059092905.1. Taxonomy (NCBI): domain Bacteria; kingdom Bacillati; phylum Actinomycetota; class Actinomycetes; order Micrococcales; family Micrococcaceae; genus Arthrobacter; species Arthrobacter sp. B0427-1-12. The sequence continues at coordinate 329,990 of NZ_JBNHIC010000001.1, read as the reverse complement.
TCGCCGGTACTGGCGTCGCGGACTTCGGCGCCTTGGGCACGTGCGGCGGAATCTTCCGGCGTCCACCATTCGTCGAGGACGAAACTGGGGACGAGCTGTGCAGTTTGTTCGGGGGCAACAGTGGACGTCATCGTCGGTGCAATCCTTTCAACGGGCGAACCGGCAGCGGTTGCTTACCTGACCGATCGTTCGGTAATAAAGATAGCGTACCTGATTGTGCGCCCCTGTACACCCATCTGGGTGGTTACAAGCTGCGGGATCGGGGCGTAGCGTGGATGCATGGGTACGCACACCAGCTCCCGGCAGAGTCTTGCGGCACGCTTCTGCGCGCTGCTCATTGCGATCACGGGGCTTGTGGCCGGCGTCATCGCCGCCCCCGCCTCGGCGGCTCCGCCCATCACACCAGCCCCCGCCATCCAGGCACCCGGCATCCCCGTGTCCAACTACGTAGCACTGGGCGATTCCATTGCCGCCGGCGTCGGTGCGCCCGCGCCACAAAGTCCGCAGTGCGGCACCAGCGCCCAAGGTTACCCGTCGGTCCTGGCCGGGCAGGCAAACATCCGCCTGCTGGGTAACTTCGCCTGCCGCGGGTTCACCACCGCCCACGTCGCCGCCCAGCTGGCGGATCCGACGGTGACTGCGGCCCTGGGCCAGGCCCAGCTGGTCACCCTCACCATCGGCGGCAATGATCTCGGCGTGGAACAGATCGCCCGTTCCTGCGCCAGCGGAACCACTCCCGCCCAATGCCAGGCCGCCATCGCCAACGCCGGCAATGCGGACACGATCCTGAAGATGGCGACCAACTACACTGCCCTGCTCCAAGCCATCCGGGCCAAGGCCCCGAACGCCCGCATCCTCGTGGTCGGCTACCCGATGTACTTCGCCGAGAACTCTGTGAATCCGCTCATCCGGGAAATCAACACGGGCACCATCCGGCTGAACAGCCTGCTGGCCGGCAACCTGCTCGGCTACGCCACCCGCTCCGGCGACGGCAACATCCAGTTTGTCGATGTCGCCCCCGCTTTCACCGGCCACGGTATTGATTCCTTGGCATCCTGGATTAACGGCGCCAACGGCCAGCCCGGCGCGTTCCATCCCAACCCCGCCGGTTACCGCAACGGTTATGCGGCCGTCCTGGCCGGCGTTCTGGCGATGTGGCCGCTTCCGGCAGCCGCTCCGGCTCCGAATGCGCCGCCCGCCGCGGTCCCGGTACCGGTCCACTGAACCCGCTGCTCACTCCAGCAGCCGCGCCCGCACTGCCGCCAGTTCCCCGGCCGCCGCCCCTGCCTCCAGCAGATACCGCTCGACGTCGAATCCGTCCATGGCCTGCAGCAGTTCGGCTCGTGTGTGGTCCACCCACCGCTGCAGCTCTTCCTCGCTGCGCGGCTGTTCCCGCGGCACCGGCTGGGTGCGGTGGTAGTCGTTCATGGCGCGCACGGCCAGTTCATAGTCGTCGGCAACATCCGCAGGCTCCGCGCCCACCAGGCGCAGCAGCAGCATGGCGATGATTCCGGAGCGGTCCCTGCCGGCGGAACAGTGTACGACGACGGCTCCCTCGCCTGCGTGCGCGATGGCACCGATCACCGCGGCAAACTTTTCGGGCCACCGCTGCAGGTTGTACCGGTAGTACTCCGGCGTATTGAGGTACGGGCCGCACAGCGCCATGAATTCCGGATCGCCCTGGTCCTCCGTGGGACGGCATAGTACCGCCATCCTGTCCCGGATGGCCCCGTCAACCACCGGATCCGTTGCACGGCGGGACCGCTCATTAGGGTTCCGCAGGTCCACGAGGGTGCGCACGCCGGCGTCGTACATCTGCTGCCATCCCAGGTCCGTGAGCCTCTCCACGCGCCCGGTGCGGAAGATGCGCCCGAAAGCGGTGCGGCGCCCGCCCGGCAGCGGGATGCCGCCAAGGTCGCGCGCATTGAAGATCCCTTCCCAGGTGACTGCCCGCTCCATACCGACCAGTCAACCACACCGCGAAGCCTCAGTTGTGGCGGGTTTCTGGCGGCAAAACCTGTAACAACTGAGGTTTCGGGGGAGGGGGTGAGGATGGAAGGAACCGGGTCAGTCGTTCCAGGTGTAGAAGCCCTGGCCGGACTTTCGGCCGAGGTCGCCGCGGGCCACCATGTCCCGCATGAGCTGCGGCGGGGCGAACCGCTCCCCCAGCGTCGAGTGCAGGTATTCGGCGATGCCCAGCCGGACATCCAGGCCCACGATGTCCGTCAGTTTCAGCGGCCCCACCGGGAACTTGTACCCGAGTACCATCGCGGCATCGATGTCCTCGGCCGAGGCAACGCCCTCCTCCACCATCCGGATGGCCTCCAGCGCGATCGCCACGCCCAGCCGGGACGAGGCGAAACCGGGGGCGTCATTGACGACGACGGGCGTCTTGCCCAGCGCCTCCACCCAGGTCCGGGACAGTCCGGTCAGTTCCGCCGACGTGGACTTCGCCAGCACCACCTCGACCAGCAGGGAGGCCGGAACCGGGTTGAAGAAGTGCAGCCCGCAGAACCGGTTAGGACGCCGGAGTTTCTCCGCCAGCCCCGTGACGGACAGCGAGGACGTGTTCGTGGCCAACCACGCATCCTTCGCCAACTGCTCCTCCACAGCGGTCAGGGCCGAAACTTTGAGGTCCCAGTCCTCCGGAACGGCCTCGACCACCAGCCCACAGGCGGCGAAGGCGGCATAGTCGGTGGAGACGGAGAAACGCGAGACCAGATCCGCCACGGATTCGGCGGAGGTTCCACGTTCCACGCTCTTGACCAGGGCGCCGGTGACCCGGCCGTAGGCCGCTTCCGCCGCGGCCTCGTCACGCTCGACGACCACCACGGTGGCCCCGGCGGTGCAGAAGGCGTGGGCGATTCCGGCGCCCATCCGGCCGCCGCCCAGGACGCCGACGACGGCGGGAACGGCCCGGGCGGCTGCGGTTGCTTCGGTCTGTGGAACAGTCACTTCTTTCTCCTGTCGAGGAAAGCCTGCATGCGGTCGAACTTGGCCTGGGATTCAAAAAGGATTCCCTGCGCCAGCTGGTCGATCATCGGGTGCGCTTCGGCTGGAGCATGGAACACCGACTTGGTGATGCGCACCGCCAGCGGGTCCTGCTTGCCGATCCGGTCCGCCAGCGCGTGGGCGGCATCCAGCAGCTCTCCGGCCGGGTGGATCTCCGTGATCAGGTGCACGGCCAGGGCCTCGTCGGCGTTCAAAATGCGGCCGGCCAGCAGGATCTCCTTGGCCACGGGCTCCCCGACGAGTTCGCGCAGCCGCCAGGAGGCCCCGGCCGCAGCCAGGATGCCCAGGCCGGTTTCCGGATTGCCGATCTTGAGGGACGGGGTGGCAATGCGGAAGTCGGCCGCGTAGGCCAGCTCCGCTCCGCCGCCCAGGGCGTAGCCGTCGAGCGCGGCGATGACCGGCAGCGGCAGCTTGGCGATGCGCGCGAAGATGCCGGAGTTGATTCCGGCCAGGGCGTCATCACGGCGGCGTTCGCGCAGCTGGGCGATATCGGCGCCGGAGGCGAAGACACCGTCCACGCCGGAGATGATCAGCACCTTCGGCCCGCGTTCCAGCCGGGCGCAGACCTCGTGCAGTTCGTCCACCATGGCCTGGTCGATCGCGTTGCGGACCTCGGGCCGGTTCATCTGGACGTGGACGCGGTCTTCCTGCTCCTTGACCAGGAGCGTGGTGAAGTTCTCCGCCATCAGACGCCTTCCACCAGCAGCGCCGTGCCCTGGCCGACGCCCACGCACATCGTGGCCAGGCCCAGCCTGCGGCCGTTTCCGGACAGTTCGCGCTCCATCCGGCCCAGCAGAGTGATGGCGATGCGGGCGCCGGAGGATCCCAGCGGATGGCCGAGGGCGATAGCGCCGCCGTCCTTGTTCACGATCTCCGGATCCAGGCCGAGCCGGCGCACGCAGGCCAGCGACTGGGTGGCGAAGGCTTCGTTGAGTTCGACCGCGCCCAGGTCGCCGACGCCCAGGCCGCTGCGCTCCAGGATCTTCTGCGTCGCCGGCACCGGGCCGATGCCCATGATCTCCGGCGGCACGCCGGCCGAACCGCCGTCGATGATCCGGGCCCGGGGCTCGAGGCCGAATTTCGCGATCGCCGCCTCGGAGGCGACGACGATCGCAGAGGCGCCGTCATTGAGCGACGAGGCGTTGCCGGCGGTGACAATGCCGTCCTTCTTCACCACCGGGCGCAGGCCGGCGAGCACCTCCATCGTGGTGCCGGGGCGCGGACCCTCGTCCGTGTCCACCATGGTCGTCTGTCCCTTGCGGCCGTGGACCGGGACCGCCACGATTTCCTCCTTGAACCGGCCGCCCTCAATGGCGGCGAGCGCGCGCTCGTGGGAGCGGACGGCGAACGCGTCCGCATCCTCACGGGAGATGTGGTCGACGGCGGCCACCTCCTCCGCGGTTTCCGGCATGGAGTAGGTCATTTTGCCGCCTCGGGCCTGGTCCCCGTGCGTGAAGTGATGATTCACGAAGCGCCAGCCGATGGACGTATCGAAGATTTCGCCCGGCTTCGCGAACGCCTTGGCCGGCTTCTCCTGGACCCACGGGGCCCGGCTCATGGACTCCACGCCGCCGGCGACGACGATGTCCGCGGCGCCGGCCTTGATCATGTGCGAGGCCATGATGATCGCGGACAGCCCGGAGGCGCAGAGCCGGTTGACGGTGATGCCGGGAATGGCGTCAGGCAGTCCCGCCAGCAGCGTGGCCATGCGGGCGACGTTGCGGTTTTCCTCGCCGGCCCCATTGGCGTTGCCGAGGATGACTTCGTCGATGGCGGCGGGATCGACGCCGGCGCGGGCGACGGCTTCCTTGACCGTCAGGGCAGCCAGGTCATCGGGCCTCACGCTCGAGAGGGCTCCGCCATAGCGTCCTACCGGGGTCCGGGCCCCGCCTACCAGAAACGCCTCAGCCATGCTTTTTCCTCAGCTTCCATTCTCGACGCCGGCACACATCTCCCCTGGCCTCGGCACCGGGAAAAGATGATTGGGACGGCTATTACTGACCGACCGTTCTATAAAGAATGTCACCCGGTCCGCGGCGGGTCAACCCGGAGTGCGCGGATTACGCCAGCGACTCGGCCTTGGCTGCAATGTCCGCCAGGTCCTTGGCCAGCGCCTTGCGGGTGATGCTCAGGCCGATCTTCCCGAAGAGGCCCATCATGATCCTGCCGGCTGTCGTCGAATCGACGATCTGCGCGCCGAACGTCATGGTGAGCAGGGTGCCCGGACCGACGGGCGCCAGCGCGAAGACAGTGGTGTAGTCGGCGCCGCCCTGAAGGGCCTTGATTGTCGTGCTGCGCAGCGGGACAACCTCGGATACCCACATTTCCACCGTCTCGGCCTTGCCCATCATGGTGCGGGTTTGACGCCACCGGGTGCCGACCCCGTATGGCCCCTCCGTCAGCATTTCGATCCTGGTCACGCCGGACAGTGTTTCCTGGGAGCCGGGGATGTCGGTCACGACGGCCCAAACGGATTCCACCGGCGCATCGATCTTCCGGACCACCACCGTGCTGTGGCCCGGTTCGGTGCTACGGGCTGCGGGCAGCGGGCGGCCTTCGGCCTTGGCGGCCAATCGGGCCAGGTCCCCGCCGAGGGATCTGCGGACCTGGCGCATGCCGGCCGTTCCGAAGACCGCCACCACGGCCTTGCTGATGGGCGCACCCTTGACCACCTCGGCGGTGAAGGCCGCGGTGAGCAGGGTGCCGTCGGCGTTTTCCGCCAGCGTGAACTCCAAGGCAGTCTCCGCCCCGGCCATGATCGATGCGAAGGTGGTGCTCTTGAACGGGACAGCCTCGGCGACCCAAGCCTCCGTGGTCACCGGAAAGCCCAGGATGGTCCGCGTTTCGCGCCACCGGGTACCGGCTCCGTACGTGCCTTCCGTGAGCGGCTTGACCTCGGCGTCTCCGGCCAGCAGGTCCTCGTACCCGGCGATGTCCGTGAGGACCTTCCAGACCGACTCGGCCGGGGCGTTGATCTGTTTGGCCAAAACCGTGCTGCGGCGTACCGTCCTGTAACCCATAAGCTCCGTCTCCGTGTCTGAAGGCTGCGTGCCTGAAAAGGATTCCCTCCTCGAACTATAGGGCCGCTGGCTCGGCGGGCGACAGCCTGCCCTCAGCCACGGACAGCTCGCGCCCCTCCAGCGTCGAGAACCACTGCCGCAGCGCGCGGTCATGGCTGACCATCACCAGCGTTCCTTGGTACGCCGCGAACAGCTCTTCCAGCTCCCCGACCAGCAGCGGGGCCAGGTGGTTGGTGGGCTCGTCGAAGACCAGGACATCGTAGTTGCCGGTCAGCAGCCGGGCCAGCGCCAGCCGCCGGTACTGTCCCGCCGACAGCGAACCCACCGGCACCTGGAAGTCCGCGGCCCGGAACAGGCCCAGAGCGAGCAGCCGCTCGGCATGCCGTTCCAGGTCGCCGGCGGGACCCGCGTCGCCGAGTCCCGCAGCGAACGCGGGGAGCAGCCGCCGCGCGGGCCTGGCCGGAACGGGCAGCTCCTGCGGCAGGTACCCCAGGCGTCCCCGCCGGATGACGGTTCCGCGCTGGGGCTGGCGGATCCCGGTCAGCACGTCCAGCAGCGTCGTCTTTCCGGCGCCGTTCGGACCCGTGATCAGCAGCTTCTGCCCCGCCGCCACCTCCAAAGCCGGCAGTTCCAGCCTGCCCGGCACCACGACGTCGTACGCTGACAGCACCGTTCCCTGGAGCCGGCGCCCACCCAGCCGCGCACTCAGTGCCAGCGGCTCCGGCGGCCGGTCCACCGGATTCTCCTGGAGCCGGCACAGCCGCTCCTGGGCGTTCCGGACCCGGCTGGCAACGGCGTCCTGGAGCGTACCGCCCTTGTAGTCGAAGGCCATCTTGTCCCCGTCCCTGCGCCGCCCATAGCCCAGGTTCCGGGCCGTCGTCTCCGCCTTGGTCCGCTCGGCCGCCATTGCATCCTGCCACTGTTCATACTGTTGCACCCAGCGGCGCCGCTCCGCCGCCTTCTGGGCCAGGTAGCCGTCGTAGCCGTTGCCGTAGCGCTGCACCGTCCGCCGCTCCGCGTCGACCTCCAGCACCGTGGTGGCGACGCGGCGCAGGAAGGTCCGGTCATGGGACACCGCGACGGCGGCTCCCGGGTGCGCAGCCAGCCTGCGTTCCAGCCACTCGGCGCCATCGGCGTCAAGATGGTTGGTCGGCTCGTCGAGCAGCAGGATCGACGCCGGATCGGCCAGGACGCAGGCCAGGGCCAGCCGCTCCTGCTCGCCACCCGAGAGCGAGCCCAGGGTACGGCCGCGGTTGATCGCGCGCAGCCCCAGGTGGTCCATGGCGGCATCGACGCGGGCGTCCACCTCGTAGCCGCCGCGCAGCTGGAACTCGGTCAGCAGGCGGCCGTATTCGTCGAAGGCGGTTTCGTCGCCGGCCGCCATGGCCGCCTCCAGCTCGTGCAGCCGCGCCTCCATGTCCCGGAATCCGGCCAGGGCTGTATCGATCACGTCACCGACGGCCGCCTCCGGCGGCGCGTCCAGCACCTGGGCCAGGTGCGCCACGCGGCCGTGGACGGAGACAGTGCCCGAGTCCGGCTGCTCGGCACCGGCGATCAGTCGCAGCAGGGTGGACTTGCCGGCGCCGTTCTCCCCGATGATGGCGACGTGCTCTCCTCCGGAGACGACCAGATCGATGCCCTCCAGAAGCAGTCGGTCGCCATAGCCGTGGAACACGCCGGAAAGATGGATGTGGTTGGTCAAAGGAACCTCGCAGGGCGTTGTGGGGGCCGGCGGACCGTCCTGGAAGGGATACCAGGCCTGGAATGCACATCAGGATCCGGTCAACGCGGGCTTTGGACGCGAAAGCGGGTTACAACCTCATGGGTTCAAGGGTGGACGAGGGCACGGACCATGTCAACCGGCGGACGCGGACAGAAGCTGTCCTCGATTCGGTACCGGGCAACGCAACGCCGTCCTAGGCTCAAGCCATGGCTTACAACATCCAGATTTCCATTGACTGCGCCAATGCCCACGACCAGGCGGACTGGTGGGCCCAAACCCTCGGCTGGGTCGTCGAGCCGACGGACCAGGACTTCATTACCTCGATGGTGGAAAAGGGCTTCGCCTCGGAGGAGGACACCATCGTCCATAACGGCGAGCGCGTCTGGAAGGCCGGCGCGGCGATCTGCCCGGCGGAGGAGGTGGAGAGCAAATCCCGGCGCCGCATCCTGTTCCAGCCCGTACCGGAGCCGAAGACCGTCAAGGACCGCATCCACCTGGACGTCCGGCTGGACGGCGATGACAAGGACGAGGTCCGGTCTGCGCTCGAAGCACGCGGCGCAAAGTTCCTCTACGCGGGCCGCCTGGGCCCGGAAACCTGGTACACCATGGCCGATCCCGAAGGCAACGAATTCTGCATCAGCTGACGCGTCCCCCGCACCGGGCGGGGTCAGCGCTCGATCGTGAACCGGCCTTCGGCGTCAAAGCCGGCCGGCAGCGTGGACACCACGTACTGGGGCTTGATCGGCCCGTAGATGTGCGGGTACTGCTGGCCGTTGTCTGCCTCCTCGAACTTCACCTCGACGCCGTCGGCTTCGATCAGGTCTGTCTCCAGTTCCAGCAGAATGAGCGGCTCCGGATCGCCGCCGTAGACCCGCTCAGCAACCTCGGGCAGTTGCTCCGGGGTGGCGGCATGGATGAAGCCGATGGAGTCCAACGTGGCGCCCTTGGTGGACATGTTGTAGTTCCCGGTGGTTTCCAGCGCCGCTTCCCAGGTGCCGGCGTGGGCCAGATGAAGAATCCTCATGAGCCCACCGTACGGCCGCGCATGCGCCTGCGCCAGCGGTGCCGGGCCACTGCCCGCGCCACCCCGCGTAAACTCGGTCAGGTGAGCAACGAACTTCCAGCACAGGTTTCCGATATCTTCGACCCCATGCAATGGCGGGCGGTTTCCGGTTTCGACGACTTCCAGGACATGACGTACCACCGCCAGGTCGAGCGGGACGCCGCCGGCGCCGTAGTCCGGGACCTGCCCACCGTCCGCATCGCCTTCAACCGCCCGGAGGTCCGCAATGCTTTCCGGCCCGGCACCGTCGATGAGCTCTACCGCGCCCTGGACCACGCCCGCATGACGCCCGATGTGGCGACCGTGCTGCTCACCGGCAACGGCCCCTCCCCCAAGGACGGCGGCCATTCCTTCTGCTCGGGCGGCGACCAGCGGATCCGCGGCCGCGAAGGCTACCGCTACGCCTCCGGCGAGACCCAGGAAACCATTGATCCCGCCCGCGCCGGCAGACTGCACATCCTAGAGGTCCAGCGGCTGATGCGGACCATGCCCAAGGTGGTCATCGCCGTCGTCAACGGCTGGGCGGCCGGCGGCGGGCACAGCCTGCACGTGGTGGCGGACCTGACCATCGCCTCCCGCCAGCACGGCAGGTTCAAGCAGACCGACGCCACGGTGGGAAGCTTCGACGCCGGCTACGGCTCGGCGCTGCTGGCCCGCCAGATCGGCCAGAAGTCTGCCCGCGAGATTTTCTTCCTGGCCCGCGAATACTCGGCCGAGGACATGGTCCGCATGGGTGCGGTCAACGAGGCCGTGGACCACGCGGACCTGGAGAAGACGGCCCTGGAGTACGCCGCGGACATCGCCCGCCAGTCCCCGCAGGCCATCCGCATGCTCAAGTTCGCCTTCAATCTGGCTGACGACGGCCTGGCCGGCCAGCAGGTCTTCGCCGGTGAAGCCACCCGCCTGGCCTACATGACGGACGAGGCGGTGGAGGGCAAGGAGGCGTTCCTGCAGAAGCGGGACCCGGACTGGTCCTCCTTCCCGTACTACTTCTAGCCGCCGGAGGGATTCCTGTGGACCTGCTGCCGGTACACACTCCGGAGGGCTTCGCACCGAACCGGCTGCTCCAACCCCTCGCCAACGCACTGGCCGGCGAGGGCCCAGCGGTCATGCCCTACGCGGACCCGGCCCTGGATGTTGCTGCCCTCAGGGGGCTCGCCGCCGCCGAACCGGCCGAAGGCATCGCAGCGGTCATCAGCACCTCCGGTTCCACCGGACTGCCCAAGCAGACCATGCTCTCCGCCGGTGCCCTGGCTGCCTCCGCGGAGGGGACCACGGCGGCGCTGCGCGGCGAGGGCCAGTGGCTGCTGGCCCTGCCCGTGCACTATGTGGCCGGGCTGCAGGTGCTGGCCCGCTCGCTGTTCGCCGGCACCCGGCCGGTGGCGATGGACCCGGCGCAGCGCTTCACCGCGGAAGCCTTCACCGCCGCCGCCGCCCAACTGACCGATCCGTTCCGCATCACTTCCCTGGTGCCGACGCAGCTGCACCGGCTGCTGGCCAATCCCGCGCCGGAAACCATCAAGGTGCTGCGGCGCTTCGACGCCATCCTGGTCGGCGGCGCCCGCACCAGCGACCGGCTGCGCGAGGAGTCCCGCAAGTACGGCCTGAAGGTGGTGCGCACTTACGGGATGAGCGAAACCTGCGGCGGCTGCGTATACGACGGCGTTCCGCTGCCGGGCGCCCAGGTGCGGCTGGAGGACGGCCGGGTCTGGATCGGCGGCAAGGTGCTCGCCTCCGGTTATCTTGGCCGGCCGGACCTGACGGCGGAGCACTTCCCGGAACGGGAGAGCCGCCGCTGGTACCGCACCGGCGATGTGGGTGCAATGGACGACGCCGGCACCCTCACCGTCCTGGGCCGCGCGGACGATGTGATCAATACCGGCGGCGTGAAGATCTCAGCGAACCTCGTCGCCCAGGCGATCGAGGCGGTCCCGGGGGTCGAGGCGGCGGTGGTTGCCGGCGTCGAGCATCCGGAGTGGGGCACCCAGGTGGCGGCCGCCGTCGTCGGACCGGCCGATGCCGGGGCGATCCGCCGCACGGTGCGGGAGCGGCTGGGAGCCGCCGCGGTGCCGAAGATCGTGCTGCCGCTGGCCGAACTGCCGGCCCTGCCCACGGGCAAGCCGGACCGGCTGCGCATCCAGGCGCTGCTGGCCGGGCGGGCCGAGCGGGACCAGCACAGCGAAGGGCATGCCGTCTAGCCGCGTGCGTTTCGCGGACGGGCAGGCGCATGCGGAAGAATGGATAGCTGCCGTCATCCGGCGGAAAGAATCCGACGACAAGATAGGACTGAACCTGTGGCCACAGCCGCTCAATGGTTAGAAGGCGCTCGCCCCCGGACCCTGCCGATGGCGGTTGCGCCGGTAATCGTCGGCAGCGCGGCGGCATTCGAACTGGGCGGCTTCAAGGTCCTTAACGCGGTGCTGGCAGCACTGGTGGCCATCTTCCTGCAGGTCGGCGTCAACTACGCCAATGACTACTCAGACGGCATCCGCGGCACCGACGACGCCCGGGTGGGCCCGCTGCGGCTGACCGGTTCCGGCGCGGCATCCCCCCGGCAGGTGAAGTACGCGGCGTTCGCGTCCTTCCTGCTGGCCATGGTGGCGGGGCTGGTCCTGGTCATCCTGACCCAGACCTGGTTCCTGCTGCTGGTCGGCGTTGGCTGCGTCATCGCAGCCTGGGGCTACACCGGCGGCAGGAACCCGTACGGCTACCTGGGCCTGGGCGACCTGTTCGTCTTTGTATTCTTCGGCCTCGTCGCGACACTGGGCACCACGTACACGCAGGCCTTTGCGCTGAGCTGGCCCGCGGTGCTGGGGGCGGTGAGCACCGGAGTCATCGCCATGGCCCTGCTGATGGCCAACAATGTCCGCGATATCCCCACGGACCGGGAGGCCGGCAAGCGCACCCTCGCCGTCCGGCTGGGCGACGAGCTGGCGCGCGTCAGCTACGTCATGATGCTGGCGGTGGCCCTGCTGCTGCCGCTGGTGCTGGTCAACGGTTATCCGTGGGTGCTGCTGGTGCTGGTGCTGGTGCCGATGTGCCTGATGCCGTCCTGGACCATGCTCAAGGGCAGGAGGCGTGAAAGCCTGATCCCGGTGCTGAAGCAGACCGGCATGCTCAACCTGGCATTCAGCGTGGTCTACGGGCTGGCACTGGTGCTGACCCGCGTCCTGGCCTAGTGGGCCTGGCGGCGCTTCCGGTCCGCGTCAACCGCCACGTCCGGGTGGTTGTCCACCAAGGTGTCCTCCGCGGCGGCGTCTTCCACTTCCGTGGCGGTCCGGATCGGCTTGATCCGGCCGGGGAACCGGTTCTGCATGGCAGCCGAAGCCTCATCGCGCCACCTGCGCAGGAGCAGGTAGCTCAGGCACCAGGAGATAATGACGGCGAAGATGCCGGAGAACACCAGGCCGAGGCCCAGGTACAGGCAGATGACAAAAACAACGGCCAGCAAGCCAAGCCGTGCCAAGGTGTAACGAAAGAAAGCCACCGCTCAAGTTTACCCGCGCTTCCTGGCAGCCGCCTCCAAGGAAGTTGCAGCAGGGGTATGCCCATGGCCATCTCGACTACAATTGATGCATGTCCCGCGTGTACCTTTTTCTGGCAGTAGTGGCAGTAGCGGTCATCATTTACGCGCTGATCGACTGCATCCGCACAGGCCGCCACGAGGTGCGCAGCATTTCCAAACCGTCCTGGATCCTGGCCATCGTGCTGCTGCCGATCATCGGCGCCACCCTCTGGTTCTTCTTCGGCCGCCCCAGCTACGGCCCGCCGTCCGCGGGACCGCAGCGCCAGGCGCCCAAGCACCCGACTGCTCCAGACGATGACCCCGAATTCCTGCGCAATCTCGAGACCCGCCGGCGGCAGCAGGCCAAAGAGACCGAACTGAAGAAGCGTGAAGCCGAACTCAAGGCCCGCGAAGCGCAGCAGAAGGAGCAGCGCAAGGACAAGGACGGGCAGAAAAAGGACGGCTAGCGGGAAGAACAGCCCCAGCCGGAGGAACAGCCCAAGAACCCGGACGCGCGCAGGCCCGGCCCGGCGGCTCGTTTTCAGTACCCGTTGTCCGCGTACAGCCAGTCGGTGTAGTGCGTATCCGCGCCGTTTCGGTTCAGCCGACGGCGGTGGCCAGTCCGCCGATTCCGCCGCCGACAACAAGGGCATCCCGGATGCTGGTTTCTTCAGGCATGCTTCTTCCCCTATTTGGGGACATGGTGTTTTGTCGCGCGGCTGACCCAAGTCAGCATCACTGCTGCCACGGCGGCGCCTCCGGCGAATGCCAGGAAGTTCGAATTGACTCCCAGCCCTGCAGCAAGCAGCAGGCCGCCGGCCTGGGGGGCTGCCACGGCGCCGATGCGGCCGACGCCGAGACCCCAGCCCAGCGCGGTGCCGCGCAGGTAGGACGGATAGTGGTTGGCAATGGCGGCGATGATGAGGATCTGGGTTCCGTGGGTTCCGACGCCGGCCAGCACCAGCATCAGGTAGACCACCGCCACCGGGGGGCCGGTGATGATGACGGCCAGCGCGGCCGCAGCCACCGCTGCGGCAGTGATTCCCGTGCGGGCCGGGCCGAAACGGTCCCCCGCCCAGGCGGTGATCACGGAACCGGCGATGGCCCCTAGATTCAGCGCCAGGGCGAAAGTCAGAGCCGAGCCTAGGTTGTAGCCCGCCAGCTCCATGAGGTTGGGCAACCAGGTTCCCAGCCCGTACCAGGCGAATAGCGTGGCGATCGTGGCCAGCGCGAACAGGATCGTCGGGGTCCGGTAAGGGGCCCGCAGCAGTGTGCCGAAGCCGCCCTTGTCTGCCTGCCGGTGGCTACTGACCAGGGTTTCGGGCAGGTACTTCAGTCCAAGCGGAACGAGGATGATCAGAGCCAAAATGGCCACCAGGAACATCGCCTGCCAGCCGAACGCAGGAATCACCGGAATACCGACCAGCGCCGCAATGCTCCCACCGAGCGGGACGCCGGACATCAGCAGCGTGGCCACGGTGGCGCGCCACCGGGCCGGCACCAGCTCGGCGGCCATGGCATTGGCCGAGGGAACGAGTCCCCCCAGGCCAATGCCGGCCAGCAGGCGGAGGCCGCCGAAGACAAACGCGTTCGGCGCGAAAGCCAGCAACACGGTAAAGACGGAAAAGACGATGGTGCAGGCAAGAATCGTCCGGCGCCGCCCCCAATGGTCCGCCATGCGGCCGGCGAAGAGGGCGCCGATCATCATTCCAAGGAAAGCCAGCGATCCGATGGTCCCCGCCGTCGCCTTGTCGAGTCCCCAGTCCGTGGTATTGATGAGGGTGGACTGGACGGTCCCGTAGACAATCAGGTCGTAACCGTCGAAGACGACGAGCAGCCAGCAAACGATCACGGCCATAAGGGAAGCCCGATTGAACTTCGCCGGCGCGGCGGATCCATCCGGACCGGGAGCGCGAGAGTCACCATCGACTTTGTCAACGTGGGCCATTCCACAAGGATGTCGGTGCGACCCAGCTCGCTCAATATAATTCTGGCATGCGGAAAATCGAGTTGCACAAGAAGCCTCCCTATCCCCTCGCTTCGGTGGACAACGCCCTCCACCTGCTGCAGCTGCTGCGGGATACGGGAAGCCTGCGGTTGAAGGATGCCGCGGTAGAACTGGCGGTGGCGCCATCCACCGCCCATCGGCTGCTGGCCATGCTCATCTACCGCGGCTTCGCCATCCAGGATGAGAATCACCGTTACCTGCCCGGTCCGGCCATAGGCGAAGGCCCTGCCGGCATGGGCAGTACACGGCAGCTGAAGGAGCTGGCGCAGCCCCATCTGGAGCTGCTGGCCAGCCGTATGGGCGAGACCGTCAATCTGATGATCCGCGTGGGAACGAAGGTGCGCTTCCTGACGTCCGTGGAGGGCTCGGGAATCCTTCGCGTCGGCGATCGGCAGGGGGCCGTCCTGCCGGCACACCGGACGTCCGGAGGCAAGGCAATGCTGGCGGAGCTGGATGCCGCAACCCTCGACAAGCTCTTCCGGAGCGAGCTGAACATGGCCCATGACCGGATCCCGGACAGCGACTATCCGGCATTCCTCAGCGAACTGGACCTCATCCGCACCAACGGCTTCGCGGCGAACTTTGAGGGAACGGAGGAAGGTGTCAGCGCCATCGGAGTGGCCGTCCACGATCCGCGCGGTCTGGCCATAGCGGCGCTGTCGGTAGCCACGCCGACCACCCGCTTCGCCGGCCTGGTGAGCAGCGGCTTGGCCCGGGCGGCGCTGAAGGCTGTGCACGAATTCGAGGTCGATATCGCAGCCCACCCTTTCGAAGGGATCTGACCCCCGCCCGCGGGCTGTTCCACAGAACAGAATGAATGTGTGTGGCACTGGTCTCCGGCGAGCGGCAGCCGGAACTCGGCGATCTGGACGCTACGGCCCCGGACCTCATCTC
This sequence comes from Arthrobacter sp. B0427-1-12, assembly GCF_059092905.1. Taxonomy (NCBI): domain Bacteria; kingdom Bacillati; phylum Actinomycetota; class Actinomycetes; order Micrococcales; family Micrococcaceae; genus Arthrobacter; species Arthrobacter sp. B0427-1-12. The sequence goes on along the minus strand of NZ_JBNHIC010000001.1, from coordinate 314,765 downwards.
CGGCACCCTGGCGGATATCACCGCCTGGGCCTGCGGACGCGGCACCTTCGGCGTCACCTCCAGCAAGCAGGAAAAGCCGGTGGCACCGCGCTGGATCTGACGGATCAGGACGCGAACCAAGAGCGCCGCCCGTCCCTTCCGGGACGGGCGGCGCTTTTGTGTCCGCGGTCAGGAGGTCTCAACGCAGGCCGGGGCCTTACTGAATCCCGGAGTAGCTGTGGAGGCCGGAGAAGAAGACGTTGACAATGCTGAAGTTGAACACGATGCACAGGTACCCGACGATGGACAGCCAGGCAGCGCGGGTTCCTGTCCAGCCGCGGGTGGCGCGCGCGTGCAGGTAGCCGGCGTAGACCACCCAGATGACGAAGGTCCAGACTTCCTTGGTGTCCCAGCCCCAGTACCGGCCCCAGGCCGCCTCGGCCCAGATGGCTCCGGCCATCAGGGTGAAGGTCCAGAGCACGAACGCCACTGCGTTGATGCGATAGGAGAAGTTCTCCAGGCTGAGGGACGAAGGCACCCGGGCCAGGAACGCGCCCCCGAAGCTGCGGCCGGCGGCCACTGCGGCCTCCCGGCGGGCCTGCACCAACTGCAGCACCGAGGTGGCGAAGGTCAGCGTGAAGAGGGCGGAGGCCAGGACGGCGACGGAGACGTGGATGACCAGCCAGTAGCTCTGGAGCGCGGGCACCAGGTGCGCCACCGGCGTCGGGAAGCCGACGGTTGCCGCGCCCAGCATGACGATGACCAGACCCAGCACAAAGCTGCCCATGAACCGCAGGTCGCGCCGGATCAGCGCCAGCAGGTAGACACCGACCACCACCATCGCACCGGTGGTGCAGAATTCGTACATGTTGCCCCACGGCACCCGGGCCGCGGCAATGCCGCGGCTGACGACGGCCGCAGCGTGGATGAGGAAACCCAGGACGGTGAGGGCGACGGCTACGCGGGCGAACACCCGGCGTTCCGTGGTGTACTTCATGTCCTCGCCGGGAACGATGCCGGCCCCCGCACCGGAGCGGCCCGTGCTGGCTACGCGGTCCTTCGGGCCCGCCAGTCCCTCGTGGGACACCGTCGCTGTGCCGGCTGCCGCGCGGGCCGCCTGGCCGGCCCCCGCCATCGCCGGCGCCTTGGTCTCCGCGCCCGCATGGCCTGCGGCTTTGGCGTCCACGGCGGCGAAGGTCCTGCCGGTCCTGGCCATGTCCCAGAGGAACGCCAGGAAGGCCACCACGTACGTGGACACTGCCATGATGGTGAACAGCTGGCTGTACTCGCCCAGCGTTTCATTGATGGTCATTACAGATCCTTCTCTGCGTTTTTGGGGATGTCGGCTGGTTCCGCCAGCCATGCCCGTTCCAGGTGCGTGCGGATGGCCTCTGCTTCGCCGGCCAGGCGGTAATCCTCACCGCGGGCCAGCAGGCCGTATTCAACCATCGTGCGGCCGTCCTCATGGACACCCGCCCGGACCCAGACACGCCGGCGTGCAATGAACAGCGAGCCTATCAACCCCAGCAGCGCCAGCGAGGAGAAGACCAGCGCTCCCATCTCCCCCGGATCATAGGCGATGTCCAGGGCGGCGTAGCGCTTGAGTCCGTCAAAGCTGATGGAGCCCTGGCCGTCCGGCAGCTCATACGTCTGGTAGGCGCCCAGCACGATGCCGCCGGCGTCCTGGCTGCGGCTGTTGATCTCGGTCAGGTTGGTGGTGTCCAGGGTGTAGACGTTCCGCGGTTCTCCGTCGTCCAGCCCCAGGTCCCCGGTGTAGGCGTTGAGGTTCAGCTGCGGGTTGAACGGATCCGGGTCGCTGCCGAAGGCAACGCCGGCTTCATCCACGACGGCGGTGGGCAGGAAGAACCCGACGAATCCGAGCTGGTTGGGCTTCGCGTCCGGAGCCTTGATGACCAGCAGCGAAGTGTACGCACCATCGGTGGGAACGGAAACCACCGGCCCTTGATAGGCGATGTTGCCCTCGCCGTCGCGGACTGTGACCATGGGCGCGTAGCCGTTGCCCACCAGATACACATTGGTGCCGCCAATGCTCAGCGGATGGTTCACCTTGAGCTGCTGGGTGGCCGGTTCGGCGTCCGGGGCATCCTTGGTGGTCAGGGTGGCGGTAAAGTCCAGCGGTTGGCCGTAGTGCGTCTTCGATTCGCGGTCGAAGACCACCTCAAACTTATCCAGAGTCATGGAATACGGGGACAGCCAGTCCTCGGAGAAGTTCGTCCCCGGGCTGAAGGAGTCATAGCCGACCAGCGTATTAACGAAGGTCTCCCCTTCCACGATGATCTTCTGTCCCCTGTAGCCGAACATGCCGCCGATGGCCACGGACACCAGCACGCCGATCAGCGCAGTATGGAACAGCAGGTTGCCGATCTCCTTGGCGAAGCCCCGCTCGGCGCCCACGGACGGGCGGTCGCCATCGGCATCCCGCACCTGGACGCGGTAGCCGCGGCGCTTGAGCATGCGCGCTGCGTCCTCCACGGCGCGGGCCGCGGTCAGGCCGGACGACGCCGCCACCTCCGCCGGAATGACCAAGGTCCCGTATTCGGGCAGCCGGGACAGCCGGCGCGGGGTCCGCGGCGGCTGGGCGCGCATCGCCTTGGCATGCTGGCGGGCGCGCGGAATGATGCAGCCGACCAGCGAAACGAACAGCAGGATGTAGATGGCGGAGAACCAGACGGAGGAATACACGTCGAAGAACTGCAGCTTGTCCAGCCACGGCCCCGTCGTCGGATTGTCGTCGATGTACTGCGTCACGGTGGACGGATTGGCCGGCCGCTGCGGGAACAGCGAGCCGGGCACGGCGGCTACGGCCAGCAGCAGCAGCAGGAAGAGCGCGGTGCGCATACTGGTCAGCTGGGTCCAGGCCCAGCGCAGCATGCCGACGACGCCCAGCGCCGGCAGCGCCACATCGTCGTCCTGCCGGCGCTTCTTCATGCCCTTCTTCGTGGTCCGGTCTTGATCCGTGCTCAGGTCAGTCACGTTGTCCTTGGTCACGCTTTCTTCGGTTGCGCTTTGGTCGGTCAAGCGGTCGCGCATCAGATGGGGAGCCTTACTTCATTGGCGAACCAGAACTGCAGCTCGTTGACCCAGGTGCCCCACAACCCGGAGACCATCAGCAGGCCCAGCACGATCAGCAGGCCGCCGCCGAACCGCTGGATCGCCAGCCGGTGCTTCCGGAAAAAGGCCATGGCCCCCATCCCGCGGCGGAAGCCCAGGGCAATCAGCAGGAACGGAATGCCCAGCCCCAGGCAGTACACGAAGGCCAGCGCCGCACCTTTGACGGCATCCGTGCCGCCGGAGAACGCCAGTGTCTGGACCGCGGCATAGGTGGGGCCGATGCACGGCGCCCAGCCAAGGCCGAAGGTGATGCCGAGCACCGGCGCCCCCCACAGTCCCGCCGGCGGCTTGGCATGGACCTTGCGGTCCGCCTGGAACCAGGACAGGCCGCCCATGAAAACGAATCCCAGCAGGATGACGACGGCGCCGAGCAGCTGCGTCACCCAGGCCTGCTCTGAGCCCTGCAGCCAGGCGCCGAGCTGTCCGAAGACTGCCCCGATCGCCACGAAGACGGCGGAGAATCCAAGGACGAAGAGCCCGATGCCCGCGAACATGCGCCCGCGCCGCTGCTTCTCCAGGTCGACGCCGGTCAGTCCGGTCACGTAGCCCAGGTACCCGGGCACCAGCGGCAGCACGCACGGGGACAGGAAGGACACCAGCCCGGCCAGCAGGGCCACCGGCACAGCCAGCAGCATGGAGCCGTTCAGCACGGTCTCCGCGAAGGGATTGCTGGCGGCGGGAACCAGCAGGGCAGTAAGCCTGGGGGACGTCATGGCTAGGCGGCCAGGACGTCGGAGATGAGTGCCCTGAGCGTGCCCTTGTCCGCCAGGCCCAGGATGCGGGAGGAAACGCGCCCTTCCCGGTCAAGCACCAGCGTGGTCGGCACCGCCTGCGGCGGGACGTACTGGGTCATGGCCAGCAGTACGCCGCCGTCCTTGTCCTTGATGCTCGGGTAACTGATGTTGAAGTTGCGGTCGAACGCCGCGGCCGTGGCCTCTTCGTCGCGGATGTTGACACCGTAGAACTGCGCGCCCTGCGGCCCGAATTCCTGCCAGAGCGCTTCAAGGTCGGGAGCCTCCACCCGGCACGGGGCGCAGGCGGCGTACCAGAAATTCAGGACCGTGACCTGGCCGGCGAAGTCCTTCGAATCCACGGTGGTCCCGTCGAACAGCTGGGCCGTCAGCTGCACGGGTTCGCCGCGCTGCTCCGGTGCATACTCGGTAACGGAGCCGTCGCCCGCGATGTAGTTCTTGTTGTCCCCGGCCCGGGCCTGCTGGGCCAGGGGATCTTCGGCCGTGCAGGCGGCCAGCGGGAGGGCAAGGACCACGCCCGCGCCAAGCTTCAGGAAGGACCGGCGTTCCAGCGACGCGCGCGATGCAGCGTTTGATACAGACTTCTTCACAGCTTCTTTCAGAGGTTTTCCGCTGGCAGTGCAGCAGGGCCCGGTGGAGCGGATGCCACTTCTACAACGTGTAGTACTTCCATTATGCTCCCGGAATATTCGCGGCGCCCGGGAGCAGGTCCGCACAGGGCTCGGCGTAGCGCACCCCGGCCAGCCTGTCGCCGTCGAACTCCAGGGAAGTCACCGAGGTCAGCGTGCACTCCCGGCGCCGCGGATCGTGCCACAGCCTTTTGTTTTCCGCCGCCAGGCGGGTGACCCAGATGGGCAGCTGATGGCTGACCAAAATGGCTTCAGCGCCCTCGCCCCCGGCCTCAAGGGCGTGCTGCCGGGCGTCCTGCACAGCTTCCATGACGCGCGCGACCTGCAGCCGGTACGGCTCGCCCCAGGACGGGCGCATCGGATTGACCAGGTACGGCCAGTGCCGGGGATTGCGCAGCTGGGAGCTAATCCTGGACAGCCCTTCGAAACGGTTGGCGGCCTCGATGATCCGGGGATCGGTGACGATCGGCAGGCCCAGGGCCTTCGACGTCGGCTCTGCGGTTTCCTGTGCCCGTGTCAGCGGTGAGGCCACCAGGTAAACGATCCTGGCGCCGTCGTTCACACGCTGTTCAAAGTACACAGCTAGCCTCTGGGCCATCTGCCTGCCCAGTTCCGAGAGGTGGAACTCCGGCAGGCGTCCGTAAAGGACGCGGTCGGGGTTGAAGACCTCACCGTGGCGCAGCAGGTGGACAGTGGCTCGGGACATGTCAATAAGTTTCTCAAATTTGGACCTGTTGACTAAATCGGGGCTGCTGGCGAAGAATTTGGGCCGCGGGGCCTCAATCATGCATTTGCATTTTCTGCCCGCGAGGGCGGCCGGGCCAGACCGGGTTCCGCGCTCACTGCACGTCGTGATCAGACATAAGGAGCAGCATTATGACCATCCCCACCGGACTCACTACCGGCACCTGGACCCTCGACGGCTCGCACAGCGAAATCGGCTTCACCGTCCGCCATGCCGGCATCAGCAAGGTCCGCGGCAGCTTCGACAAGGTCGACGCCAAGCTTGAAGTCGGCGAGCACCTGGACGACTCCAAGGTCATCGCCGCCGTGGAAACCGGAAGCTTCAACTCGAATGAGCCGAACCGCGACGCCCACGTCAAGGGCGAGGATTTCTTCGATGCCGAAAAGTTCCCGGAGATGACGTTTGCCTCCACCAAGATCGAGGGCAACGGCGAAACCTTCAAGCTCACCGGTGCCCTGACCATCAAGGGCATCACCAAAGAAGTTGTCCTCGAGACCGAGTTCAACGGTGTCGCCGTCGATCCCTTCGGTGCCACCCGCGCGGGCTTCTCCGGCCAGACCACCATCAGCCGCAAGGAATTCGGCCTGACCTGGAATGCCGCCCTCGAGGCCGGCGGCGTGCTGGTCGGGGACAAGGTCACCATCAACGTCGACGCTGCGTTCGTCGCTCCATAGCACCGGCCATCCGGCGGGAGTGTTCCGAAGGGCCGCCTCCACAGCAGTGACTGTGGAGGCGGCCCTTCACCGTTTCCGCCGGCGGCGGGTTCCGGTCCCCTTTCGAGGCGAAGCCCGCAGGGCTACCGTGGTGCCATGGGCAGCAACAGCCGGAGCGAACCGGCGCCACGGTACGACGTCGTCAGGCGGCCGGCGTCGATCCTGGCCGCCGTCGGGTGCTGGCTTCTCTATGCCGCGGCGATCCTCGTTTCCACCGTCTGGCTCGCTGCCTCCATGGCGGCCGTGCACGGCGCCGGCGTGCTGTGGGACATTCTGCACTTCGTGGTGGTGCTAACCGGATTCGGCATCACACTGACATTCTGCGCCGTATGTTTCCACCACGGACGGCCCTGGGCCAGAGGCATGCTGACCGGCCTGGCCGGCGCGGGCATTGCGGTGTTCCTGGTGCTGTCGCTCCCCGACTGGCTGAGCGGCCCGTTCCACCCGGAGCCGCACTCCCCCGATCCGCCGGAAGCCCCGGGGGAATTCATTATCCGGCTGGCTGCCGGCCTCGTGCTCTTCGTGATCCTGCCCACGGTGGCCCTGGCCCTGACCTGGCGCCGCTCTGCCAGCCTGTGGAGCAGGAGCGTCTCTGCCTGATGGCAGCCGCGCGGCTGCCGACTGCCCGGCCGTCCGCACTCATCCTTGAGGCTGACCGCCGCCGCCGGCAAGCGAGGGTAGGGTTGACTTAGGCCCGCCGCGGAGTGTCAGGTGCTGGCGGGAGGTCCAGTCAGCAGCAGCGCAAATCAGCAGCGCACAGATGAAAAGGATGGGCGATGAGCACACCTGAGAACGACCCGAACCGGCCAGCAAATCCGAGCCCGGCCGGCGAACCGGAAAACCAGCCCAAGTACGGCCAGCAGGCGCCGCAGTACGGCCAGCAGGCCCCGGGCGCGGCGCCGCAGTACGGGCAGAACCAGCCCCAGTACGGGCAGAGCCCCTATGGCCAGCCGGCGCAGTCTCCGTACGGCTACCAGCAAGGCCAGGCCGCCGGCTACAACTATCCCAGCCAGGCCAGCGCCGGTGCCCCACGCACCGCGCCCAAGGAAGTGGTCATCGCCTTCTGGCTGATCCTCGCGGCCGGAGCCCTCTACCTGCTCGCTGCGATCCTGGGCGCCATCAATCCTGAAGCCCAACTGCTGCCCGGCCAGATGGACCAGCTGATGGAGCTCTCCGGCGGCGCGATGGACCGCGAAACGTTCCTGGCCATGTACGGCACATCGGTACTCATTACGGGCATCATCGTCACCGGCCTGTACGTGCTGATGGCCTTCCTGGTGAAGAAAGGCAAGAACTGGGCCCGGATCACGGCCACGGTCTTCGCGGTCCTGTCCCTCTTCGGGATCTTCGGCGGCCTGCTTCCGGCGCTGTACGTCCTGCTGGGCGTCGTCGCCGTCGTCATGCTGTGGCTCAAGCCATCCAGCGAATACTTCAAGCCGCAGCCGCGGGGCTTCTGACGGCTGCCGCCTATTGGGCGGCGCGGGCGCCGGGTTCGGACTGCAGGTCCGGATCCTGCGCCCGCTGTGCGTGGTAGGCAAGAATCTGCAGCTCGGTGGCCATGTCTACCTTGCGTACCTGGACGTGCTCCGGAACCTGCAGCACGATCGGCGCGAAACTGAGAATGCTGCTGATACCCGCGGCCACCAAGCGGTCGCAGAGCGCCTGGGCTACCTTGGCCGGCACCGCGAGGACCGCCATGTTGGCGCGGGTCCGCTCCAGCACCGGTTCCAAATCCTCGACAGGGCTGACACGCAGCCATCCGACTTCCTGACCGATCACCAGCTGGTCAGAGTCGAACAGTGCCACGACTTCGAAGCCGCGGGATACGAACCCGGAATAACCGGCCAGGGCCCGCCCCAGGTTACCGGCACCGACGATGGCCACGCGCCAGTCCAGCGTCAGGCCAAGCGCTGCGGAAATCTGCCGGCTGAGGTACTGGACGTCGTAGCCGACGCCGCGGGTTCCGTACGACCCAAGATAGGACAGGTCCTTGCGCAGGGTCGGCGAACTGACTCCGACTGCTTCGGCCAGCGCCTCCGAGGAAATCCGCTCCAGGCCATCGCCGAGCAAGGCATTCAGTGCGCGCAGGTAGATCGTGAGCCGTTTGAGCGAGGCAGGCGGAATCTCGCGCCCGGAAGGCCCGACGGCGCGGCGCGGCACTGGGGGGATATCCGACGTCATTGCTACCTGTCCAGCTCCATCGTTCAGGCACGCTGCGGCGTGCCAAGCCACACTGCCCCGGAACAGACTGCCCCTGAACAGACAATGTTGGGTATCTCTACACTCTAAGTGCCCTTGGCACCGGCTCAAAGTCCGGCTCCGTGAGCTTGCCCTCAAATTACCCGGCCAGCAGGCGCCGGAGCCGCTGCTCATCGATGTGCCAGAAATCGCGCTGGACACCGTCGACCATCACCACCGGGATTTCCTCGGCGAAGCGTTCCATCAGCTCCGGGTTCCCGGTAATCGACTGCTCCCGCCACTCGATGCCCAGTTCCCCGGCTACGCGGGCGACCACGGTCCTGGCCTCCGCGCAGAGATGGCACTGCGGTTTGGTCAAGAGCACCAGGTCGTGGGAACGAGGGGCAGGGTTGGTATTGCTCATAGCAAACACGGTAGCGCGAACGGCAGGCAGCGACGCACCGGACACCGGATATAGCTAGACTCAAACCATGCCCTTAGCCCCCTCCAGGAACGCGAAGGACGCCGCTGTCCCCTCCCGGCCGCTGAAGGAAGCAGCATTCTTCGACGTGGACAACACACTGATGCGGGGGGCCAGCCTGTTCCACGTTGCACGCAAGCTCTATGAGCGGCGCGCTTTCACCCTGCGGGATGTCGCCGGCTTCACCTGGAAGCAGCTGCAGTTCAGCCTGCGCGGCGAGAACATCAATGACATCCACTCCATCCGTGATGCCGCTCTGGCCTTCGCTATCGGAATCGCCGAAGACGACGTCCTGGCCATGGGTGAGGAAGTCTATGACGAGATGATCGACTCGAAGATCTGGCCCGGCACCCGGGCGCTGACCGAGCAGCACCTGAGGGCAGGCCGCCAGGTGTGGCTGGTGACCGCCACGCCGGTGGAAGTAGCCAATGTGATCGCCTCCCGGCTGGGCCTGACCGGCGCGCTCGGCACGGTCGGCGAGATCGCGGACGGTCTCTACACCGGCCAGCTGGTAGGCGAGATCCTCCACGGTGCCGCGAAGGCCACGGCCGTCGCCGAGCTCGCCCGGGAACAGGGCCTCAACCTGGACAGATGCTGGGGCTACAGTGATTCCTTCAATGACGTGCCGCTGCTCACCCTGGTCGGCCATCCGGTGGCCATCAATCCGGATGCCCGGCTCCGGCGCCACGCCAAGGAGCACAACTGGGCTGTCTACGATTTCCGCAGCGGCCGCAGAGCCGCCACCTTCGGGCTCAAAGCGGCAACGATGGGCGGGGCTGTCTATGGAATCTGGAAAGGCTTCGCCCGGATCCGGCGCCGCTAGGGCACTGCTGCTGGAAGCCGGCGCTGTTAACGGCCGCGGCCCGCCACCCTTGCGGGCAGCGGGCCGAGCGGACCGAAGATCCTACTTCTTGTTGCGGCGCTGGTGGCGGGTCTTGCGAAGCAGCTTGCGGTGCTTCTTCTTGGCCATACGCTTGCGGCGCTTCTTAATTACTGAACCCACTTAAGTCCTCACAAACTCTTGTTGATTGCCTGCGTCGACATGCCTGGACCTAATGCCGCCGGGCATATTTCAACTGACAGATTCTTACGATGACGTAAAACGTTCCTTAACAGGGTACCGCCTCGCAGCGGGTGCCCTTGACCGCGCACGCCCTCAGCGGCCGCCACAGCCATGCGCCTCTACGGCGGAAGCCATTGCACCGGCAACGGTTACGCGGTTTCGTGCTTCCCGCCGATGATGCCGCGCAGATATTGCTCTACGGCAGCTTCAGGCACACGGTAGGAGCGGCCGAACTGGACTGCCGGCAGTTCGCCGGCATGGATCATTCTGTAGACAGTCATCCGGGAAACCCGCATAACCTCTGCGACTTCTGACACCGTCAGAAAATGTACGTCCGGGAAGGTCCCCTCGTCGGCCATTTCGTCACTTTCCTTCACTTGGCGGAGATCAACGGCGTGCCGACTGGACACACCCAGCGATTACCGTCCACTCCTCCACTCTAGTGTCTGGTGTGACTCCTGTGAAAGCCACCCGTCACGTATCAGCGCGGCGATTCGATGGCATCCGGTTCCCGCTGGTCAGAGCGTGGCTGCGGCCGCGGAAGCCTGGCGACGGCGGCCGACGCTCAGCGCCAACTGGTCCAGCACGCCGGCGGTAACATCCCACTCCATGCAGGCATCCGTCACGCTCTGCCCATACACCAGCACCGTCCCGCCGGCCCGTTCGGCCGGATCCAGTTTCTGGGCTCCCCCGACGAGGAAACTTTCCAGCATGATGCCGGCGATGGCACCGGCGGCGGGGCCGGTCTGCCCCGCACCCGCGGCCCGTTCCGGGCTTTCCACCTGTGCAGCCAGTTCCAGTGCGACTTCCGCCTGCCGGAGATGGCTCTTGCCGCTGTTGGCGTGGCTGGCATCGACGATCACGCGCGGATTGAGACCGGCCCGCCGGAGCCTGGCCGAGGCCGCAGCGACGTCCCCGGCGGAGTAGTTCGGCCCCGCGCTGCCGCCCCTCAGGATCAGGTGCGTATCCGGGTTGCCGTCGGTGCTGACCAGCGCCGCCCGTCCCTCGCCGTCGATCCCCAGGAAGGACTGCGCCGCTGCGGAGGCGGCGCAGGCATCCAGTGCAACCTGCAGGCCGCCGTCGGTACCGTTCTTGAAGCCGATCGGCATGGACAGCCCGGAAGCCAACTGGCGGTGGATCTGGCTTTCGGTGGTGCGGGCGCCGATGGCACCCCAGCTCACCAGGTCCGCCATGTACTGGGGGCTGATGGGTTCCAGGAATTCCGTGGCCGTGGGCAGCCCGAGGTCCGCCACCTCCAGCAGGAATCGGCGGGCCAGGCGCAGGCCGGCGGGAACGTCGTGCGAACCGTCCAGGAACGGATCGTTGATCAGGCCCTTCCAGCCCACTGTCGTCCGCGGCTTCTCGAAGTAGGTGCGCATGACGACCAGCAGTTCCCCACGGTGCCGTTCAGCCTGCACGGCAAGCCGGCGCGCGTACTCGAGGCCGGCTTCCGGATCGTGGATGGAGCAGGGGCCGGCAATGACCAGCAGGCGGTCATCGACCCCGTCCAGCACTGCCCGCACCTCATCCCGCCCGCGGGCGACGACGCCGGCAAGCCGGTCCGTGAGCGGCAGTTCTGCCAGCAGTTCCTGCGGGGTAGGCAGCGGCTGGAAGCGGCTGACGCGCAGGTTGGAAGTGCTGGTGGCATGGGCCGCGGTGATTGTGGTCATGGTCTGTCCCGTCCTGTGGAGGCGGGAGCTGTCCGGGCCTCTTGGCCCTCCAGAACCCGCCGGAGAAATGGCGAAGGGCAGAGATTGCTCTCTGCCCTGTTGGCTCTGAAGGTACGTTGGAAGCGTTACTTAGACGCAGGCCCCTCCAGAGCCAACGAAAAATACGCATACCAACGACGAGTCATAGTGACACCCTATGGTGAAACCTCCCTGGAGCGCAAACCGGTATCGTGACCGTATGAACCAGACCACACCAGCTGCCCTGCGGCGCCGGGTTCCCAAGGCCAGGGACCTGGCCCCGCTGCTGCAGTTCCGACGACCGGGCATCGGTGCCGCCGCACGGCTGAAGAAAGCCAACACCATCGGGGACCTGCGCGCCATCGCCAGACGCCGCACCCCCAGGGCACCCTTCGACTACACCGACGGCGCCGCGGAGGCGGAGATCACGCTGGCCCGGGCGCGGCAGGCCTTCCTTGACCTGGAGTTCCAGCCGGGCATCCTGCGCAATGTGGCGCATGTGGACCTGCGCACCGACATCCTGGGCGCCACCGCCAGCATGCCCTTCGGCATCGCTCCCACCGGCTTCACCCGCATGATGCAGTCCGAGGGTGAGTACGCCGGATCCATGGCCGCGGCTGCCGCCGGCATCCCCTACACCCTCTCCACCATGGGCACCGCATCGGTCGAGGACGTCGCCGCCGCCGCACCGACCGGACGGAACTGGTTCCAACTGTACCTCTGGACGGACCGCGACCGCTCCCTCGAACTCGTGGACCGGGCCGCACGGGCGGGCATGGACACCCTGCTGGTCACCGTCGACACCCCCATCGGCGGGGCGCGCCTGCGGGACGTCCGCAACGGCATGACCATTCCCCCGGCCCTGACCCTGCGGACCGTGCTGGACGCCTCCTACCGGCCGGGGTGGTGGTTCAACTTCCTCACCCACGAACCCCTGGCATTTGCCTCGCTCTCCCGCTTCCCGGGGACGGTCAGCGAACTTATCGACTCCATGTTCGACCCGACCATCACCTTCAACGATCTGGCCTGGCTGCGCGGGACCTGGAAGGGCAAGCTCGTGGTCAAGGGCATCCAGACCGTCGAGGACGCCAAGCGGGTGGTGGACCACGGCGCGGACGGCATCGTGCTGTCCAACCACGGCGGCCGCCAGCTGGACCGGGCACCCGTGCCGCTGCACGTGCTCCCGGACATCGCCGCCGCCCTGAAGGGAAAGACCGCCATCATGCTGGACACCGGCATCATGAGCGGTGGGGACATCGTGGCCGCCCTGGCCCTGGGCGCGGACTTCACCCTGATCGGCCGGGCCTACCTCTACGGCCTGATGGCCGGCGGCCGCGCCGGCGTCGACCGGGCCATCGGGATCCTGCGCGGGGAGATCTCCCGTACCATGCGCCTGCTCGGCGTCAACCGGGTAGCGGACCTGAACCCGGACCACGTCCGCCTGCTGAACCGCTGAAAAACGGACGACGGCGGTGCCCACCTGAGGTGGGCACCGCCGTCGTTTGCCGTATGAGGCTGAAAGGCGCGACTCGCTAAATAACGCCCAGGGCCAGCATCGCTTCCGCGACCTTGACGAAGCCGCTGACGTTCGCGCCGACCACATAGTTGCCCGGCGCGCCGTATTCCTCGGCGGTCTCGGCGCAGCGGTTGTGGATGCCGACCATGATGTCGGTCAGCCGCTCTTCGGTGTATTCGAACGTCCAGATGTCCCGGCTGGCATTCTGCTGCATTTCCAGTGCGGAGGTAGCCACGCCGCCGGCATTGGCCGCCTTGCCCGGACCGAACAGGACGCCGGCGTCGTGAAAGATCGAGGTGGCCTCGCTGGTGCAGGGCATGTTCGCGCCTTCGGCCACGGCCACCAGGCCGCCTTCGACCAGCCGCGCCGCTGCCTTGTCATCCAGCTCGTTCTGCGTGGCGCACGGCAGGGCAACCGTTCCGGTCACGTCCCACACATTGCCGTCGGCCACGTACTTGACGGAAGTGCCGCGGCGCTCGGCGTACTCGGCGATGCGTCCGCGCTCGACTTCCTTAATCTGGCGCAGCAGCTCGATGTCGATGCCGGCCTCGTCCACCACGTAGCCGGAGGAATCCGAGGCCGTAATGACCGTCGCACCGAAGGACTGCGCCTTGGCGATCGCATTGATGGCCACGTTGCCGGAACCGGAGACCACCACCCGCTGGCCGTCGAAGCTCTGGCCCTTGGTCTTCAGCATTTCCTGGGCAAAGAGGACGGCACCGTAGCCGGTGGCCTCCGGGCGGACCAGCGATCCACCCCAGCTGATGCCCTTGCCGGTGAGGACACCGGACTCGTACCGGTTGGTGATGCGCTTGTACTGGCCGAACAGGTAGCCGATCTCGCGCCCGCCCACGCCGATGTCGCCGGCCGGGACGTCCGTGTACTCGCCGATGTGGCGGTACAACTCGGTCATGAAGGACTGGCAGAAGCGCATGACCTCGCCGTCGCTCTTGCCGCGGGGGTCGAAGTCCGAACCGCCCTTGCCGCCGCCGATCGGCATTCCCGTCAGCGCGTTCTTGAAGATCTGCTCAAAGCCCAGGAACTTGACGATGCCCAAGTAGACGGAGGGGTGGAAGCGCAGTCCACCTTTGTACGGGCCCAGCGCGGAGTTGAATTCGACGCGGAAGCCGCGGTTGATCTGCACGGCACCGCTGTCATCGACCCACGGGACCCGGAAGATGATCTGCCGTTCCGGCTCGCAGATGCGCTGCAGAATCGCAGCTTCGGCGAATTCCGGGTGCTTGTCCAGGACCGGGGCAAGACTTTCGAAGACTTCCACCACAGCCTGGTGGAATTCCGTTTCGCCTGGATTGCGCGCGAATACCTGATCGCGGACGGCATGCAGCCTTGAATCCAAAGGTGAACTCCTTTTCAAACGTTCGGGGCCAGCCGCCACACGGCGCCGATGTCAATACGACAACCCGGCCGACACTGTATTTTTCCATATATGACGCGCGCCGAACGAACAGGCTTGTGAGACGCCTGAAATACAGGCGTAATGCACCCGTGTCAGGACTCCCGCCTGCGGCGCAGTTTCGGAAGATGTGCTATAAGGTCCGCGGCCCGGCCCGCAGCACGGCCCACCGTCCGGCCGATCTGCTGCTGGACTTTGTCATCCGCCGGCACTTCTACCGCCCCCGCCATAGTTGCGGGAGCGGTCACGGCCGGCGGCAGGGACGACGGCGGCACAGGCGCCGGTTCGGCTGTCGTATACGCCGCTGCAGGAGCGGGCGCCGGGGTTTGGACCGCGGCCGGGGCCGGGACCGCAGTCTGGGTCCGGGCTGGGGCCGGAGCCTGTGCCGGAACCGCGGCCGGGGCCAGGTTGAACCCGGACAACCAGTCAGCCACCCGGTCCAGCGGCGCGGTCTCGAGGGAGTAGAAGCGCTTCTGCCCCTGCGCGCGCATGGATACCAGCCCCGCCTCGCGCAGGACCTTCAGGTGCTTGGAGACTGTCGGCTGGCTAACCGCCAACTCTTCCACCAGTTCACCTACCGCCTTGTCCCCGGAGCGCAGCGATCCGAGAATTTCCCGACGTGTGCCCTCAGCGATGACGGCGAATACATCATCGATCACCATTCCATAACCCTATCCGCATATACCGAGGCTGATTTCCTGTGCGGCAGCCAGCCGGGCGGCCATCTCAGGCAAACGCCGCCATCTTAGTCAAACCATGGATCCAGCCCGTACAAGGGGAAAATCTCCTTGCGTGTAGCCATCACGGTCCGGTCGACGGCATCGTTCGGGTCGTAGCCCACTTCCCACGACCGCCACCACAGATCCACGCCGTCGCCCATCAACTGCGGTGCCTTCGCGCCGTACTTTTCCCGCACGTAGTGCCGCCACTGCTCCGGAACCGGGGCGCTGACCGGCACCGGTGAACCCGCGGCCACCGCTATCAGGTGGCTCCAGGAGCGGGGCACGACGCTGGTGAAGTTGTAGCCCCCGCCGCCGGTGGCGATCCACCTGCCCTCGCAGTGCCGCTCGGCCAGTTCGCAGATGCTGACCGCCGCCTGGCGGTGCCCGTCCACCGTGGTGTCGAGGTTGCTCAGCGGATCTTCGCGGTGGCTGTCGCAGCCGTGCTGGCTGACAATGACCTCCGGCTCGAATGCCGCCGCCAGCTGCGGCACGATTGCATGGAAGGCACGCAGCCAGGCCGCATCCGTCACATGCGAGGGCAGCGCGACGTTCACGGCCGTTCCTTCGGCCCCGGGGCCGCCGATCTCATTGGCGAAGCCCGTCCCGGGAAACAGCCGCAGGCCCGTTTCATGCAGCGAGATGGTCATGACGCGCGGATCGTCCCAGAAGATATTCTGTGTGCCGTCGCCGTGGTGCGCGTCGACGTCGATATAGAGCACCCTGGAGGTGCCGCCGTCGAGCAGGAGCTGGATAGCGGCTGCGGCATCGTTGTAAATGCAGAAGCCGCTGGCGTAGCCGCGGGCCGCGTGGTGCATGCCGCCGGAGAAATTCACCGCGTGCATGGCAGCACCTGACAGCACGGCTTCGGCTGCGGCCAGCGATGCACCGAAGAGCCGCGCGCTGGCCTCGTGCATGCCGGCGAACGCCGGATCATCCTCGGTCCCGAGTCCGCGATCGGGATCAAGCGAGTCCGGATCGGCACTGACCCGGTGGACGGCGTCGATATAGTCCTGGTCGTGGACCCGGGCCAGCTGTGCGTCCGTTGCCACGAACGGCGGCGCGACCGTTACCGCCGGCAGGTCGAAAAGGCCCAGATCCCGGGCCAGCCGCGCCGTCAGCTCCAGGCGGTCCGGGCGCATCGGATGGTGCGCGCCAAAATCGTAGGCCAGCAGGGATTCATGCCAGACAACGTGCGTGGGCGGGGCCGATCCGGGGCCGGGAAGGGTAGACATCATGCTCAGGCTACGCGATCGGCGCAGACCCCTGCCACGTGCACCCGCATAAAGTGGTTTACTACGAAGGACGCGAGCGCCGCAGGCAGAATTTCAGTCAGAACTTCCGGCAGAATGTTGGGCAGAACGGAGCAGTTAAGACAAGCATGGCAAGGAACCAGCCGGTGTGGCTGCCAGAGCGGGAGAGGCCCCGGCTCGGAGCCCTGCGCTCCATCCGGGACTTCATCGACAGCGTCGCCAACAGCTCGCCCGCCCGCCTTGCCCTCATAGCCTTCGCCAGCGTCATCCTGGTCTTCACGGGGCTCCTGTCCCTGCCCTTCGCCGCGGCGGACGGCGCGGCCACCCCCCTGCACGATGCGATGTTCACCGCTGTCTCGGCCGTCTGCGTCACCGGGCTCACAGTCGTGTCCACGGCGGTCCACTGGTCCTTCTTCGGACAGTTCGTCATCCTGCTGGGCATCTTCATCGGCGGCCTGGGTACCCTGACCCTGGCCTCGGTGCTGGCGCTCATGGTCAGTAAGCGCCTGGGTGTCCGCGGAAAGCTGATCGCGCAGGAAGCAATGAACGCCGGCGGACGGCTGGGGGAGGTCGGCACGCTGCTGCGGATCGTCATCACCACCTCGGTCCTGATCGAACTGGCACTGGCGCTCATGCTGATCCCCCGCTTCATGGTGCTCGGCGAGCCCTTCTGGCAGGCCGTCTGGCACGGCATCTTCTATTCGATCTCCGCGTTCAACAATGCCGGGTTCACCCCTCACACGGACGGCCTGGTCCCCTACGAAACGGACATGTTCATCCTGGCGCCGCTCATGATCGGGGTATTCCTGGGGAGCCTGGGCTTCCCGGTGATCATGGTGTTGCTGCAGAGCGGCTGGCGGTTCCGGAAGTGGAACCTGCACACCAAGCTCACCATCCAGGTCACCCTTCTCCTGGTAGTCCTGGGAACCATCGCCTGGGGCGCCATGGAGGCCAACAATCCGGAGACGATTGGCGGCCTGCCTCTGGGCGACCGCATTATCCACGCCCTCTTTGCCTCCGTCATGACCCGCTCGGGCGGTTTCAACCTGGTGGACCAGAACGCGATGGAGGGCTCCACAATGCTGCTGACGGATGCCCTGATGTTTGCCGGCGGCGGTTCGGCGTCGACGGCGGGCGGCATCAAGGTGACCACCATCGCCGTCATGTTCCTGGCCATCATCGCAGAAGCCCGCGGCGACCGTGACGTCAAGATCTACGGACGGACGATCCCCGAGGGGACCATGCGCGTGGCCATCTCCGTGATCGCCGCAGGCGCCACCTGGGTGGCACTGGCCGCCGGCCTGCTCCTGGCCATGACAGGTGAAAGCCTGGACCGGGTCCTCTTCGAGGTCATCTCCGCCTTTGCGACGGTGGGGCTCAGCACCAACCTGAGCGCCGAACTCCCGCCCGAAGGAAAATACGTGCTGTCGGCATTGATGTTCGCCGGCCGCATGGGTACCATAACCCTCGCTTCCGCTCTGTCCCTCCGCCAGCGCCGCCAGCTTTACCACTACCCGGAAGAAAGGCCGATCATTGGCTGACAGAACCTCTCCAGGCCGGCCGCCCCACAACGCGCCGGTCCTTGTCATCGGGCTCGGCCGCTTCGGCGCGGCGACGGCCGAACAGCTGGTCAAGCAGGGCCGCGAGGTCCTGGCGATCGAACGGGACCCGGCCCTGGTCCAGAAATTCGCCGGCACGCTCACCCACGTGGTGGAAGCAGACGCCACCAACATCGACGCTCTCCGCCAGCTCGGGGCACAGGAGTTCAACGCCGCCGTCGTCGGTGTCGGCACGTCCATCGAATCCAGCGTGCTGATCACCGTGAACCTCGTGGACCTGGGGATCGAGCATCTCTGGGTCAAGGCCATCACACCCTCGCACGGCAAGATCCTGACCCGCATCGGCGCCAACCACGTAATCTACCCGGAGGCTGCCGCCGGCATCCGGGCCGCCCACCTGGTGTCAGGGCGGATGCTGGACTTCATCGAATTCGACGACGGGTTCGCCATCGTGAAGATGTACCCGCCGAAGGAAACCCAAGGATTCACCCTCGGCGAGTCCCAGATCCGCAGCAAATACGGGGTCACAGTGGTGGGCGTGAAATCCCCAGGCGAGGACTTCACCTATGCCCAGCCCGGCACCAAGGTGTCCAGCCGGGACACACTGATCGTATCCGGCCATGTGGATCTGCTCGAGCGCTTCGCGGCCCGGCCCTGAGGCTGCCCCGGAGGCTACCCCTGGGACTTGAGTTCAGCCGTGATCTGCGCAGCCCGTTCCGCCGCGGCTCGTGCGCCGGCGGCGATAATGCCGGGCATACCAGAGGTGTCGAAGGTCTGGATTGCCCGTTCGGTGGTGCCGTTGGGGCTGGTCACCGCCTTTCGGAGCGCAGCAGCATCGGCGCCCGGCTCGCTCAGGAGGACGCCTGCTCCCGCTACCGTCTCGCGCGCCAGCAGTGCCGCCAGCTGCGGATCGAGCCCCAGTTCGGCACCGGCAGCCGCCATGGCCTCAGCCAGGTAGAAGGCATAGGCGGGACCGGAGCCGCTGATGCCGGAGAGCGCATCCACCTGGCTTTCGGGAATTTCGACGACGGTGCCCGCGGCCGCGAGGAGATCCTTGGCCTGTGTTATCTGCTCAGGCGTGCAGTGGGTTCCGGCCGAAACCGAGATGACTCCCCTGCCCACCCGGGCCGGGGTGTTGGGCATGGTGCGGATGACCGGCTGTCCCTGCGGCAGCGCACCTTCCAGCAGCTCGATCGAAACCGCCGCCGCGACGCTGATGACCAGCGCCTCCGGCTTCAGGCCAGGCGAAATTTCGCGGGCCAGGTCCAGGATGCCGACGGGCTTCACGCCCAGGATGACCACGTCCGCAGTCCGGACCGCGTCCAGGTTCGCCTGCTGGTTCTCACTGCCGGCCAGCGCTGTGATGCCATGCCGTTCCGCCAGTTCGCGGGCCCGCTCCGGTCTGCGGACGGTGGCCGTGACCTGCGCGGGGTCCAATCCTCCGGCCAGCAGTCCGCCGAGGATGGCCTCATTCATGGAGCCGCAGCCGAGGAATGCGATGCGTGGTGAGGTAGCTGTAGTCATGGACAACATCCTGCCATGCCGCCCGCCCAGCCCGGACTCCCCGTCCACCAGGACTCACAGGATATTCACAGCTATTTCAGGGTGTTATCCCAAGAAGGGTCGCTACATTGATCCGTACCTCATATGGTGCGAGTGATTGCGGACCGGACTTGTTCAAGGCGGATTTGTTCAAACCGACTTACCCAAGCCTGCTTCTTCAAGTCTGTATAGTCCGGTCCGGCGCCGGCGGGCATTCGAGCGTCTCCCCCAGCGCTCCATAGGCCCGCCGGCGTTTCTCGTTTAATCCGCACGTTTCTCGCTGAATCCGCGACTGAACCGCAGTCCGGCACAGCGCCGGCCCGCCGCCGTCGTACTTCCCTTACGGTTCCCGGGCGGGAACCGCGGCGAGGTGTTCACGCGCGAAGGCGAGCGTCCGGGCCAGCCATTCCTCGCGCTCCCCGGTACCGCGCGCCTTGCGCGTGCTGACCTCCACCGCGATGACGCCGTCCCAGCTCGTCCGGCCCAGGTGCTGCAGCGCTTCGGCGCAGCGCTGCGTACCCTCGCCCGGCATCAGGTGCTCGTCCTTGCCGTTGAAGGTGCCGTCGGTCAGGTGCACGTGGCGCAGCCGCGATCCCAGGTTCCGGATCTCCTCATAGGAATCCATGCCCGCGATGGCCGCATGGGAAAAGTCCCAGGTCAGCGCCTCATAGTCCAGAGGCACCGGGTTCCAGTGCGGCAGGTAGGCCTTCGCCTCGCGTCCGCGCACTCGCCACGGATACATGTTTTCCACCGCGATGGTGATGCCGGTGTCCTCGGCGATGTCCCGGACACCCTGGGCGAAGTTCTCGGCATAACCGGACTGCCAGCGGAACGGAGGATGCACTACCACGACGTCGGCACCGACTTCGTGCGCCATGGCCGCGGACATCTGGATCTTGTTCCAGGCCTTACCCCAAACCTGCTGGGTCAGCAGGAGGGTCGGCGCGTGGATGGCCATGATGGGCTGCCCGTAGCGTTCGCTGAGCGTCCGCAGCGTGTGCGGATTCTGGCTGGTTTGGTTGTTGGTCACCATGACTTCCACCCCGTCATACCCCAGGTCGTGGGCTACAGCGAACGCGTCATGGACCGAAAGCGGGTAAACCGAGGCGCTGGACAGCGCCACCGGTATCTCAGCGCGGGCCTCATTGTTGGTCGTCATCTATTCCGGCCTTCCGTCCATAGCTGCTAGCTGGTATTCACGGGAACGCAGGTCCACGTGACCGACTCCCACCGTGCGGAAGGAACGCATGCCCTCGCTTTGCAGGTAGTCCAGGCGCTGCAGGATGAGTCCCTCGCGCAGGGCCCAGGGGCAGATCTGAAGGGTCCGGATGCTGAACAGGTCCATCGCCGCCTCGGCGACCATGGCACCGGCCAGCAGCTGCGGGGCGCGGATTTCGGAAACGCCCGGCAGGTTGACCCGGTCGGCGACGGTCATGGCGGCAATCCGGGGAATCCACAGCGCCAGATCATCGTGGCGCAGCTCGCGCCGGATATAGGGCCCTGCCGTGGACGGCGCCGCACCGGTGATCCGGGCGAGCGAACGGAACGTCTTGGAGGTGCCCACCACGAGGTCCGGGACGGCGCGGGCAGCGAACTCCTTCACCACCGGCTTCAGCGTGGACCGGATGTACTTGCGCAGGTCCTTTACGCTCTTGGCCGTCGGCGGGTCACCCTCCAGCCAGTCGCGGGTCAGGCGGCCGGCACCGAGCGGAACGGACTGCGCGAAGTCCGGCAGAGCATCCTGGCCCAGGGCCATTTCGAAGGAGCCGCCGCCGATGTCGAGGTCCAGGATGGTCCCCGCGCTCCAGCCGTGCCAGCGCCGGGCGGCGCGGAACGTCATGGCAGCTTCCTGTGCTCCGGACAGTTCCATCAGCGAAACCGTGGTTTCGCTCTTCACCCGGTCCAGGACTGCTTCGCCGTTGCCCGCCTCGCGGATGGCGGACGTACAGAATGCCAGCAGATCCTCGGCCTCGTGCCGTTCGGCGAATTCGCGGGCCTCGCGCACGAAGGCGACCAGCTCGTGCTGGCCCTCCTCCTTGATGTTCCCGGCCTCGTCCAGATAGGCCACCAGCTGCAGCGGACGCTTGTGCGAGGCGAAGGGCACCGGGCGTGCCCCGGGGTGCGCGTCAACCAGTAGCAGGTGAACGGTGTTGGAACCGATGTCGAGGACCCCTAGGCGCATGTGTTTATTATGTCGCTTCCCCGGTTGCCGACTGCAACTGTTGCAGGCCCGCCTACTTCTTGGCTGCCGCTGTTTTGCGCGGTGCGGCAGTCTTGCGGGCCGCCGGCCGCTTGACCGGCCCCTTGGCCCGCTTCTCCGCCAGCAGCTCGATGGCCTTCTCGCGGGTGAGCTCCTCCAGCGACGTATCCCGCGGCACGGTGATGTTGGTGACACCGTCCGTGATGTACGGACCGAAGCGGCCCTCCTTGACCACAATCTTCTTTTCGGACACGGGGTCCATGCCGAACTCGGCCAGCGGCGGCACGGCGGCCCGCGCGCCGCGCTGCTTGGGCTGGGCGTAGATCTCCAGCGCCTGCTCCAGCGTGATGGTGAAGATCTCCTCCTCCGAGCCGATGGAGCGCGAGTCCGTCCCCTTCTTCAGGTACGGGCCGAACCGGCCGTTCTGCACGGTGATCTCGTTGCCTTCGGCGTCGGTCCCCAGCACGCGGGGCAGGGACATCAGCTTGAGTGCGTCCTCCAGCGTCACGGTGTCCACGCTCATTGACTTGAACAGCGAACCCGTGCGCGGCTTGACCTTCACCGGTTTCTTCGGCGGCTTGGGCTTGCCGTTCTTGTAGTATTCGACCGGCTGGTTGGCCAGTTCCTCCGCGCTGGGCTCCGGGATGATCTCCGTGACGTAGGCGCCGTAGCGGCCCTCCTTGGCCACGACTGTCCGGCCGGTCTCCGGGTCCTGGCCAAGCACCCGCTCCTCCGGGCCCTGGGTGTTCATCAGCTCGACGGCCTTTTCCGCCGTCAGCTCGTCCGGTGCCAGCTCCTCTGGCACATTGGCCCGCTGCGGCTCGGTTCCTTCGGGCGCATCCTCGGGCAGGAGCTTCTCCAGGTACGGTCCGAACTTGCCTACCCGCAGCGTGATGCCGTCGGCGATCGGGACCGAGTTGATCTGCCGGGCGTCGATTTCACCCAGATCCTCCACGATCGTGTGCAGCCCGGTGTCCTGCCGGTCGCCGTAGTAGAAGCGGTCCAGCCAGTCCACCCGGCCGGCTTCGCCGCGGGCAATCCGGTCCAGGTCCTCCTCCAGTTCGGCAGTGAAATCGTAGTCCACATAGTCGCTGAAGTGCTCCTCGAGCAGCCGCACCACGGAAAACGCGATCCAGCTGGGCACCAGGGCCGAGCCGCGCGTCTTGACATAGCCGCGGTCCATGATGGTGGAGATCGTGGCGGCGTACGTGGAGGGCCGGCCGATCCCGCGCTCCTCCAAGGTCTTCACCAGTGAGGCTTCCGTGTAGCGCGGCGGCGGCGAGGTTTCATGCCCGACGGCGTTGACTTCCTGGGCGGTCAGCGCATCCTTCGCGCTGAGGTTGGGCAGGCGCGTCTCCTTGGCTTCCGCCGCCTCGCCGTTCTCGTTGCGGACCTCGTCCTTGCCCTCCTCATAGGCAGCGAGGAAGCCGCGGAAGGTGATGACGGTGCCGGAGGCGGCGAACTCGGCGTCCCGCCCGTCTGCGGCAATGGCACCCAGGCGGACCGACGCCGTCGAACCCTTGGCGTCCGCCATCTGGGAGGCCACGGTGCGCTTCCAGATCAGCTCGTAGAGCCTGAACTCATCGCCCCTCAGCTGCTGGGCCACCTGCGCCGGGGTCCGAAAGGAGTCCCCGGCGGGCCGGATGGCCTCGTGGGCTTCCTGCGCGTTCTTGGCCTTGCCGGTATAGATGCGGCGGGATTCAGGCACATATTCCGGCCCGTAGAGCTCGGAGGCCTGGCGGCGGGCGGCGTTGATGGCCTGGTCACTCAGCGCCGGCGAGTCCGTACGCATGTAGGTGATGTAGCCGTTTTCGTACAGCCGCTGCGCCACCTGCATGGTCACGCGGGCGGAGAAGCGCAGTTTGCGCGCGGCCTCCTGCTGCAGCGTGGAGGTGGTGAACGGAGCCGCCGGGCGGCGGGTGTAGGGCTTGTTCTCGACCGAGCGGACCTCGAACGCCGCAGCCTGCAGGCCTTCGGCAAGCGCGACGGCGGCCGCCTCGTCCAGGTGCGCGACATTCCGGCCGGTGAGCTGGCCGGCGTCGTTGAAGTCCTTGCCGCCGGCGACCTTGACTCCGTCCAGGGCGACGAGCTTGGCCCGGAACTTCTCCGCCGCCTCGGTGGCGAAGATGCCCTGCAGGTCCCAGTAGGACGCGGCCCGGAACGCCATCCGCTCGCGCTCGCGCTCCACGACCAGGCGAGTGGCGACGGACTGCACGCGGCCGGCGGACAGGCCGCGCTTGATCTTCCGCCACAGCACCGGGGAGATCTCGTAGCCGTAGAGCCGGTCCAGGATGCGGCGGGTTTCCTGGGCGTCCACCAGAGCGATGTCGACGTCGCGCATCTCCTGCAGCGCCCGCTGGATGGCTTCCTTGGTGATTTCCGGGAAGGTGAGGCGGTGGACCGGGACCTTGGGCTTGAGCACCTCGAGCAGGTGCCACGCGATGGCTTCGCCTTCGCGGTCACCGTCAGTGGCCAGGTAGAGTTCGTCGGCGTCCTTGAGCGCGGCTTTGAGCTCGGCCACCTTCTTCTTCTTGTCCGGGGAGACGACGTAGTACGGCTCGAAACCCTTTTCCACGTCCACCGCGAACTTGCCCACGGACGTCTTCTTGAGCTCGTCCGGCAGTTCCGAGGGCTGCGGCAGGTCGCGGATATGCCCCATGGAGGCTTCAACCTCGAAGCCCTCGCCGAGGTACCCGGCGATGGTTTTCCCCTTGGCGGGAGACTCGACGATGACGAGTTTCTTGCCGGTTCCCTGCGGGGATTTTGCCTTGGCGGCAGCGGCCTTTGTGGGCACGGTACTCCTACTAACTGATTGCCTGGCTAACTATGTGGCCTGGTTGTGCGGCGCCCTGTCCAGACGTGGATCCAACCTGTCGGGCCCGAGGACGTGGGCATGCCTAGTTCACCATACTTTCGCAAATTCCGGCGGCCGCTGCCTAATCCAACGTCGCATTGGCCGGAAGGAGGAAGCCGTCCAGCACCAGGTTGCGGACCTCCGCCGCCAGCTGCCTGCGGAACGCCTCATCGTCGCGTTCCAGCAGCGCGGCGAGGGCGCCGATGATCTGTCCGGCGGTCAGTTCACCGTCGCTGGCGGAGACGAAGCCTGCCAGTTCGCTGCTCATCAGGTTGGTCCGCCGCAGGCCGGCGCCCTGCCGCAGCAGAATAACGCCGGGATGCTCGGCACCGGGACGCTGGTGCCGCTCCTCCGTCACATCGGGCGCCACGGCCAGGTGCTGGTCCGCGAAGTCTCCTTCGTGGCCGGCCAGCCAGTCGAAGCGTTCGACGGCGGCGGCAAGGTGCGGTCCGATCGGTTGCTCGATGGGGTAGGTGATTTCCTCGAACCGCCGCAGCAGGCTGCGGCCTGCGGCCGGGGCGGCCTTGCGCAGCAGGATCATGCCGAAGCCAACGGTTTCCACATGCCGCGAGGCGAAGTCGTCCAGGTAGGCCGCATAGGAGCGTTCGAACTGCTCACGGTCGCGGTTCTCCGAGGCATCGCGCAGCCAGGTCTCCGCATAGTGTGACGGCGTGAGCTGCTCGCGCTGGATCACCCATGCCTCGGCATCGTCCGGCAGCCAAGATTCCAGCCGTGCCTGCCATGAATCCACCCCGGCGGGGATCTCCCAGTTGCCCAGCATGACCGCCAGGCCGCCGGGAGTGAGCACCCCCGGGATGCCTGCCACCAGCAGGGAGACGATCTGGTCCCCCGGCAGCCCCGCGTCCCGGTAGGTGAACTGGTCTTGAGATGTTTCGCCTTGGACACGAGGGGTTATGACGAAGGGCGGATTGGACACGACCAGGTCGAACGACTCCCCCGCCACCGGCTCCAGCAGGCTGCCCAGCCGCAGCGAGACACGCTCCCCGGGACGTTCGGGGTCAATCCCAAGCGCCGGCGCGTTCAGCAGCAGGTTGAACCGGGTGAAGGCCAAGGCGCGGGCGGAGATGTCCGTGGCGGTGACGTGGCGGGCATGGCGCAGCAGGTGGAAGGTCTGGATGCCGCAGCCGGTGCCCAGGTCCAGCGCCCTGCCCACCTCCGGGCGGACGGTGATCTGGGCCAGCGTCAGCGAGGCCTGGCCGATGCCGAGCACGTGGTCCCGGCGCAGGACACCCGGCCGCTGGTGCGCACCGAGGTCGCTGGCCACCCACAGGTCTGCGCCGGCATCGTCGGCCGCATGCGGCCGCAGGTCGACCGCCGCCCGGCAGGTACCGCCGTCGGACTCCACCAGTCCCAGCGCCAGCAGCCCGTCCAGGCCGGTATGCGGAAAGGCCGCAGCGGCCAGGTCCACGCCCAGGTCCTGGCCCAGCAACCACACCTGGACGACGGCGGCCAGCGGGCTGGGGTCCGGAGCCTCCAGCGCGCGCCGGACAACCAGCAGCGCGGGAACCAGTTGGTCCCGGTTCAGCGCGGCGTAGGCTTCCTCGCCGAGCAGCGCGGCCACACCGTCGACCGTGTAGCCGGCGGCGGCCAGGTCTGCGGCGAGCGCCTTCAGTAAGTCAAGATCGTGGCTCTGCGGCGCGTCGGGAACGGAAGCGGTGAAGTCAGTCACGCAAGCCAGTCTAGGCCCGGTTCAGGCGGCGCAGCCCTCCGGGCAGGTCCGGTTCTCCGGAACCGCGGCGCAGGCGGCGCAGTAGAGGCGCAGGTTCCGGCAGCTGGGGTTGGAGCAGTTCTCGAACTTGTTCGTGGGCGCTTCGCAGCGCACGCAGCTGCCGATGGTTCTGGCGTCCTCGCTGAATTCCAGATGCATGCGCTTGTCGAAGACGTAAAGCGAACCTTCCCACAGTCCCTGGTCCTTGTAGGCCTCGCCATAGCGGACGATGCCGCCGTCGAGCTGGTAAACCTCCCGGAAGCCGCGGTTGACCATCAGGCTCGAGAGCACCTCGCAGCGGATGCCGCCGGTGCAGTACGTGACCACAGGCTTGTCCTTGAGGTCGTCGTACTTGCCGGAGTCCAGCTCGTTGATGAAGTCATGGGTGGTGGCGGTGTCCGGGACCACGGCGTTCCGGAACCGGCCGATCTGCGCCTCGAAAGCGTTGCGGCCGTCGAAGAACACCACGTCGTCGCCCCTGGCCTCGATCAGTTCGTGCAGTTCATGCGGCTTGAGGTGGACGCCCCCGCCGACGACACCGTTTTCGTCCACCTTCAGTTCGCCGGGTGCCCCGAAACTGACGATCTCGTCCCGGACCTTCACGCTTAACCGCGGGAAATCCGCCGCCGAGCCTTCGGACCATTTGACATCGATGTTCCTGAAGGCTTGATATTCGCGGGTGGTCTTGACGTATTGCTTGACCGCGTTGAGTTCGCCCCCCACCGTAGCGTTGATGCCGTCCTTGGAAATCAGGATCCTGCCGGTCAGTCCGAGTTTCTCGCACAGCGCGCGCTGCCAGAGCCGGATCGCGTCGGGATCGGGGATGGGGGTGAAGCCGTAATAGAGCACAATTCGGTGAAGAGCCACGCATTTAAGGGTACGTGGTGACCGGTGCGTGTCATTCTTCGGTATGTTCAAATGGTGAACAATTCGTTTTCCCTGAGCCAGCTGATGGACTATTGGGTGGAAGGCTACGCCGGGATCAAGGGCCTGCCCCTTGAGCACCAGTCGGATGCCGTGCGCATCAAGAGCCCCAAAGAGGACCTGAAGTGGGAGTTCTTTGCCGCCGAGCCGGAGGATGCAGTCCTGGACCGGCTCATCGATGTCGTCGCCGGCCATCCGGAGCGGATGCTGACCATCGTCACCTCCCGGCTGGACAGCTACCGCCGCCGCACCCTGGAGCAGTTGGTCGTCGCCTCCGACAACCGGAAGTTCATGCGCTTCCCCGTGGTGGCGGACAAGGGCGTGGAGCTGCCGGAAGGCTTCAGGTTCAGGGTTGAATCCAAAGGTCCGGTCCACACTGTCATCATCACCACCGAGGAGGGCGAACCGGCGGCCCGCGGCATGGTCCATGTCAACGGCGCGATCGCGGTGTCCGAGCATGTGGGCACGCTGGAACAGTACCGGAGGCAGGGCCTGGGCTTCGCCGTCACGGCCCTGCTGAACAACGTGGCCTACGACGCCGGTGCCCGCGAGCACCTGCTGGTCGCCTCCGAACAGGGGCAGATGCTGTATGAACGGATCGGCTGGGAGGCGCTCGGCTCCGTCCTGGAACTGCGGGCCAAGGCAGCCTGACCGCGCGCACGGCAGCATTGTCCCTGCCGGGTGGCACAATGTCTGGCGTGGCACTTCATGATTCCCTGATTCCGCTGCTGGGCCGGGGCCCGGCGCCGGAGCAGCTCATGCACGTGCGCGAAATTCCGGCCCGCGAGGCCGTCCACGCTCCCTGGCCCGGTTGGGTGCACCCGGATCTCCTGACTGCTTACAGCATGCTGGGCGTGCACGAGCCGTGGCTGCACCAGGTCGAAGCCGCAGAGGCAGCGCACGCCGGATCGCACGTGATCATTGCCACCGGCACCGCGTCCGGAAAGTCCCTGGCCTACCAGCTGCCGGCCCTGGACGAGATCCACCGCACTGCCCTGGACGGGACAGTCTCGCTGGAACCGACCGGCTCCGTCGCGTTGTACCTGGCACCGACAAAGGCGCTGGCCGCCGATCAGCTGGCGGCGGTCAAGTCCCTGAAACTGCCCACGGTGCGAGCGGAAACCTATGACGGCGACACCGACCCGGGTGCCCGCCGCTGGATCCGCGACCATGCCAACTTCGTGCTGGCGAACCCGGACATGCTGCACTTCGGCATCCTGCCCAACCACGCCTGGTGGGCCCGGTTCTTCCGGCGACTCAAGTACGTCATCATCGATGAAGCCCACAGCTACCGGGGTGTCTTCGGCTCGCACGTGGCCAACCTCATGCGCCGGCTGCGCCGCGTCTGTGCTTACTACGGGGCCTCCCCCGTGTTCATCGGCGCTTCGGCGACCTCCTCGGAGCCGGGCCGGTCCTTTGGCCGACTGATCGGCGCCGAGGTCACCGAGGTCACGCGGGACTGCTCGCCGCACGGATCGACAACCGTAGCCTTCTGGGAACCGTCCCTTACCGAGCTCAAAGGGGAGAACGGGGCCCGGGAGCGACGCACCGTCGTCGCCGAAACGGCGGACCTGCTCACCAACCTGGTCTCGGCGCAGGTACGGACCATTGCCTTCATCAAATCCCGCCGCGGCGCGGAGAGCATCGCCTCCATATCGCGGCGCCAGCTGGACGAGGTCCACCCCAGCCTGCCGCAGCGCGTGGCCGCGTACCGGTCCGGCTACCTTCCCGAGGAACGGCGGGCGCTCGAGGCCCAGCTGCGTTCCGGGCGGCTGCTGGGCATCGCCAGCACCTCGGCGCTGGAACTCGGCATCGATATCTCCGGACTTGATGCCGTCTTGGTGGCCGGCTGGCCCGGTACCCGTGCGTCCCTCTTCCAGCAGATCGGCAGGGCCGGACGTGGCGGCCAGGATGCACTGGCCGCCTTCGTGGCCAGCGATGATCCGCTGGACACCTTCCTGGTCCATCATCCGGAAGCCATCTTTGATGTCTCGGTGGAAGCCACTGTCTTCGATCCTTCCAATCCCTATGTCCTGGGCCCGCACCTGTGCGCTGCCGCCGCGGAACTGCCGCTGGCTCCGGCCGAAACCGAGCTGTTCGGCCCGTCCGCGCCCGGCCTGCTCGAGCGGCTGACGGCTGAGGGATACCTGCGCCGGCGCCCGTCCGGCTGGTACTGGACCCACCCGGAAAGCGCGGCCGCAATGGTCAGTCTCCGCGCGGACGGCGGCGGGCCCATCAGCATCGTGGAGAGCGATACCGGTTCCCTGCTCGGCACCATGGATGCGCCGCAGGCCCACTACCAGGCCCATACCGGGGCCATCTATGTCCATCAGGGCGAGACCTTCGTTGTGGACGACCTCAACGAGCAGGACCATTGCGCGATGGTGTCGCGGGTCAATCCGGACTATTACACCCAGGCCCGCGACATCACGCAGATCGAAGTGCTGGAGACCCAACTGGCCTCGGACTGGGGTGATGTGCAGGTCTGCTTCGGCGACGTGAAGGTCACCACGCAGGTGGTTTCCTTCCAGCGCAAAGCGTTCATCTCCAATGAAATCCTGGGCGAGGAGCCGCTGAACCTTGAAGCCCGCGAACTCTTCACGAAGGCCGTCTGGTTCGCCATCCCGGAACGGACGCTCACCGCGGCCGGCCTGCTGACTGCCCAGTTCCCCGGCTCCCTGCACGCGGCCGAACATGCCGCGATCGGACTGCTGCCCCTGGTTGCCTCCAGCGACCGCTGGGACATCGGCGGAGTCTCCACAGCACTGCACGCGGACACGGAGAAGCCGACGATCTTTGTCTACGACGGCCACCCGGGAGGGGCGGGGTTTGCAGAAAGAGGCTACGATGCCGCACCGACCTGGCTGCGGGCCACCCGCGACGCCATCGCGGCCTGCGAGTGCGAGACCGGCTGCCCCTCCTGCGTGCAGTCGCCGAAGTGCGGCAACAAGAACAACCCCCTGGACAAGACCGGAGCCATCACGCTGATCGACACTCTCCTGGCCCAGTCGGCACGCGGCGCCGGGCCCGCCCAGGCGCGGCGGGACCTGCAGGGCGGAACCGGCGTTCGTTGACCCGCGGTCCGCTGGCCACCTCATGGTGGAGGACCCGCACGCGATCTGCCTGCAGCGGAACCCAGGGAGCCGGCAGGTCCACCGCCGTCGCGATGTCGACGATTTCTCCGCTGCCTCCCGATTGCCTGCAGGAGACCAGTAAGGCCCCGTGGCTGGCCGTCACCTCGCCGGCGATGGAGCAGGGATCTCCTGCGGTGATGCCGCGGGCGGCATCGGCTGCGGCCAGCGCGGCGAGGTCCGCAGCAGTGGCGGCCTGGCTGGCCCCCACTGCTGCCTGGACCACCAGCACCATTCCGACGAGGAGCAGTAACAGCACCATGGCCAGGCCAGCTCCCAGAACCGTTCCTGCCCCGGCTTCCCGGTCGGTGTCCGCCATCAGCTGCCACCGGTCCGGGGGCTTCCCGGGGAGAGTTCGCTCCGCGCCACCGCCTGGGCCGTCAGCGGCCAGTCCACCCAGGACCCGAGAGGGCCCTGGACGGCTGCGCTGACCTGCACGACAGCCCAGTCCCCTTCACCGGAAACAGTCATCGACGCACCGGCACCGGCGATGCGCTGCACCGTGGCGGCGGCCGCGTCCGAGCTCTCCCCGCGGGCCAGCTCACGGGCTCCGGCCCGGGCTGCCTCCTCGAGCCGGAGCTGAGTGGTGCCCGCCGCGGCTCCAGCGGGGAGGACCGCCAGGATAACCAGCACGGCCGGCAGGACCACTGCCAGCTCCGCCGTCACGGTCCCGGCCTCGGGGGATCCGGGCCGGCTCCGGTTCTGGCTCCGGCTGCCTCCCACGATGCGGCGCATGGCTGCCTCCTAGCCGAACGACAGGGCGCGTTCGATGATGGACATGAGCATCCCGCGGACCTCCCCGCTCTGCAGGACAGCCACGAGCAGAGCCGCAAATCCGACTGCAGCGAGTGTTGCGATGGCGTACTCGGCAGTGGCCATTCCGGCCTCGGAGCCGACCAGCTGCGACCAGCGCCGCCTGCTGAAGGGCGGCTCCTCATCATGGTCGTACTCGTCATCGTCGTACTGGTCCCCATCGTCCTCAACAGGCGGACGCAGCGGAATGACCTGGGCGAGGACCTCGTGCACGGCCGCCCCGGTCAGGTCCAGGCCAG
The DNA here is from genome assembly GCF_059092905.1 of Arthrobacter sp. B0427-1-12. Classification (NCBI taxonomy): domain Bacteria; kingdom Bacillati; phylum Actinomycetota; class Actinomycetes; order Micrococcales; family Micrococcaceae; genus Arthrobacter; species Arthrobacter sp. B0427-1-12. The sequence goes on along the minus strand of NZ_JBNHIC010000001.1, from coordinate 283,512 downwards.
CGGTGGATTCCGGCTCGCCGGGTGCCGCAGCTGCCGGCTCCGGCCAGGGAAGGCGGTTCGTCTCGGACATTTCTGCTCCTTTGTTCGATTCTTCTGTTCGGTTCTTCCGATGCTTCGGTGGTTCGGCTCTCCGGTGTTCCAGAGTTCCGGTGCTCTGGGCTCCGGTGTTCCGGATGGCCGAACGAACCGAGCTCCGGGCCGCGGTTTGCGGCTACTTCGACCATGCCGCCGGACGGTGGCCGCCCCAAGGGCCTTGCGGTCCGATCTGCATAAGTCCGGCATCCACCGGGCCTGTAGAGGTCCAGTCCGGCCGGGCCCGTGAGCCAGCCACTCGCGACCCAGCCCCACGTATCAGGCCAGCGTGGGCAGCAGCGAGAGCAGAACGGGCACGACGCCCAGGCAAACGAAGGCAGGCAGAGCACAGGCGCCGAGCGGTATGACGAGCCTGACGCCGAGCGCGGCCGCCCGCTTTTCCGCCTCCCGGTTCCGGCGGCGGCGCAACTGCATCGCGCGGGCGTAAAGGATCGAGGACGAGGGCGCACCGGTGGTTCCGGCAAAGGTCAGGGCGTCCCGCAGCAGTACCAGCGTCTGCCCCTCGTTGCCGGTGTCGGCGGGGATGGCCAAGTGCCACGCCGCGGCCCACGGCAACCCCAACGACAATGCACCGGTTACGGCAGTGAGCCGTCCGGCGGTTTGCGGATCAGTTGTTTCGGCGAGGATCGCGACGGCTTGCTCAAGGGAAGCACCCGCGTCGAGCATCGCGCCGATCAGGTCCAACAGCAGCGCCGGGTCCGGGGCCTTTGCCTGGCCGTTGTCCGGTCCAGCACTTGAAGCCCCAGGGTCAGGCCCGGATGTGGCATTCCGGGCCCCGGAAATGCCCGGCACCCCGGTGCGGTTGCGGGAGAGCAGCTCCAGGGTCCGCGTCCGGCCTCCGGCCAGCAGGACCCAGGATCCGGCTGCCAGCAGGATCATCATTAATACGGTCATATCTGCTCCTTTAACCATGGGCTGTCCAGCGCCGGCGAGCGCAGGCGGTCGCTTCCGCTGCCGTGGCTGTGGTCCCGCCTGTCCGGCGGCCGGCCCGAAGGATCGGCCGCGCAGGATCGGCCCCCGCAGGATCAGTCCCGGCCGGCGGCAGAGGCGACCATCTTTGAGGACCACCAGCGTCCGGCCAGCATCAGCACCACACCCGCTGCCAGTGCGGCCCAGCCCACTGGTGTTCCGAACAGGACAGTCAGCGGATCAACCCCCATGAGGATGCCCAGGCCCAGACCGAACACCGGCAGCCAGGTAAGCAGTCGGACCGTGGCCTGTGGACCGGCAAGCGCCGTATCCCGGGCAGCCTGCGCATCAAGTCCCGCTTCCAGCTGCAGGGCATAGCGGGCCAGCAGGTCCGCAAGCGGCGCTCCGCTTTGTTCCGCGACTTCCCAGCACAGCGCGACGTCGAGCCACATGCGGCGCAATTGCTTTGCCTCCTCGCCGGCGCCAGCGGTCTGCCCCTGAGCGGCCCGTATCGCTCCGGCGACGCTGTAGCCCAGGTCCGCTGCCCGCCGGGCCGCCTTGAGCACCGGAATGATCCGCTCGGCGAATTCCCGTCCGGTCCCGGCTGCCGTCTGCTCCGTTTCGTCCCGGGGGCGGTAAGCCTCCAGGGCGTCCTGCCACAGCTGCTGCGGGGAACGTCCCGCGCGCAGCAGCGCCGTGAGCTGGTGGACCAGGAGCGGCATCTCGTGAAAATCCGCGGCTTCGCGTCGCCCGAACAACCGAGGCGGGGGCAACCGGCGCGGGGACGATCCGGGTTCCACGCGCCGTTCCTCCGTCCCGGCCCGCGGTGCTGCTGCCTTCCGCATCAGCGGCAGCAGCCGGCTCCGGCTCCCTCCGGCGAAAAGCAGCCAGCAGGCCGAAAAGGCCAGTGCGGCAACCAGCGCCGAGCTCACCGCGCCGCCCCGTCGAGCAGCTGCCGCAGCGACGCCCAGCCAGCCCTGCTGCTGCTCCCAGCGGTCTCCCTGACCAGCGCCGGCACAGCCCGCAGCGAGCCGTCCGCGGCGGTTTCCAGCACGGTTATTTCCTGTACCTGCCGGCCGGCGGGCGTACGTTCAAGATGGATCACGACATCCAGTGCGCTGGAGGCCTGCAGGTTGAGCGCTTCGCTGCCCAGTCCGGCCAGCGCCCCGAGCGCCGCCAGCCGCGCAGGCACGGCTGCGGCCGAATTGGCATGGATGGTGCCGCCGGCACCCGCATGCCCGGTATTCATGGCAGCCAACAGCTCGCGGACTTCGGCGCCGCGGCATTCCCCCACGATCAGCCGGTCCGGCCGCATGCGCAGTGCCTGCCGGACCAGTTCGGCAAGGTCAACGGTGCCGGTTCCTTCAACATTGCCGTGCCGGCTCTGCAGGCCGACGACATGGGGATGGAGCGGATTGAGCTCGGCCGCGTCCTCCACCATGACCAACCGCTCCGCTGGGTTGCTCAGGCCCAGCATGGTGGACAGCAGCGTGGTCTTTCCCGAACCCGTCGATCCGCTGATCAGAAAGTTCAGCCGCTGCCTGACGATCGCAGCCAGGACGTCGGCGGTGCGGTCATCCACTGCGCCGGCAGCGGCCAGTTCCTCAAGAGTGAAGACCTGCGGCCGGCGGATGCGGATCGACAGCAAGGTGCCCGCCGTCGAGACCGGCGGAAGCACGGCATGGACCCGGAACCCGTCCAGGCGCACATCCACGCAGGGGTTGCTGTCGTCGAGCCGACGGCCTCCGGCCGCTATCAGGCGGGCTGCCAGGGCGCGCACCTGTCCGTCGTCCGAAAGACGCAGCTGCGTGCGTTCGAGACCGCGTCCGCCGTCGATCCAGACCGCTCCTGCCCCGTTGACGAGTATGTCCGTAACTGAAGGATCGCGGGTGAACGGCTGCAGAGGTCCGAGCCCCTGCAGCTCGGCCGGACCCGGTCAACCGCCTCCAGGGTCCCGGCGGCGCCGAGCAGCCGGCCGCTGGACTGCACCGCCGCCGCCACCCTTGCACCGGTCACCGGTGCCGATTCCGCCAGCACCGCTTCGCGGATGCTGTTGAGCATTTGGTGGTCCACCGGGGCCACGGCTGGTTCCGGTACGCCGGCCAGCGGGGTACGGCCGCCGCCTGCCTCCGGTACTGGCCCGGATACCGGCGGATGCGCCGCCCCGCCGGCACGGTGCCGCCGCCGGCACTGGGAGAGTTCCTCGGCCGTCATGCCGCATCCCGTTCGTCTACTCCCAGCAGGCCGGTGAGGATGGCACGGGTCAGCGGGCGGACGGGTCGCCGCCGGCTCTGGCCCAGGAGCCGGCCGGAGTCGGCAGCGGCACGTACTCCCCGCAGCTGCGGCAGGCGGCCCGCCAGCGGCAGCCCGAGCGCATCGGCCACCACACGCTCATCTGTGTCCGCCGCGAAGGGGCCCCGGACGACAACGGAAAGCGGCAACGAACTGAGCGCGGCGGTCAGCTGGCGGCCGGCCATGATGGCCCGCAGCTGGGCGGGGACGACGAGCACCAGGCTGTCGCAGCAGGACAGCAGGGTCGGGTCGGCCAGCCAGGCCCTGCCAAGATCAACGACGGTCAGCCGGTGCGCGCGGCTGCCCGCCTCCATCACTGCCCGGGCTGCGGCGCTCGACTGGGCGGGCAGTCCTTCCGGCGGCGCTTCCGCCGTCGGAGCCCAGGACAGCAGCGCGAAGCCGTCCACGGCGGGAAGTGAACCCACGTCCTGCCACCGCACCCCCGGGACCTGTTCAGCCCCGACGGCCAGCTCCAGTCCGCCGCCCCAGGGATCACCGTCGACCAGCAGCCCGGATGCCCCAGTTCTCCGGCCGCATGTGCCAGCCAGCAGCTCAGCGTGGACGTCCCTGCCCCGCCCGCCCCGCCAACCATTCCCACAACGCTTCCCCGTACGCTGCGGCTGGCGGACCGGCTCAGGTGTTCCGCCAGCCAGCCGGCCGCCTCCGGCAGGACCGCAACCCGCTCTGCGCCCATCCGGGCCGCCAGCTCCCAGAGGCGTTCCCCGTCCTCCGCCGTGCCCATCAGGATCACCGGCCCTGGCCGGACGCCGGCTGCGGCCTGGTCACTGCCGACCAGCAGGATCCGCCCGTCAGCCAGGTGGGCGTCCTGCAGCCTCGGCAGCATCGTCAAAGGGACCGCCGCTGCGGCGGCGATGCGGGCGACCTCATCCTTGAGATAGTCCGATCCCGTGATGAGCACTGCTCCGCCGGGTTCGGTCTGCGGTAGCCAGGAATGTGATTCTGCCATGTCCCCAGCGTGGTGCCGGACCGACGGGAGTGACAACGCCGGACAGCTGCATGTGGACACATCCCTGAGGCATCCCGCCTGTGGAGGACAAGTCCGCTGCCCGGGTGCCCGTCCAGATGCCCCGCCCAGATGCCACGCCCGGCAGCGGGAGCAGGGAGAATGAAGGACATGTTCCTGGTCGTCGCCGCTTCAGCCAAGGCCGCCTCCTCAGCCGCCCCGTCGCCGGAAGCAGCGGCCAAGGCCGGGGCCGGCGAGGAGGCACCCGCTGCCTATCTGCAGCCCACGGACGCCGCCGGGGCGCCCACCGGGCCGGTCGCCGTCGTACCTGCCGGCCGCTTGCCCGAAACCGCCGCCCGCTATGAGGCCGAAGCCCGCGAGCGCAGGCAACCGCTTCGCTGGGTGTGGGAAAACACCCGGGACTGGTATCCGCAGCTGCTGCGCCGGAACGTAACGGTCGAGCGCTGCCACGACGTGGTCCTGGTCCGTGCCATCCTTGCCTGTTCCGTCTATGCCGCGCCCACTTCCTACATCTCCGGCCTGCACGCCGCGCCGGCTGAGGAACCGGACGAACTGCTGCCCCGCCAGCTGCCGCCGCTGCCGCCGGCGCCGGACCAGTACGCGTTGTTCGATGATGTGGCCCCGCCGCGCGGCATGCCGCTGGAGGAACTGGTGCGGGAATTCGCGGCGCAGCAGGAAGCCGTCTCCCGGTCCGTCCGCCGCAGTCCGCTGGCGCTGCTGCTTGCGGCGGAATCCGCGGGGGCACTGATCGCGGCGGAAATGCAGCACACCGGCTTGCCCTGGCGGGCCGACATCCACGACCGGATCCTGACCGGCTTGCTGGGTCCGCGCCCGCGGGACGGCCTGCGGCCGGAGAAGCTTGAGCGGCTGGCCGCCGAATTGCGGACCCTGCTGAACAATCCGGCGCTGAATCCGGATTCGCCGCAGGAAGTGCTGCGGGCGCTGCACCGCGCCGGCATCGAAGTCAGGACGACCCGGACCTGGGAACTCCGGGAGCAGAACCATCCGGCCATTGCCCCGCTGCTGGTATACAAAAAGCTCTCCCGCTTGCTGGCCGCCAATGGCTGGGCGTGGCTGGACGCCTGGGTCGAGGACGGGAGGTTCCGGCCCGAATACGTCGTGGGCGGGGTGGTTTCCGGCCGCTGGGCGACCCGCGGCGGCGGCGCGCTGCAGATTCCCAAGCTGATCCGCGACGCCGTCCGCCCGGATCCCGGGCATCGGCTGGTCGTTGCGGACGCGGCCCAGCTGGAGCCGCGGGTGCTGGCCGCGCTGGCGCAGGACTCGCAGCTCGCGCAGGCCGCGCAAGGCAGGGATCTGTATGCCGGCATCGCCGCCCAGGGTTTCGGCGGCGACCGGGCCAAGGCCAAGGTAGCGATGCTTGGCGCCATGTACGGTGCGACCACGGGCGAATCCGGCCGGCTGATGCCACAGTTAGCGCGCACCTATCCCAAAGCGATCGACGCCGTCGAACGCGCCGCCCGCGCTGGCGCGGCGGGACAGGTGGTGAGCAGCCATCTGGGGCGCAGCTGTCCGCCGCCTTCGGACAGCTGGCGCCGGTCGCAGCACAGCACGACCGCCCAGGAACAGCAGCGGGCCGAGGCCATGGCCCGCTCCCGCGGCCGCTTCACCCGCAACTTCGTGGTCCAGGCCAGCGCCGCCGAATGGGCCCTGTGCTGGCTGGGCGAATTACGACGCCGGCTCCGCGCCTCGGCGGCGGACGGCACCGCCACAGGCGAATTGGTTTTCTTCCTCCACGACGAGGTCATGCTGCATGTGCCTGCCGACCGCGTTGACGAAGCATGCCGCCATGTCACCGAGGCGGCGGCCACAGCCACGCGGCTGATGTTCGGCCGGATACCCATTGAATTTGCCGTCAATGTTTCCGTCGTGGACTCCTACGCGGATGCCAAGTAGCCCGGTTATCCACAATTGCGCCCACGGGCATGGCGCCTGCCTGCCGCGCGTCCTAGGTTCGAGATGACCAGGGAATCGAGCAGAAGGGGCAACGTTGGCAATCCTGACCATCGACACCGAGCGGTACATGGATTCGGCCCGGCATGTCGCGCACGGGCACGGGACAGTCAAAAGCGCGGTGGAAACGGCGCTCGGCTGCCTGGCAGGTTCGGCCAGCATGTCCGGCTGGGATTCCGTAGGTGTGGCCTGGGCACAGGACTACGATCCTGCAGCAGGCGACGTCATCCGGGTCCTGACGGACCTGACCTTGGCCGCGGGATCAACGGTCGGGGTCATGAATGCCGCCGCCGGGAACTACCTCCACACCGAACATGCCGTTTCCCAGGGCACCAGTTCGTTGTTCCAGTCCGCTGTGGCCGTTCCGGCCGAAACCTGCCTGCCCACACCGCCGAGCGCCAACGGCGGATTGCCGGCGATCCGCCGTGGATGTGGGATGTCATCGCCAACGCCGCGGGGCTAGTCTGGCCCACTGCCGACACCGAGCGGTTGCGAACGACGGCGGCCGGCTGGACCGCGCTGGCGGATGCCCTGGACGCTGCGGTCTCCGGGTCCCTGTCTGCTGCCTCCGTCGCCCTTGAGGGTCTTCGGGCCGCGGACATCGACCTGGTGCGTGAACGGCATACCGGAACCGCGGACGCTGCCGGACAGTTGGCTGGCGCGTGCCGGGAACTGGCGGAGGCCTGCAGCGCCTACGCCGGTGAGGTTGATGACGCCCGGGCACAGCTGGGCTGGGAAATTGCCCAGTTCGCTGCCCTTGCCGCCGTTCACGCCGTCGTCGGAGCCGTTGCCACCGCGGCCACCGGCGGCCTCGCCGCGGCGCTGGCGGCCGCCGGACTCGGGGCGCAGATCGCCCGTGTGGCCGCTGTCGCCGGGTCCATTCTGGCGCGGCTGGCCGGTGCCGCTGCTGCGGCAGCTGCCCGGCTCCAGCCACTGCGCGGCCTCACTGCGCGGCCTCACGGCCGGCGTGTCGGCCCGGCTGGGCGGACTGCCGGCGCTGAAGCCGGCCGCCCTGGTCATCGCCTCCGCGGGCAAGGTGCAACCGCTCGTCCACAAGGCCAGGGCCGTGAAGGACAGTCCCGCGGTCCAGCGGCTCGCTCCGGCCGTGACCGTTGCGGACGGATTCCTGAAGGGCACCAGCTTCAAATTCCTGGTGGACGGCCCCACCAAGATGCTCGGGGAAGCGGTCGTGAAGGCCGGCATCAAGCGTCTTCCGGGCAGGTTCGCGGTGTCGGACAAATTCAACATTGTGGGCCAGTCCGCCTATCTGGTCAGGAATGTCGCGGACAGCGAGAGCCGGGTGGGACGCGTCGTCAATCTGGCCGGCGAAGGGTACGACCGGATCGAGAAAGTGGTCACTGCGGCCAATGTACCCTCAACCTACTGGGCACAGTCCGCACCGGCGAAGACCGGCGCCGGCCGTGCCGACACCGCCAAGCCGGCCGGCGCAGCCGGGATCCGGCCACCCGCGGTCCTGCCCGCCGCCCGGGAGACGGCAGCAGCACCGGCGGCGGCGGCGGCAGGGCCCGCACGGACAGCATCGAACCACGGCGCAGCGCGGGAGTAGGCTCCAGCTCGGACCCCGTGAGAGGACCCGTTAGACGGGAGCGGGAATTTCCACTGTGTCATCCCAGGGAATGGTCCAGCCCAGCTGGTCGAAAAGCTGGTCCAGAACCATTCCGGTGAACCCCCAGACGACGATGCCGTTGACCAGGAAGGCGGCGCTGCGGCTGGTACGTCCGAACCGATGGATGACTGCGGTCCGCCGGTTCGCGGGGTTCAGCAGGTCCGCAACGGCGACGCGGAAAACCTGGGCTGACTCGGCATAGTCGACAACGTCCACAGGCGACGGCGAAGCCCACCACGCCAGCACGGGTGTCACCATGAAGTTGCTGACCGGAAGTCCGATTTCCGGCAGCGGCCCCAGAATGTCGACCCCCGTGGGGTCCAGGCCGGTCTCCTCCACCGCTTCCCGGAGCGCGGCAGCCACCGGGCCCTCGTCCTCCGGGTCGATACCGCCGCCGGGAAACGCGATCTGGCCGGGATGGGCGTTCAGGGTACTTGCCCGTTCCACCAGGAGCAGATCCAGATCGTCCGGCACAGCCTCGGCGTGGTACTCAGCGGGCATGTCGTCAAGGGTGCCGAAGAGCATCAGGACCGCGGCTTTCCGCGCCGTGGCGGGATCGATTTTGAACAGCTGCCAGCGTTCATCGGCCCTGACCGGAGTCCCGCCAAGTGCAGCCCCGTCCGCCAGCCGCTGCAGGTCCGCCCGGGCCGTCATGCTCCCAACCCGAAGCCCGCGGCCCGCAGTTGACTCCGCGTCTCCCCTGCCCGCATCCTGGCCAGAAGGTCTTCACGGCCCGGGGCCAGTTCGTACTTGAGCAGTTTCTTTGCCTTGTCCGGGTCAGTCTCGCCCTCTCCGTAGGAGGGACACCACGGAGCCACGGCGCAGGCTCCGCAGGCCGGCTTCCTGGCGTGGCATACCCGCCTTCCATGAAAGATCACCCGGTGGGAAACCATCGTCCAGTCCTTGGGCTCGAACAGCTCCGCCACGTCCATTTCGATCTTCACGGGATCCGTGGAGCTGGTCCAGCCGAATCGTTTGGCCAGGCGGGCGAAATGCGTGTCCACGCTGATGCCGGGGATACCAAAAGCATTGCCCAGCACGACGTTGGCGGTCTTGCGGCCAACGCCGGGCAGGGTCACCAGATCCTTGAGCGTGCCCGGCACCTGGCCGTCGAACTCGTCGACGATGCGGTTGGCCAGGGCCAGCAGGCTGCGCGACTTGGCGCGGAAGAACCCGGTGGGTTTGATCATCTCCTGCAGCTCGGCCTCGTCCGCCTCCGCCAGGGCCCGGGCATCCGGATACTTGGCGAACAGCGCGGGCGTGGTCAAGTTGACCCGCACGTCCGTGGTCTGCGCGGACAGCACGGTGGCCACCAGCAGTTCGAAGGGATTGCTGAAATCCAGCTCCGCCACAGCATACGGATAAAGCTCGGCCAGTTCGCGGTTGATGCGGCGGGCCCGGCGCTTGAGCGCCAGCGGCGAGGCGTCCGCCTTGCCGCTGGCGGATGGTTTCACGGGTCCTGCGGACACAGTTGCTGCCTTTCGGAACGGCGGCGGCTAACCGCGCTCCAGGTTGGTGATATTCCGCATGACGCCGATGCCGGTGCCGGTCCCGTCGATGGGCTGCCCGGTGGCCGGATCGATAGCGTCCTGTTCCTTCACCAGGTATTCGTCCCCGCGGTCCTGCAGCACGAGCAGCCAGCGGCCCGGCTCCGCGGTGAAGATCACCGCGCCGGTCCGCTCGTCGATCACCGGACGCGGTTCCGGCACGGCGACCCAGAACGCCTCGTAAACGGGCTCCTCTTCGGCGGCTTCCATGGTGGCGCTGAATGATTCAGAGGCCTGCTGTTCGACGCGCGGAAGATCGACGGCGGTGGCATCGGCCACCGTGCCGCGCCCGGCGCCCTCCGACGGGCGCTGTTCCCGGCTTTCCGCCGGCAGCGGCCGGGCTTCCTGATCCGTTGCCGGCGCGGCTCCGCCGGAAACCGCACCTGGTACCGGTGCGGACGCACCGGATCCGGCCGGGGCTGCTGTCCCGGCGGCCCGCTCGTCCGCAGCAGCCGCCGTGCCGGCCGCGGTTCCTGCCGGGCGGAAATGTGCCTCCTCGGGGCCGAAGTCCTCTTCGGCCGAATACGGCAGCGGCGCGCTGGAGTCGGTGGCCGGCGTGCCGCGCTGGTCGGAGAAGATTCCGGCTTCGTGCTCCCGGTGGAAGGCCTGGCCGTCCTGCTGCTGGCGCTCGCCCCCGTGGGCATGCGCGTCCGGATGCCCGGCGCCCTTCTGGCCGGCGTCCTTGTGGCTGGCGTCGGCTGCGCCTGCGGCTCCAGCAACTGCAGCTCCGGCGGCTGTGGCCCCTGCGGCTGTACCGGACCCCGCGCCTCGTTTGTCCTGCCCGCGGACACCGTGGGCATGGTGTTCGTGGGGATGGCGCACCTGGTATTCATCGACCGGGATGCTGCCCTGCTGGGAGGGGGACGGATGGGGCTGGACCGGGCGGTCGTGCTTGACGAATTCGTGGTGATGCCCGTGCGGCGCCTTGGCCGCCGCACCCGTCTTAGCCGCCGCACCTGCCCGGGGCTGTCCCGGCTTCGGCTGCGCCGGAACTGCGTCCCGGGCGACCACATGGGCCGGGATTTCCTGCCGGCCGGCGAAATCCGCGGCGAACCGCGGCAGGTGCGGTGCCGCCGTCGTACTGCCCAGCAGTCCAAAGGATCCAACCAGCGCAACCAGCGCACCGACGCTGTAGCTGGACACTGTCTGCAGGAAGAAGAAGGCGAAGGCCAGGACCGCAACCACGGAAGCGAACTGGTCAACAGACAGGGAACCAACGCGCAGTCTCGACGCCGGGCGCAGCCGGCGGAAGGCGAACAGCGCGACGACCACCAGCGGCAGCAGGATACCGATGCCCAGGAAGAACAGGGAAACAGAGTTCCAGAGATTGCCGACGAATCCGCGCACGATGAAGAACGGAAGCACGGAACCGACAAGCATCACGAACACCGAGGCAAAGACCGCAATGTCGCGCACCGTGAAGGGGCCTGTGACCGCTTCGCTGTGGCCGGGGGAAGCGGTCCGGCCACCGGTCCGGCCGTCGCCGTCCACGCTGGACGCCCCCGGCCCGGATGAAGCCTGCTGGAACGGACCCGGACGCGGATCGGCCTGGTCCTTTGAATACGGCTCGGTCATCTCAAGTCTCCGTTCGTCGCCCCCCCCGTGCCTGTGCAGCGGTTGCGGCTCCACCGCGCCGACTGTGCAGCCGGCCGCCGGGGCGCCGGGGGTCTGGTACTTAGTTGCTCTGCCTCCACACTAGTAAACGCCGCAGACGTTCGACAGCACAGGCGCCTCTGCCATGGGGTCCCGCCGACCGTTCGCCGCATAAATACGTCCTTTCACGGCTGGCCGCGTGATTCCGGACACACCCCATTGTCCGTGCGGGGCTAATGTGATGTAGAACATAAAAGTGCGGGCCGACGGACCCACCGGCGCCGGACCGTGCGATGGAACAGCCGCAACCAAGCTAGTGAAGGGTCAGATATGTCTGAGAACAACGCCTCGACGGCGACACACGGCGACGCGCTCGAAAACCTCCTGCACGAGAACCGTAAGTTCGCACCGTCCGAGGAGTTCGCGGCCAACGCCGTTGCCACGGCCGCCACCTACCAGGAAGCCGACGCCGACCGCGTTGCCTTCTGGGCCGCACAGGCCCGTAAGCTGCTGACCTGGGACACGGACTTCACGCAGACTCTCGACTGGTCGAACCCGCCCTTCGCGAAATGGTTCGTCGGCGGCACCATCAACGCCGCTTACAACGCCCTGGACCGCCACGTCGAGGCCGGCCACGGCGACCGGGTGGCCATTTACTTCGAGGGCGAGCCAGGCGATACCCGCACCTACACCTACGCCCAATTGGCCGAAGAAGTCAGGAAAGCCGCCAACGCCTTCGAATCCCTCGGCGTGCACAAGGGCGACCGGGTAGCCGTCTACCTCCCGATGATTCCGGAGGCCGTCATCACCATGCTGGCCTGCGCGCGCATCGGCGCGGTGCACTCCGTCGTATTCGGCGGCTTCTCGGCGGACGCGCTGCGCAGCCGCATCAACGACGCCGAGGCCAAGCTCGTGGTCACCTCCGACGGCACCTGGCGCCGCGGCAAGCCCAGCCCGCTCAAGCCGGCGGTCGACGAGGCACTGTCCGCTGGCCTGCACACGGTAACCAACGTCGTCGTGGTCAAGCGCAACGGCGAACCCGTGGACTGGACCGAGGACCGCGACCTGTGGTGGGACGACGTCGTCGAAACCGCCAGCGCGGAGCACACCGCCGTCGGCCACGATTCCGAGCACCCGCTGTTCATCCTGTATACCTCCGGCACGACCGGCAAGCCCAAGGGCATCCTGCACACCACCGGCGGCTTCCTGACGCAGACCGCGTTCACGCACCTGAACACCTTCGACCTGAAGCCGGAGACGGATGTCTTTTGGTGCACGGCGGACATCGGCTGGGTCACCGGCCACAGCTACGTGGCCTATGCCCCGCTGATCAACGGTGCCACCCAGGTGATGTACGAGGGCACGCCGGATTCCCCGCACCAGGGCCGCTGGTGGGAGATCGTGGAGAAGTACAAGGTCTCCATCCTCTACACCGCCCCCACCGCCATCCGCACCATGATGAAGTGGGGCGAGGACATCCCGGGCAAGTACGACCTGTCATCCATCCGCGTGCTGGGTTCGGTCGGCGAACCCATCAATCCCGAAGCCTGGATGTGGTACCGCCGGGTAATCGGCGCCAACAGCGGCCGCAAGTCCGAGCCGGCCCCGATCGTGGATACCTGGTGGCAAACTGAAACCGGAGCGCACATGATCGCACCGATGCCCGGCGTGACCGAGACCAAGCCCGGCTCCGCCCAGGTTGCGGTGCCCGGTATCGCCGTGGACGTAGTCGACGAGATGGGCCAGCCGGTGCCCAACGGCTCCGGCGGTTACCTGGTGGTCAGTGAGCCCTGGCCGGCCATGCTGCGCGGCATCTGGGGCGACCCGCAGCGGTTCAAGGAGACCTACTGGTCCCGCTTCGAGAACATGTATTTCGCCGGCGACGGCGCCAAGAAGGACGAGGACGGCGACATCTGGCTGCTCGGCCGGGTCGACGACGTCATGAACGTCTCCGGCCACCGCCTCTCGACCACGGAGATCGAGTCCGCCCTGGTGAGCCATCCCTCGGTGGCGGAGGCCGCCGTCGTCGGCGCCAGCGACGAGACCACCGGCGAAGCGGTGGTCGCCTTCGTCATCCTGCGCGGTGACGCCGTCGATTCCGGTGAGGAAATCGTTCAGGAACTGCGCAGCCATGTGGGCAAGGAAATCGGCCCGATCGCCAAGCCGCGCCACATCCTGGTGGTTCCCGAACTGCCGAAGACCCGTTCCGGCAAGATCATGCGCCGCCTGCTCAAGGACGTGGCCGAAGGCCGCGAGATCGGCGATGCCTCCACGCTGGCGGACACGACCGTCATGCAGCAGATCGCCGCGAACATGCGCAAGTAGCGCCCCGCCCGACAGGGCGGAAGCGAAGCAGGCGGAAGGGCTGCAGGGCAACAGCTGCCGCAAGGCCCCCGGACATTGTTCCGGGGCCTTGCTGCTGTCCGGCCCTGCTCTCCGGCCCTGCTGTCCGCTACCCCCGGATGCACTGCCCGGCGGACACCGTTTCGCTCAGCGCGGGTGCCTGGACCGCGACTGGCGCCAGTTCGGCCAGCGACAGCGCATAGCCCACCTGGCTGTTTTCAGTGGCCCGGGCGAAAATGACCCCGGCCACGCGGCCCTGCTGGTCCAGCAGCGGGCCGCCGGAGTTGCCCTGCTGGACGTCCGCCGCCAGCGTATAGATTTCCAGAGCGCTGGGCTCCGCTCCATAGATGTTCTGCACGAAGACATCGGACATTCCCTGGACGCTGGCGGCGTCCAGCTGCAGCGGACCGCCGGCGGGGTAGCCCGCGAATGCGGCGGGGGAGCCGGCCGGCAGCGGTTGCCCCAGGGGCAGCGGCCTGGCCTCCAGCCCGTCGACGGCCAGCACCGCCAGGTCGCTGACAGCGTCGAAGTACACCACGCGGGCGGGCAGCGCTGCACCGCGGGGCACCTCCACCACCGGCTCGTTGACCCCTGCCACCACGTGGGCGTTGGTGATCACGCGTTCCGGGGCTGCGACGAACCCGGATCCTGTCTGGTTCTGGCCGCACTGGAACGCGGTGCCGGCGATGCGCAGCACCGACTCCGCAGCCTGGTTCAGCGCGGGCGTGTCGACGTTCGCATCGGGGATGGTGACCGGCTCAGCCGGGGCGACGCCCTCGATAACCTTGGGAATTCCGTCCTGGACGACGATGGACCGCAGCTGCGCCAGCCAGGCCTTGACCGGATCCGGCGTTGCCGCGTCGATGCCCGTAATCACCCGGGACGCGGCGATCTGCTGGGAAATGAATGGGACACCGAGGCTGCCGACGCTGAACGCGAGCATCGAGAGCACCAGCGCGGCCACGACGACGTTCATGGCACCGCCCAGCAGCCGGTCCATCAGGCGCAGCGGCGGGAAGTCCATCCAGCGCCGGATCGCTCCCCCGAATCCCGCGCCCAGTGCCTGTCCCACGATGATGAGCACGACGGCGGTCGCGATGATCGCGGTCAGCCGCCAGCCGTCGCCGGGAACCAGGGTGCTGACCAGCGGGATCGCGAAGAAGGCCGCGACAGCGCCGGCCGCGAAGCCCACGATGCCGCCGAGCGTGACCAGGAAGCCGTTCCGCAGCCCGGCAATCAAGTACCCCAGCAGGAGCAGGAGCAGCAGGATATCCAGGACGGTGAACTCAAACACGAAGCATGCTCCCAACGGTTTTCACGGGCCGCCGGCCGGGCTCCCACGGCGTTTGGGCAGGCGATCACTGGGCTCTGAGTCTAATGCCCTAAGCTGAAAGGCGGACGAAAGCGGCTCGCAACGTATCAGGACAGATTTCCGCCAAGGAATAAATCATCTAATACACGCGTTGATTGAGCGGATAAGTGAGTGGCAAATGCCACAAATCGGCAGTTGTACGGCAAAATGGGGGTAGAGCCGACAGCCGAGCAAGTAGAGGACCAGGAGAATTCATGGATATTGAGATACTGCGCCGGGCGCCGTTGTTCGCTTCGCTCGGAGACGAGGTGTTCGCCGCCCTGACGGATGAGCTGACCGAAGTTGATCTGTCCCGCGGCGCGTCTGTCTTCCGGGAAGGCGACCAGGGCGACCAGCTGTATTTCATCGTGTCCGGAAAGATCAAGCTGGGCCGCACCTCCCCTGATGGCCGCGAAAACCTCGTCGCCATCCTCGGCCCCGGTGAACTGTTCGGCGAGATGGCTCTGTTCGATCCGAGCCCGCGCAACGCCACCGCGACGGCCGTATCGGAAACCCGCCTGGCCGGTCTGCGGCACGAGAACCTGCGCAAGGTCATCGAGACCAGCCCCGAGGTCTCCGTCCAGCTGCTCCAGGCCTTGGCCCGCCGCCTGCGCCGGACCAACGAGTCCCTGGCTGATCTGGTCTTCTCCGACGTACCCGGCCGTGTCGCCAAGGCGCTGCTGGACCTGGCGGACCGCTTTGGCCGCCCGGCCACGGACGGCATCCTGGTGGCCCACGAGCTTACCCAGGAGGAGCTCGCCCAGCTGGTAGGCGCCTCCCGCGAAACCGTGAACAAGGCCCTGGCCGAGTTCGTCCAGCGCGGCTGGCTCCGCCTCGAAGCCCGCGCCGTGGTGATCCTGGACATCCAGCGGCTGCGCCAGCGCTCGCGGTAACGCCACACCCGGCCTGACAACAACGGCACGACGCCGGTGCTCCCGCAAGGAGGGCGCCGGCGTCGTTCCTTAACTTCGGTCGGTTCCGTCAGCGGCCGCGTTGGACGGAACCGCCTTCCGTGAGTGTCGAAGCTTCGACCTCGAGGTAGTACTTTCCATCCCGGACCACCAGGTCCGGCTGGAAAGTCCTGATCGGACGCTTATGCGACAGATAGGCGATGCAGCCGCGGGCGGAGCCGATCTTCTCCAGCATGATTTCCACGGCAGGCACCGTCAGTTCGCTCAGCGTCCGGCCGACGGTATCCGGTTGGCCGATCAGGTCCCCCAGCGCCGTGGTGCTGCGGTCGGCAATCACCTGCGCGGCGCAGCACCATTGCGCCCAGACGCCCTTGCCGGCCAGCAGGCTGGTCTGCTGGTTCACCGGCTGCACGGCGGCGAAGTAGCGGGTGTTGAAGCGGCGGTGGGCGAAGTCCGGCGTGATCCAGTGGGACAGCGGCTTGAGCAGGTCGGTACGCACGCCCAGACCGCGGCGCTTGAGCATCTCGGCGAAGGTACTCTCCTGGACCGCGATGGCCTCGCGGACCGGCATCCACTCATCCCGCTGCCTGCCCTCGATCATCGTCGCCGAATCCGGCCCGGCCAGCAGGATGCCGGTTTCCTCGAACAGCTCGCGGATGGCCGCCAGGACGTACCGGCGGGCTTCCAGATGATCCTCGATGCCCAGGCTCCTGGCCCACACGGCGGGCGGCGGACCGAACCAGGGGATGTCGTCGTCATCCGATTCCTCCAGGCTGCCGCCCGGAAAGGCGACGGTCCCCAGCGGGGACCGGCCGGTGCGGTATCCAAGGTAGGTTTCGACGCCGGCCGGCGCGTCCCGGAGCAGGACCACCGAAGCTGCCGGCCGGGCCTTCAGGGGGGTGCGCTCGCCGTGCTCGATCCAGCTTTCCGCCGCCCCGGACTGGTCCGCGGACAGCGGAAAGAGCCGCCGGTTCACGGAGCTATTGGAACTCGGCAATCAGTTCCACCTCTACGGGGGCGTCCAGCGGCAGCACAGCCACACCGACGGCGGAACGTGCGTGCGCGCCGGCCTCGCCCATGACCTTGCCCAGCAGTTCGGAGGCGCCGTTGACCACGCCGGGCTGTCCGGTGAAGGACGGATCCGATGCCACGAAGCCGACTACCTTGACGATCCGGGTGATGCGGTCCAGGTCTCCGATCTGCGCCTTGACAGCGGCCAGGGCATTGACGGCGCAGGCGGCGGCCAGATTCTTGGCATCCTCGGGCGAAACGCCGGCGCCGACCTTGCCCGAAGCTGGGAGTTCGCCATTAATGAACGGCAGCTGGCCCGAGGTGTATACATAGCTTCCGCTGACCACTGCAGGCACGTACGCGGCCACGGGAGCGGCGACCTCGGGAAGGCTCAGGCCCAGTTCCTCCAGACGCTGTTCTACGGCTGAAATCGGTGCTCCCACGGCTAGTTCTTCTCCCTCTTAAGATAGGCAACCAGGCCCGAACCGTCCGGGCCGGGAACGACCTGGACGAGCTCCCAGCCGTCCTCTCCCCACTGGTCCAGAATCTGCTTCGTTGCGTGGATGATGAGCGGAATTGTGGCGTACTCCCATTTGGTCATGAATCAAAGCCTAGCCGCTGCCGCTAAACTGGAGCGCATGGCGGCACGTAAATCACCCATTTTTGACACTGCTACCACCGTGGGCAAAATCTTCGGCTTCCTCGGCGTCAGCGCTCTCAGCGGCGTCCTGGTGGCCGGGCTGCTGGTCCCTGGTGCGGCAGCGGCAGGCACGGGCGCGACAGCGTCGATCGATTTCTTCGAACAGCTCCCCGCGGAGCTGGAACTCGGCGCGCTCTCGCAGCCGTCCGAAGTCCTGGCCAAGGACGGGTCGCTGATTGCCACCATCTATGCCGAGAACCGGGAGCCGGTTCCGCTGGCGGAAGTATCCCAGACGATGCAGGATGCCATCCTGGCCATCGAGGATTCCCGTTTCTATGAACACGGCGGCGTCGACCTGCAGGGCATCACGAGTGCGCTGGTGGGCTACGCCCGGTCCGGCACCCTGCGCGGCGCCTCCACGATCACCCAGCAGTATGTCAACAATGTCCTGATCGACTCGAGCCTGCGCTCAGGCGAAACCGACAACCTGACCATCAGCGGCACCAAGGACATGGGTGACAAGCTGCGCGAGGCGAAGCTGGCCATCGCTGTGGAGAAGAAGCTGAGCAAGGAGGAGATCCTTGCCGGCTACCTGAACATCGTTCCCTTCAGCGGCACCACCTTCGGCATCGAGGCCGCGGCCAAGTACTTCTTCGGCATCCCCGCCAGCCAGCTCAACATTCCGCAGTCCGCCCTGCTGGCCGGCCTGGTCAACGGCCCTAGCCTCTACAGCCCCACCGGCAACCCCGAATTGGCGCTGGAACGCCGCAACGTGGTGCTCGCTGCCATGCTCCGGACGGGCAGCATCACGCAGGATGAACACGACGCCGCCGCAGCCACCGATCTGGGACTGAACCTGACGCCGGTGCTGAACGGCTGCGTTGCCGCCGGCAGTGCTGCCTACTTCTGCGACTATGTGCAGAACCTCATCCTGGCGGACCCGGCCTTCGGTGAAACCCGGGAAGACCGCCAGAAGCTGCTGTACCGCGGCGGCCTCACGATCAAGACGACGCTGGACCCCCGCCTGCAGTCCGCTGCGCAGGAGGCCATCAACGCCACCGCCGACGTCAACACCAGCGCTCCCGAGGTTGGCCACTCCATGGTCACCGTGGAACCGGGCACCGGCAAGATCCTGGTGATGGCGCAGAACACCAACTACAACCCGACGCAGGCCCACGGCAACACCACGGTCAACTACAACGTGGACCAGTACTTCAATGGGGATCCGAGCAAGCCGCTCTCCGGCGCCGGCGGCTTCCAGCCGGGCTCCACGTACAAGGCGTTCACCTTGGCTGCGTGGCTGGATGCCGGCAAGCCGCTGAACGCCAGCGTCAACGGCACGGTGCGCAGCTACCCGGCCGGCACCCAGTGGCAGGCCAGCTGCATTCCCGGCGGAACCCTCACCCAGGGCACGCCGTACAGCTTCCAGAACTACAACAACGAGAACTACCGGCACGACACCGTCCTCAACGGCATCACCAACTCGCTGAACACGATCACCTTCGCCAGCGCCAAGCAGTTGGACCTGTGCCGGATCCACGGACTCGCCAACGACATCGGGGTGCACCAGGGCAAATGGGGCGTTCCCGGTGCGAACGGTGAACCGACGGAGGAAATGGTCGATCCGACCATCCTGGCTAACCTGCTGGGCGCCACCGACGTTGCCCCGCTGGCCATGGCCAGTTCCTTCGCGGCCTTCGCGGCCAACGGCAAGTACTGTGCCCCGAACGCGCTGACCGAAGTCACCGACTTCACCGGCAAGAGCTATCCGGTTCCCGGCGTGAACTGTGAGCAGGCGATCAAGCCGGAGGTTGCCCAGGGCGTGAACATGGGTCTGGAGTCGGTCATGGAGCGCGGCTCCGGCTGGCAGCTGGGCATTGGTGCACCGGCTGCCGGCAAGACCGGTACCAATGACTTCCGCTCGCAAACCTGGTTCGTGGGCTACACCACCGGGCTGGCGACCGCTTCCTGGCTGGGCAACCACGTCTCCGGTGTGGAGCCCCTGGACGACAAGCAGATCGGCGGCCGCACCTACGATGAGATCGACGGCTCGCTGATCGCCGGCCCGTCCTGGCAGCGCTATATGCAGAAGGTCGTCGGCCTCTACCCGGCGGCGGAATTCCAGGAACCGCCCGCCAGCGTGGTCAATGGGGGCTCGAACAACAACAACAACAATCGGGCACCGTCGCAGTCGAATAACGGCAACAACTCCGGCCGCGGCAACTCCGGCGGCAACGACTAATGCCCGCCGGTGCCGTGCGCAGCGCAAGCCTGCCTTCCTCCACGGTGGCGGTCATCGGCCGCGCCGCCGGCTTCACGTTGGCGGCGGGCGCGGTGGCGGCAGCCTACGGGGCCGTT
This sequence comes from Arthrobacter sp. B0427-1-12, assembly GCF_059092905.1. NCBI lineage: Bacteria > Bacillati > Actinomycetota > Actinomycetes > Micrococcales > Micrococcaceae > Arthrobacter > Arthrobacter sp. B0427-1-12. The sequence goes on along the minus strand of NZ_JBNHIC010000001.1, from coordinate 263,881 downwards.
GTCGAACGCAACTGGTTCGGCCTTCGGGAGGAGACCCTGGCCATCCTGCCGTCCGGCCGGGGTCCGCTGAAGGTCCTGCACCTGTCCGACATCCACATGATCCCCGGCCAGAAGCGCAAGGCCCGGTGGCTGCGCGGGCTGGCGGAACTTGAGCCGGACCTCGTCGTCAACACCGGGGACAACCTCAGCCATCCCAAAGCCGTCGGCCCGGTGCTGGACGCGCTGGCGCCGCTGCTGAACGTCCCGGGAGTCTTCGTTCCCGGATCGAATGACTACTACGCGCCGCGGCTGAAGAACCCTGCAGCCTATCTGCTGGGCCCGTCCCGGCTGCCCAAGGAGGAACCCCGGGAGCTGCCGTGGCGGGAAATGCACCGGGCCTTCGGTGAGGCCGGCTGGATCGACCTGTCCAACCGGCACCAGTCCCTGGTCGTGGACCGGCTGCGCCTGGACTTCACCGGGGTCGACGATCCGCACCTGGACCGTGACCGCTACACGGGCTACCCGAACGGTTCAACCACCTCGGATGCGGCGCCGAACGTCCGCATCGCCGTGGCGCACGCGCCTTACCAACGGGTGCTGGACTATTTCACCGACGACGGGGCCGACCTGATCCTGGCCGGGCACACCCACGGCGGCCAGCTCTGCATCCCGGGCTACGGCGCGCTGGTCAGCAACTGCGATCTGCCCACGTGGCGCGCCCGGGGACTGACCGACTGGGAGAACGGCGGGCGCACGGTCCCGCTGAATGTCTCCGCCGGCATCGGTACATCCCGCTTTGCCCCGGTGCGCTTCGCCTGCCGCCCGGAGGCGGTCCTGCTCACGCTCACGCCCCGGTAGGAGTTGCCGGTGCTCGCCTAGGATGGTTGCTACGGCGTATTCGCCACCATGGTCAGCACCCTTGAAGAAGATCGCATGCCGCAGCAAACCTCCGTCCGGACGTCCATCGGCCGCCTGCGCCCGCATGTGGGCCCGCTACTGCCCCGCTGGACCCTGGGCCTGGTCAGTGCGCTGGGTGCCAGCATCGTGGCACTGGCTATTCCGCAGGTGCTGCGGGACCTGGTCAATACCTCGCTGCATCCGGCGGGCGAACCGGCCCGGCTGTGGACGGCCGTCGCAATCATCACCGGACTGGGCGTGCTGGAAGCCGCGCTCGTGTCGCTGCGGCGAGTGTTCGTGATTTCGCCGGCAACCGACGTCGAATTCCGGATGCGGACCTCCTTCTACCGGCACCTGCAGCAGCTGCCCGTCGCCTTCCACGACCGCTGGGGTTCGGGGCAGCTGCTCTCCCGCGCGATGGCGGACCTGGGGCTGATCCGCCGCTGGCTGGCCTTCGGCGCGCTGATGCTGGTGGTCTGTGCTGTGACCGTCATTATCGGCACGGCGGTCATGTTCTCGATCGACTGGATGCTGGGGCTGGTGTTCCTGGCCGCTGCCGTCCCCATTGTCTACTTCGGCTTCAAGTTCCGCACCGCCTACGGAGCCGCCTCCCGGCTCAGCCAGGACCAGGCCGGCGATCTGGCCACCACGGTGGAGGAATCCGTCCACGGCATCCGCGTGCTCAAGGCCTTTGGGCGAGGCCGCCACGCGCTGGAGAATTTCCGCGGCCAGGCGGAGCTGCTGCGCACCACGGAGATCCGGAAGGCCGCCACACTCTCCCGCTTCCTGGCCGCGATCCTGTCGATCCCCGAACTGGCGCTCGGCGCCGCGCTGGTCATCGGCATCGTGGCCGTCGCCGACGGCCGGCTCACCGTGGGCGCGCTGGTCGCCTTCTTTGCGACGACGGCGGTCGTCGCCGGGCCGGTGGAATCCCTGGGTCCGCTGCTGGGCATGACGCTGACTGCGAAGACAGCGATCGACCGGCACTACGAGGTCATGGATACGCCCAACCATCTGGCTGACCCGGTCCGGCCCAGGGATGCCAGCGGTGTCCGCGGCGCCGTGGGCTTCCACGATGTCACCTTCAGCTACCCGGAGGCACGCCCCGGCTCGCCCCCGGTGCTCGACGGCGTGACGCTGCAGCTGCTGCCCGGGGAGACCATGGCCCTGGTGGGGGTCACCGGATCCGGCAAGAGCACCCTGCTGCAGCTGGTCCCCCGGCTCTATGATGTGAGCTCCGGCAGGATCACCATCGACGAAGCCGACACTCGGGACTACTCCGTGGAGTCGCTGCGCCGGGTGGTCGCAGTGGCGTTCGAGGACGCCACGCTCTTCTCCACCTCAGTGCGGGAGAACGTACTGCTCGGCGCCCGGCTGCAGCCCGGCGAAAGTCCCGAAACCGTTCTGGCCGAGGCGCTGGAGACCGCGCAGGCGCAGTTCGCGTACCGGCTGCCGGAGGGCGTCGATACGCGGATCGGCGAGGAAGGCCTGAGTCTGTCCGGCGGGCAGCGCCAGCGCATCGCCCTGGCCCGGGCGATCGCAGCCCGGCCGCAGGTGCTGCTCCTGGATGATCCGCTCTCCGCCCTGGACGTCCGCACGGAGGAACAGGTCACGGCCCGGCTGCGGGAAGTGCTGGCGGATACGACCACCCTGATCGTCGCGCACCGGCCCTCCACCGTGGCACTGGCGGACCGGGTGGCACTGCTCGAATCCGGACGGATCAGTGCTGTCGGAACGCATTCGCAGCTGCTGGCCTCCAGCGAACACTACCGCCATGTCATCGCCAGCCTCGAGGAGGAGCCGCTGCTCGAGGAACTCGGAGCCCTGAAGGAGCCCGGGGCCCTCAAGGAGCCCGGGGAGGAAAGCCCATGAGCACCGTCACCGGTGTCGTCGGCGAAGACAACGTCCACCTGGACCGGACGGCCAGCCGTGCCGTCCGCGCCAGGTCCCTGCGCCTGCTGGCAGCGCTGATCCGCCCGGTACGCGGCACGTTCATCCTGACCATCGCCCTGGTGGCGCTCGCCCAGGCCGCGCGCGTGGCAGGGCCGGCGCTGATCGCCGTCGGAATCGACCACGCGCTCCCGGCGCTGGTGGCCGGGGACCGCCTGCCGCTCATCCTCACCGGCGGCGCCTACCTGGCTGCCGCCGTCGCCACCGGCACCCTGATGGCCTTCTATGTGTACTCCACCGCGCGGCTCAGCCAGGCGATGCTGCTGGACCTGCGGCTGCGCGTCTTCCGCCACACCCAGCGGCTGAGCCTTCAGTTCCACGAAAAATACACCTCGGGGCGGATCATCTCCCGGCAGACCTCGGACCTGGAAGCGCTGCGCGAACTGCTGGACAACGGCGTCACGCAACTGGTCTCCGGGACGCTCTTCATGGCCTTCACGGCCATAACGATCGCCGCCATGGACTGGCGGTCCGGCCTGCTGATCCTGGTGGCCGCGGTGCCGATCGCCGTGGTGGCCCGCTGGTACCAGAAGCGGTCGCAGGTGGCGTTCCGGGCCTCCCGGGTGGTCTCGGCCCGGCTGATTGTGCATTTCGTGGAGACCATGACCGGAATCCGTGCCGTCAAGGCCTTCCGCCGTGAACGGGACAACGCGCAACGCTACACCGAACTGGCCGAGGACTACCGCACGGCGACGCGGCGCAGCATCAACCTGATGGGCGTCCTGCAGCCCTCGCTGGTGCTGGTAGGAAACCTGACCGTGGGACTGCTGCTGCTGGTGGGCGGCTTCCGCGTGCTCGGCGGTGGCCTGGATGTCGGCGTGCTGGTGGCCCTCCTGCTCTATGCCAAGCGCATCTTCCAGCCCGTGGAACAGATAGCAATGTTCTACAGCGCCTTTCAGTCCGCCGCCGCGGCGCTGGAGAAGGTCTCCGGGCTGCTGGAGGAGGTGCCCACGGTGCTGCCGCCGCGGCACCCCGTGCCCCTGCCGCGGGCCACCGGGCGGATTGAATTCCGCAACGTCGAATTCGCCTACGCCGGCGGGCCTGTGGTGCTGCCGGCGCTCAACCTGACGATTCCCGAGGGCCAGACGGTCGCCGTCGTCGGCCAGACCGGCGCCGGCAAGTCCACCCTGGCCAAACTGATCGCGCGGTTCTACGACGTCACCTCCGGTTCGCTGACGCTGGACGGGGTGGAACTGCGCGAGCTGTCCAACCAGGACCTGCGCCGGGCCGTGGTGATGGTGACGCAGGAGGCCTTCCTCTTCAGCGGCACGGTGGCGGAGAACATCGCGCTGGGCAATCCGGCCGCCACCCGGGAACAGGTAGTGGCTGCGGCGCGGGCGGTGGGTGCACACGAGTTCATCGAGTCCCTGCCGGAGGGCTACGACACGGATGTGAACAAACGCGGCGGACGCGTCTCGGCCGGGCAGCGGCAGCTGATCTCCTTCGCCCGGGCCTTCCTCGCCGACCCGGCGGTGCTGATCCTGGACGAGGCCACCTCCTCGCTGGACCTGCCCAGCGAGCGACTGGTCCAGGAGGGGCTGCGGAGGCTGCTGCAGGGCGCCGCCTGTGAAGGCCACGACGGCGGCGACGGCGGCAGGCGCCGCACCGCGCTGATCATCGCCCACCGCCTGTCCACGGTCGAGATCGCCGACCGCGTGCTGGTGGTGGATGACGGCCGCGTCGTCGAGGACGGCACCCCCGCCGAGCTGATCGCCGCCGACGGACGCTTTTCCAAGCTGCACGCGGCCTGGAAGGATTCACTGGTGTAAGCCTCGCCGCTGCAGGACCCCCGGGCCCTGCGATGAGCGTCACAGCCGTCCCGATTTCCCTTGCAGGCCCCGCATCCGCTATTCTTGAAAAGTTGCTTTTCCAGTGCGGCTCAGGCCGGAGGGAAACGGCAGCAAGCACCAATCGGGGTGTGGCGCAGCTTGGTAGCGCGCGTCGTTCGGGACGACGAGGTCGCAGGTTCAAATCCTGTCACCCCGACCAAGAGGAAGGGCCCTCCGGCCGGCGGAAACGCCGGCCGGAGGGCCCTTCCTCTTGGCCTATTGGCAGGCCTGTCAGCTTTGCCGGCCGCTCAGTCCCTGTCCGGTTCATTGAGCCGGAAGCCAACCTTGAGATGGGCCTGGTAATGCTCGATCGACCCGTTGGCTATGTGCCCCCGGACCTCCACGATCTCGAACCAGTCGAGGTTTTCCATGGTTTCATTGGCCCGGCTGATGGCATTGGCGATCGCCTGGTCGGTGCCGGCCGTCGATGTTCCCACAACCTCAATGACGCGATAGGTGTTGTCAGTCATGGTCAACTCCTCGAATCGGTACTGCTGGAATCGGACAGTGTTCAGGCTACGTGGCCGTATTCGGTTCCAACAGGGTGGGTCTCCTGGGGAGGCGGGGAATGCAATGAGGCGCGGACTTCCCCTATGGAGGGAAGACCGCGCCTCATTCTGCCGGCGGCCGGGTGGCGGACCGCCTTAGGCCAGCACGCTCAGCTTGGAGTTGCTGCGGGCAAACAGTGCGTTGTCGACCGAAACCCGGCCCGGTCCGACCAGCGCAATCGCCAGCGCGGCGGCAGCGAGGACCAGCACCAGCTCGTAGCCGCCGTTGGCGGCGTAGATTCCGGCGGGCAGGTGCACCATGAACATAGCGCCGAGGGTCACGACGGCCAGCAGGACAGCGAAGGGACGGGCGAGGACGCCCAGGATCAGGGCAGCGCCGCCCACGAGTTCAAGCACGGCCACGATCGGAGCAACAGCTTCGGCCGCAGGGACACCCATCTGGCCAAAGGCGGCCTGGGTGCCGGCGATCGTGAATTCGTTGAACTTCTGCCAGCCGTGGGCAACGAAGATAAAGCCGACGACGACGCGCAGCATGGTTCGGGCAGTTGTGGTCAGGGTGGAGTTGTTCATGGGATTTCACCGTTTCGGAGGTCATGGGACAGGCCGCCAGGAACCAGCGACAAGCACTTTAAGTTGATGCTTCAACTAAATGCTTGCAAGAAAACACTTGAAGTGTCAACTATCCATGCATATGCATGCACCGCAGCCGGCAGGGCCGGTTCAACTCACGCGAAGGTGCGCCCGGTGAGGCGTTCGAAGGCCTCCACGTACCGGGCACGGGTCCGTTCCACGACCTCCGCCGGCAGCGCGGGCGGCGGCGCGTCCGAGTCCTTGTCCCACCCGGATTCGGCCGAGGTCAGCCAGTCCCGCACGAACTGCTTGTCGAAGGACGGCTGCGCCTTCCCCGGCTCATAGGCCGCGGCATCCCAGAAGCGTGAGGAGTCCGGCGTCAGCACCTCGTCACCCAGGGTGATGGCACCGGTGGCCGGATCCACGCCGAATTCAACCTTGGTATCGGCCAGGATGATGCCCCTTTCCCGCGCCATTTCCTCAGCCCTGCGGTAGATGTCCAGGGTCAGTTCGCACAGCCGGGCGGCGGCGTCGTCGCCCACCAGTCCGGTGACATCCTCGTAGGTGATGTTCTCGTCGTGTTCGCCGACCTCGGCCTTGGCCGAGGGCGTGAAGATGGGCTCCCTGAGCCGGGAGCCGTCCACCAGCCCCTCCGGCAGCCCAATCCCGCAGACCGTCCGCGACCGGCGGTACTCGGCCAGCCCGGAACCGGTGAGGTAGCCGCGGGCGATGCACTCCACGGGGTACATCTCAAGCCGTTTGCAGATCATCGCCCGGCCCTCAACCTCGGCCGGAACTCCGTCCGCCACCGTGGACGCGAGGACATGGTTGGGCACGCCTTCAAGCTGCTCGAACCACCACAGGCTCAGCTGCGTCAGGATGCGGCCCTTGTCCGGAATCTCGCTGGAGAGGATGTGGTCATAGGCACTGATGCGGTCGCTGGCCACCACCAGCACCCGGTCCTCCGAACCGTCCGCCGGTGCATAGAGCTCGCGGACCTTGCCGGAGTAGACATGCTTCCAGCCGGACAGTTCCAGCGGCGTGCGGTCGGCGGTGGTTTCGGCTGCCATGGCTATTTTCCTCCGTTGTATGCGGCTGTACCGGGGACGGAGGTCTGTCCCTTCGACGCCTTGAGGGCAATGTCGGTGCGGTGCTGCGAGCCGTCGAGCTCGATCAGCCCCACGCCCGCGTAGGCGCGCTCGCGCGCCTGCACCAGATCCTCGCCCATGCCGACCACGGCGAGGACGCGCCCGCCGGAGGAGACGACCCTGCCGCCGTCGTCCGCCTTGGTGCCGGCGTGCAGCACGTGCACGCCGTCCAGCGCGCCGGCCTTCGTCAGGCCGCGGATACGGTCACCGGTGCGGGGCGTGTCCGGGTAGTTGGCGGAGGCCACAACGACGGCGACAGCCGACTCGGGTGCCCAGCGCAGCTTTTCAGCGTCATCCAGTTCGCCCTTCGCGGCGGCCAGCAGCAGGCAGCCCAGCGGGGTCTTCAGGCGCGCCAGCACCGCCTGGGTTTCCGGATCGCCGAAGCGGGCATTGAACTCGATCACGCGGACGCCGCGGGAGGTCAGCGCCAGCCCGCAGTAGAGCACGCCCACGAAAGGAGTGCCGCGGCCGGCCATCTCATCGATGGTCGGCTGGGCGATCCGGGAGACGACTTCCGCCACCAGGCCGGCCGGTACCCATTCCAGCGGCGAGTAGGCCCCCATGCCGCCGGTGTTGGGGCCTTCGTCGTTGTCGAAGATGCGCTTGAAGTCCTGCGCCGGCGCCAGCGGAACCACCCGGCGGCCGTCGGAGATGACGAAGAGGGAGACCTCCGGGCCGTCCAGGAATTCCTCGATGACCACGGTGCCGCCGGCATCGAAGCAGCTCTGCGCGTGGGCCAGGGCCGCGTCCCGGTCCGACGTGACGACGACACCCTTGCCCGCGGCCAGGCCGTCGTCCTTGACCACGTACGGGGCGCCGAAGGTGTCCAGGGCCTCGGCGGCCTCCTCGGCAGTGGCCGCGACCCGGGCCATCGCCGTCGGAACATTCGCAGCAGCCATGACCTGCTTGGCGAATGCCTTGGAGGCTTCCAGCTGCGCAGCCTCCTTGCTGGGACCGAAGACCGGGATTCCAGCCTCCCGGACCGCGTCCGCCACACCGGCGGCCAGCGGGGCCTCCGGACCGATCACCACCAGGTCCGAGCCCAGCGAGCGGGCCAGTTCGGTGACCGCAGCCGGGTCATTGGCGTCGATCGGGTGGGTGGGTACATCCTGCGCAATGCCCGCGTTTCCGGGGGCTGCGTGGACCTCGGTGACGTACGGATCCACCAGCAGGGAACGGACAATGGCGTGTTCGCGGCCGCCGGGGCCAATCACAAGAACCTTCACAACACCTAAGCTTAACGGACACGCTAACCCCCACAGCCCCTCCCCTCCCCGCAGTACCAGCAGAAAGCACACCCATGCCAGAGACTTTCACCTCCATCAACGCCGTTGAACTGGCCGTCGTGGAGCGCAACGGCTTCATCGAATCCCGGCACATCGGGTCCGCAGTCGTCATGGCCGGGGACGGCAGCGTCGTGACCGAGCTGGGGGACATCGACAGCCCGGTCTTCCCGCGCTCCACGCTCAAACCGATCCAGGCCATCGCTGCCATGCAGTCCGGCGTACCGCTGCGGGGACCCCAGGTAGCACTGGCGGCAGCCAGCCATTCCGGGTCCCGTGAGCACACCGAGGTTGTCCGGTCGATGCTTTCCGCCGCAGGCGTCACGGAGGCCGAACTCCGGTGCCCGGCGGAATGGCCGCGGGACGAGCAGGCACGTCATTTGCTGGTCCGCAGCGACCAGGGCCGGCAGCGGGTAGCCAGCAACTGCTCCGGCAAACATGCCGCCTTCCTGTGGGCCTGCACGGAGAACGGCTGGAATACGGACTCCTACCTGGCCCCGAACCACCCCCTGCAGCAGCGCGTGCGCACTGTGGTGGAGGAGTACACCGGGGAGAAAATCCAGCACCTGGGCGTCGACGGCTGCGGGGCTCCGCTGCCGGCGGTGTCGCTGCGCGGCCTGGCCCGCAGCATCAGCAAGCTGGCCAAGGCGCCGTCGAACAAGTACGCGGACGCCCGCGCCGCGACGGTGGCAACAGCCATGCTGGACTACCCATGGGCTGTCCAGGGCCACGGGCTGTCCAACACCGTCGTGATGGAGGACCTCGAAGTCATCGCCAAGGGCGGCGCGGAGGGCATGATGGTGATGGGCACGCCGCAGGGTGCTTCGGTAGCCCTCAAGATGCTGGACGGCAACGGACGCGCTTCCTCGCTGGTGGCCCTGAGCCTGCTGGCCGCAGCCGGTGCGGTGGACCCGGATCGGGTGGCCGCCGTGCTGGAGAAGATCATGCGGCCCGTGCTCGGCGGCGGACAGTCGGTCGGGCAGCTACGGCTGGCCGGCCCGGTCTCGGCGTTGCTGGACTAGCCGTGGCACGGCGCCGCATTGCCACCGAGGACGGTTCGGCAGCCATCGCCGCGTGGCTGGAGGGGGTGCGTTCCGGCGTCCCCGCCGGCCGCAGCACCGTGGCCACCGCCGTCCGGTACTCGCTCGAAGAGCTGGCCCGGAAGGCTCCGGGCAACAGCGTCGAGGTACGCGTGCCGCCCTTCGGCGTCGCCCAGTGCGTGGCCGGCCCCCGCCACACACGCGGCACTCCCCCGAACGTTATCGAGACCGACGCCGGCACTTGGCTGTCGCTGGTGACCGGCAGGACCGGGTGGGCGGACGCCGTCGGGTCCGGCCAGGTAGCTGCCTCCGGGCTGCGTGCCGACCTCGCGGCCTACCTGCCGCTTTAGCTGCCGGCAGGCCGGCAGGCCGGTAGGCTTAGGGGCATGAGTTCTGAGCAGCCGGCATCCGACGCCTCCAACGGGTACGACGGCGGCGCCCCCGAGCGCCGCGAGATCACCATCCGCCGGGCGCCCAAATTCGTCCCGTTCCTGGTCGCCGGTGGCCTGCTCGGACTGATCGCGGCCTTCATCATCACCTTCGCGGTGCCGGAGAACCCGGATTTCACCCGCGGCTCCGTCCTCGGTTTCTTTGCCGTCCTGCTGGCGCTGCCGGGCGTGCTGATCGGGGCGCTGGCCGCACTGCTCTTCGATTACTTCAGCGTCCGCCGGGCCAAGCGGGCCACGGTCGAGAGCGCCGGCGATGACGCCGACGGCGTGGCCCCGTAACCGCACGTGCACCAGATCACGGCCGCAGCGGTTCCCGGAGTTGATGCGCGCCGTTGCTCTCGTGAGACAATGGCGTAATGGCGCGCGGCGACGGAATGCTTTCCCATGATCTACTTCCCGGCGAAAAGGGACCCCAGGATGCTTGTGGCGTCTTCGGTGTCTGGGCACCGGGCGAAGAAGTAGCAAAACTGACCTACTACGGCCTGTACGCTCTGCAGCACCGCGGACAGGAGTCCGCCGGTATTGCCACCAGCGACGGCAACCGGATCAATGTCTACAAGGACATGGGGCTGGTTTCCCAGGTCTTCAACGAGACCATCCTCAACACGCTGACCGGCCACATCGCCGTCGGCCACTGCCGGTACTCGACCACCGGTGGGTCCACCTGGGCCAATGCCCAGCCGACCCTTGGCGCCACGGCCAGCGGCACCGTGGCCCTGGCCCACAACGGCAACCTGATCAACTCCGCCGAACTCTACGATGTGCTGCTGGAGCGTTACGGGAAGCCCCGCAGCGGCGAAATCGCACAGGGCAACACCACGGACACCGCCCTGGTCACGGCCCTGATGGCCGGGCACCCGGGCCAATCCCTGGAACAGACCGCGCTGGAGATCCTGCCCAAGCTGCGCGGCGCCTTCTGTTTCACCTTCATGGATGAAACCACGCTGTATGCGGCCCGGGATGAATCCGGCGTCCGCCCGCTGGTACTGGGCCGCCTGGAACGCGGCTGGGTCGTGGCCTCGGAAACGGCCGGCCTGGACATCGTCGGCGCGTCCTTTGTCCGCGAGATCGAACCGGGTGAATTCATCGCCATCGATGAGAACGGCCTGCGCTCCCAGCGCTTCGCGGAAAAGAAGCCGGCCGGCTGCGTCTTCGAGTATGTCTACCTGGCCCGCCCGGACACCTCCATCAACGGCCGGAGCGTCCACGCCGCCCGCGTGGAGATGGGCCGCCGGCTCGCCCAGGAGCATCCGGTGGAGGCGGACCTGGTCATTCCGACGCCGGAATCCGGCACCCCCGCGGCCATCGGCTACGCCAAAGAATCCGGCATCCCCTACGGCCAGGGCCTGGTCAAGAACGCCTATGTGGGCCGCACCTTCATCCAGCCCAGCCAGACCATCCGCCAGCTGGGCATCCGGCTGAAGCTCAACCCGCTCAAGGACGTGGTCCGCGGCAAGCGCCTGGTGGTCATCGACGATTCGATCGTGCGCGGCAACACCCAACGGGCGCTGGTGCGGATGCTGCGCGAAGCCGGCGCACAGGAGGTCCACGTGCGGATCTCCTCCCCGCCCATCAAGTGGCCGTGCTTCTACGGCATCGACTTCGCCACCCGCGCGGAATTGATCGCCAACGGCATCGGCGTCGACGACATCCGGGCCTCCCTGGGCGCGGATTCCCTCGGCTACATCTCCGAAGACGGCATGATCGATGCCACCGAGCAGCCGCGCGAGCGCCTGTGCACCGCATGCTTCACCGGCAGGTATCCGATCGAACTGCCCTCGGCGGACCGCCTGGGCAAGAACCTGCTGGAGCAGGAACGCCGGACCGGCTCCTGCGACCCGGGGCCCGACAGTGAACTCGAGCCCATGCTGACCGACGCGCAGAAGAAAGAGACCGTATGACCGCCTCCGAACGCAACGCCGCTGCCCAGGCGAACGGCATCACCTACGCCTCCGCCGGCGTCGACGTCGAAGCCGGGGACCGCGCCGTCGAACTCATGAAGGAAGCCCTCAAGGCGACCCACAACGCTCAGGTGATCGGCGGCGTCGGAGGCTTCGCAGGCCTCTACGATGTGTCGAAGCTGCTGACCTACAAGCGGCCGCTGCTGGCCACCTCCACCGACGGCGTCGGTACCAAGGTGGCGATCGCCCAGGCCATGGACATCCATGACACGATCGGGTTCGACCTGGTCGGCATGGTGGTGGACGACATCGTGGTGGTCGGCGCCGAACCGCTGTTCATGACGGACTACATCGCGTGCGGCAAGGTGGTTCCGGAGCGGATCGCGGACATCGTGCGCGGGATTGCCGCCGCCTGCAAGGTAGCCGGCACCGCCCTGGTGGGCGGCGAGACCGCCGAGCACCCCGGCCTGCTGAAGGAAGACGAGTACGACGTCGCCGGTGCCGCCACCGGTGTGGTGGAGGCGGACAGCCTGCTGGGCCCGGATCGGGTCAAGGTGGGCGACGTGGTCATCGGCATGGCTTCCTCCGGCATCCACTCCAACGGCTACTCCCTGGTGCGCCGCGTCATCAACCACGCCGGGTGGGCACTGGACCGCCAGGTCTCCGAACTGGGCAGGACGCTGGGCGAGGAGCTGCTGGAGCCGACCCGCGTGTATGCCGCGGACTGCCTGGACCTGGTCCGCACCCTCAACGTTTCCGGTGCAGCGCCGCTGCACGCCTTCAGCCACGTCACCGGCGGCGGCCTGGCCGCCAACCTTGCCCGTGTGCTGCCGTCGGGCCTCGAGGCCACGGTGGACCGCTCCACCTGGGAACTGCCCGCCGTCTTCAAGCTGGTGGCCGAGCTGGGCAATGTGCCGCAACCGGACCTGGAGCGCACGCTCAACCTGGGCGTGGGCATGGTCGCCGTGGTGTCCGCCGACGCCGCGGATGCCGCCGTTGCCCGCCTGGCCGAGCGCGGTACGCCCGCCTGGGTGATGGGCCAGGTCGGTGCGGCAACAGGTCCTGACGGGGCCGGCGACCTCGACTACGTACAGGGAGCCAAGGGGGTCGACGGCGGCGCCGTCCGCCTGGTGGGAGCCTACGCCTAGCCGCTTCCCGCCCCTGCTGCTGGAATCAGGCGCCGTCCCGTGAACGGGGCGGCGCCTTTCCGCTGCGCCGGCACTGTTGCGGCGCGCGTCGGGCAGCGCCGGCGGTTAAATACCACCAGCGGTGCGGCCCAATGGGCGCACCGCTGGCGGTTGGTTCACTTGATTGGACGACGGCGGCAATCCGCGAAGGCGGACGGCTTACGGAAGGCGGTCAGCCGATCCTGCGACTGTGTTCGTCGTCGTCCTCGTCATCAAACTGATCCGCGTACTTGTCCTCATACTCCGAATAGTCCGCCTCATACGGATCCTCGGAGTACCGGCTCGAGGCATGGCTGTTTGAAGCACCAAGCTCCCGTTGAAGTGCCGTATAGTCCGTAGCCGGGCTGAAGTACTTCATGTCCCGAGCCTGCTTAGTCGCTTTTGCCTTTTGACGGCCGCGCCCCATGGCGTGACCCCCTTTGTACGTCGATCCGGAGGTGGTCGCTTGGGCAAGTCTGCGAGGCCCCGGAATATTTGATCAATTCTGTCGTAACAACAGGGTACATGGTTTCTGTTCCCCATGTGTGCGCCTACGCCCGTGGCTGAACGTTTCCTGATCGTTCGCTGCGGCGCTTTACCGGTGCGGACGGTGCGCATATAGGCAGAGAATTAGCTAGAGTCGGTGTGCACTACGTCAATTGGCCGGCCCGGCAGGCCGCTGCAGGGAAGGTGAAGAGCTTCGCTATGAGCGATCAGGACAGCAAACCGGACGCACGGCTGCCATCCGGCCGGGACGAGGCCGCAGGCGAACCGCCGGCGGCCGCTGCTGCCCCCGCACCGGAACTGGAATCCGAACCGGAACTGGAATCCGAACCGGAACTGACGACCCCGACCGACGAGTTGACACTTGGGGAGCCGGTGCTCGGCGAGGCCAGGATCAGCAACGACGTTGCGGCCGCGGCATCCGTGGACGAAGCCGCCGCGGAAGCCGCCTCCGTGGAGCAGGCGGCCGTCGCCGCGGGCATCATGGTCGGCGGACCGGTTGAACCCGAGGTCGCCAAGGCCACGAAGGACACCGGGGCCGCGGCAGACACCGCGGAAACGGCACTGCCGGACCTCGGTGCCGCCGGCGACACACCGGAATGGCTGGACCAGGCCAATGACGCCAGTCGCTGGGAGAACATTTTCGCGGCCATGGCAGCCACGGCCGCGCCTGCTGAAGAACCGCAGGAAAAGCCACAGGACGAACCGCAGGACGAGAACCACGCCGAGAATACGCCACAGGAGACCCCGGCAGGGCAGACGCCGGCGGAAAAGCCGCCGGCCGCCCAGTTCCGGCCGCGGAACAACGGCAACGGCAACGGCACCAAGGGTCCGCTCTCACCGCTGATGCTGTTCATCATCGCGGCAGCCATCGGGGCCGTCATCCTGGTCGTGGTCGTCGCCAGCCTGCTGAGAGGCAATGGATCGGGTCCCGAGGGAGCACCAGCGGACCGGCCGGCCGCAGGGACTGAGGGGGTCATTGCGCAGGGCGTCCAGCCGGTGGACCTGCAGCAGGCCGACTGCATGCGGGACTTCGTGGATGCCAACCAGGCTGTGACCGTCGTGTCCTGCGGATTGCCGCACAATGCCCAGCTGGTTGCCACTTTCACCTACCCCGAGGAAGATGACTTCCCGGGACGCGAGGCGCTGGCAGCCAGGGGCCAGGAACTCTGCGGGTCGGTGGATTTCAGCGCGACGGTGGACCGGTTCCAGCCGCTGAGCCTGACCCAGGCCCGTCCTACCGAGGAATCCTGGCAGGAAGGCGACCGGCGCGTGGACTGCATCGTCTTCTCCGAAGAAGGCAATGTGATCACCGAATCGCTGATCGGCTAGCAGTCCCCGCGCCGGCCCTGCGTGGACCGGTCCTGCCTTGACCGGCCCTACTTGGCCCGCACCACCAGTCCGCCGGGTGTGTTGGCGTCCTCCACCGTGATCTCCGGCAGATCCACGAGCACGGTGTCGCCGTCGTTGATCTCCCCGGCCAGGATCCCGCGGGCCAGCCGGTCGCCGATTTCCCGCTGCACCAGCCGGCGCAGTGGCCGTGCGCCGTAAGCAGGATCGAAACCGTTCAAGGCGAGCCACTGCCGGACAGGTTCGGTGACTTCAAGCGTCAGGCGCCGTTCGTGCAGGCGTGCGGCCAGCGCCTGGACCTGCAGGTCGACGATGCGGGACAGCTCGTCGAGGGTGAGGGCGTCGAACATGACGACGTCATCCAGCCGGTTCAGGAACTCCGGCTTGAAGGAGGCATGGACGATGTTCATTACGGCTGTGCGCTTGGCCTCGTCGTCCAGTGAGGGATCGACCAGGAACTGGGAGCCAAGGTTGGAAGTCAGGACCAGGATGACGTTACGGAAGTCCACGGTGCGCCCCTGTCCATCGGTCAGACGTCCGTCGTCGAGCACCTGGAGCAGGATGTCGAACACTTCGGGGTGTGCCTTCTCCACCTCGTCGAGCAGCACCACGGAGTACGGCCGGCGGCGGACCGCCTCCGTCAACTGGCCGCCCTCCTCGTAGCCAACGTAGCCCGGGGGGGCACCGACCAGCCGGGAGACGGAGTGTTTCTCCGAGTACTCGGACATGTCGATCCGGACCATGGCGCGCTCGTCGTCGAACAGGAAGTCCGCCAGCGCCTTGGCCAGTTCGGTCTTGCCGACGCCGGTAGGGCCCAGGAAGAGGAAGGAACCAGTCGGCCGGTCCGGATCGGAGATGCCCGCCCGTGCCCGTCGGACGGCGTCCGAAACGGCGCCCACGGCCTTGGTCTGGCCGATCAGCCGGGCCCCGATGACCTGCTCCATCTGCAGCAGCTTCTGGGTCTCCCCCTGCAGCATCCGGCCGGCGGGTATGCCGGTCCAGGCTGAGATGACCTCCGCAATGTCGTCGGCGGTGACTTCCTCCGCGACCATCAGTTCCGGCTTGTCCGGCTGCTCCTCGGCGGCCTGCGCGGCGTCCAGTTCCCGCTGCAAGGTGGGAATCTCGCCGTAAAGGATGCGGGAGGCGTTCTCCAGGTCGCCCTCCCGCTGGTACTTGTCCGCCTGCGAGCGCAGCTCATCCAGCTGGGCCTTCAGCTCGCCCACGCGGTTCAGGCCGGCCTTCTCCGCCTCCCAGCGGGCGTTCAGCGCCGCCAACTGCTCCTTCTTGTCCGCCATGTCGGCGCGCAGGGCGGCCAGCCGCTCCACGGAAGCCTCGTCCGTCTCGCCCTCCAGGGCCAGCTCCTCCATGGTCAGGCGGTCCACGGCGCGGCGCAGCTGGTCGATCTCTTCCGGTGCGGAGTCGATTTCCATGCGCAGCCGGGACGCGGCCTCGTCCACCAGGTCGATGGCCTTATCCGGCAGCTGCCGGCCGGAGATGTACCGGTTGGACAGCGTCGCCGCCGCGACCAGTGCGGAGTCGGCAATGGAGACCTTGTGGTGCGCCTCGTAGCGCTCCTTCAGGCCGCGGAGGATGCCGATCGTATCCTCCACGCTCGGCTCCCCGACGTAGACCTGCTGGAAGCGGCGCTCCAGTGCCGGGTCCTTCTCGATCCGTTCCCGATACTCGTCCAGTGTGGTGGCGCCGATCATCCGCAGTTCGCCCCGGGCCAGCATCGGTTTGAGCATGTTGCCGGCATCCATGGCTCCTTCGGAGGCGCCGGCGCCGACCACGGTGTGCAGCTCGTCGATAAAGGTGATGATCTGGCCGCCGGAGTTCTTGATCTCCTCAAGGACTGCCTTGAGCCGTTCCTCGAATTCGCCGCGGTATTTGGCCCCGGCCACCATGGCTCCGAGGTCCAGCGAGATGAGCGTCTTGCCCCGCAGAGATTCGGGCACGTCGCCGGCCACGATGCGCTGGGCCAGGCCTTCGACGACGGCGGTCTTGCCGACGCCCGGTTCGCCGATCAGCACCGGGTTGTTCTTGGTGCGGCGGCTGAGCACCTGGATCACCCGGCGGATTTCGGAGTCCCGGCCGATCACCGGGTCCAGCTTGCCCGCCCGGGCCACTGCTGTCATGTCCACGCCGAACTTTTCCAGCGCCTGGAAGGTGTTCTCCGGGTCCGGACCGGTGACCTTGCGGTCACCGCGGACACTCGGCAGCGTCGCTGCCAGTGCTTCATGCGTGGCACCCGCGCCACGAAGGAGCTGGCCGGTGGCACCGGCGTCGGAAGCCAGGCCCAGCAGCAGGTGTTCAGTGGAGACGTAGTCGTCCCCGAGCTTTTCGGCTTCCTGCTGCGCCGCCTGGATTACCTGCAGGCCGGCACGCCCCAGCTGCGCCTGGGCCACGGAGGCACCGGACGACGACGGCAGGGACTTGATCTGCTGGCTCGCCTTCGGCGAGATGACGTCCGGTTCGACGCCCACGGCGCGCAGCAGCGCGACGGCGACACCTTCCCGCTGGTCCAGCAGCGCCTTCAGCAGGTGGGCGGGTTCGATCTGGGGATTGCCGGCCGTCGATGCGTTCATGGCGGCGGCGGAAAGAGCCTCCTGGCTCTTGGTGGTGAACTTGGCGTCCAAAGCGAGCTCCTTCCGAGCACTCTGTGGTCAGAATCAGGGTGAGCCCCGGGCAGCGACACTGCCTCACGAAGCTCCGCGCAACTAAGTTGAGTCTAACTCACTCAACTTAAGCTGTAAAGTTTTCCACAGCGTCCGACCGCCTGCAGCCGGGGCCGAATTGCCTTTCCTGCGGAACCACGTATGGTCAACCGGTAACGGGGCCCATCGCCGCCCCGTGGAAAGGGAACATGATGTCTGAAAAGTCTCAAAAGCCCGGCGCAAAGAAAGCCGCCAGCCGGTCGCTGAAGGAAAAGCGCGCCGAGAAGAAGGCCAAGGTGATGGAAACGGAAGTCAAGGCCCGGAAGCGCTAACGCCACCCGGCTGAGCTGCCATCGAGGACCGCGTCCCCGCAGCGGGGCGCGGTCCGCAGACGGCCACCGGCCCGGCCCACGAAAACCCGCCGGAAAACCACGGCCCGTCATGCTACGGCTCCCACAGCGCCACGACCTTGCGCATCCTTGAGTCCCCGTCAGGCTGCATGTCCACCAGGGCATACTGACCCAGCCGGACCTCGTCGCCCTCGTGGACCCGGCGTTTCCCCTTGACGGACACATGCGGCCGGTAATGTGCGTAAGCGTGCTGGGGACTCTTGATGTGCGCATTTCCCGCCACCGCCGCCCGGGCGAGCCTTTCGTGGAGCTCCTGCAGGCCGGGATGCGGTTCCACCAGGGACACCCGGACGGATCCCCGGTATCCGAACCGCGCGTCCGCGCCAATGCGGACTGTCACGGCCTCCGCTGCCGCCATGACCTCATCCACCGCCGACACGGCGGCCGCTGCATCGAAGTCCGCCTGGAACAGCACCAGCGTCACGTGCAGCGGCCAGGCATCCTTGCCGAATGCCATTCCGTCGTACAGGGGCTCCACGCCCGCCACCATCACGTACCGCTTGGTCCCGGCTGGCTGCTCCGCCATAGCACTCATATCCCGAGGCTATGCCCAATGCCTAGCCTGCGCGCAAGACGCGGGGCGGAAAAATTGCGAGACTGTACGCAGATACCAGCTCCTGACAAAGGAAAGTGATCGCATGGACAGCATCGAAAGCGGCATCGACACTGCCAACGGCGGCTATCTGGCCCGCGTGGCGACTGAGGTTGACGGATCCCCCGAGGACGTCTGGCGGGCCGTAGCGACGGGGGCCGGCACGGAAGCCTGGTTCGTCCCGGCCGAGATCGAGGAGCGGGTGGGCGGACGGATCATCACCCACCACGGCGAACACGGGGACAGCATCGGGGAAGTCTCCGTCTGGGAACCGCCGCGACGCTTTGAATACGTCGAACGGGACTGGCTGGGTCCGGACGAACCCGTTCCGGACTGGGTCACCGTAATCACGGTGGAGCCGGCCGCCGAGGGCCGGTGCAGGGTGACTCTGACGTCGGGCTTCCCCCGAAACGCCCAGGCCCATGCGGCGGATGTAGACGGAACCTTGGCAGGCTGGGAGCAGATGTTCTTCAACCTCCGCTTCTACCTGGCCAACTACCGCAATCAGCCGGCCGCGACCCTGCTCGCGTCAAAGCAGACGACCGGGCCCGAGGATGCGGTCTGGAACCGGCTCGAGGACGCCCTGAAGCTCGACGGCGGCGCACCCGGCAGCGCCGTCAGCTCACCGGAAGACGCGCCGGCCTTTGCCGGAACGATCCTCCAGACCGGGCCCAGGATGGTCGCGGTCCACCTGACCAGCCCGCATGCCGGCATCCTGGAGCTGGCCGCCCACTCCTTCCACGACGAGACATGGATCAGCATGCACGCCTATCTCTATGGGTCCGGTGCGGCCGCGGCCGCCCGGCGGGAGCAGCCGGTCTGGGACGAATGGCTGCAGCGGCACCAGTAGCGTCCTACCGGTACTGCGGGATGAAGGGGCGGTCCGTGGGAACGATTTCCTTGCCCAGCGGCATCAGGGATACGGGGATCATCTTGATGTTGGCGATGCCCAGCGGAATTCCAATGATGCTCAGGAACATCGGAATGGCCGTCAGGACGTGGCCGATGGCGATCCAGATCCCCGCGAAGACCAGCCAGATGATGTTGCCGAGGGTGGACATGAAATAGGTCCTGCCTCCGCGGTCCACCACGGTGCGGCCGAAGGGCCACAGCGCGTAGCCCGCGATCCGGAAGGAGGCGATCCCGAAGGGTATGGTGACAATCAGGACGCAGCAGATAATGCCGGCCAGGACGTAGCCCAGTGCCAGCCAGATGCCGCCGAAAAGCAGCCAGATAATATTCAGAAGGGCCTTCATGAAGCCCATTCTTCCCGCTGCGGCCCCGCGCCGCCATGGGGGAAGCCCCTGACAGCCCACCCACTCCGCTTGCTGGAGGCGGGCCTATCTTTCGCCCGCCGCGGCGGCAACAATGAAGGCATGGATCCCGCGGACTGGTTCGCCAACCCCCAGGCGCGAAGCTATGTGGCGCAGCCGGTCCCGGGCGAAGTCTTCTCCTTCCATCAGCGGCTGGCCGGGTACGGCGCTACGGCGCTCAGGGAACTGCCGGAACTCGCAGCGGAAATGGGCGTGGGCCGCGTCTTCGCCAAGGAGGAGCCCCTGCGGCTGGGACTGCCGGCCTTCAGGATCATGGGGGCGTCCTGGGCCGTGTGCCGGGCCCTCGCCGAGCATGCGGGCGAAACCCGCCTCCCCCGCTCGCTCGAGGACATCAGTCCGTTCCTCGCCGGCGTTGGTGAATTGTCGCTGGTTGCGGCCACCGACGGGAACCATGGCCGGGCCGTGGCACGCATGGCCCGGATGCTGGGGCTTGGGGCGGAGATTTTCGTGCCGGCGGAGATCAGCCGGCGGGCCAAGGACGGGATCGCCGGCGAGGGCGCCGTGGTCACCGAACTGGACGCCCCGTACGACGACGTCGTCCGAGCCGCCGCGGCCAGGGTCGCCGAAGGGACGGTCGCCGCTGCAGAGTATGCGCTCGATCCCTCGACGGCGGATCTTACCGCCCTGCTCATCCAGGACAGGGCGTGGCCCGGATATGAGCGGGTCCCCACCTGGATCGTGGAGGGGTATTCCACCATCTTCCGGGAGATCGACCTGCAGTTGGCCGAAGCCGGTGTGCGGCGGGTCGATGCCGTGGCGACGCCGGTTGGTGCCGGATCGCTGGCGCAGGCTGCCGTGCAGCATTACCGGCGCCAGCACCGCGGACAGCGCGGCTGGCACCGGAGGCGCGCCTTCGGGGATGCAGGCCCGTCGCTGCTGAGCGTGGAACCGCGGGGCGCCGCCTGCCTGCTGGAATCCCTGAAGGCCGGCAGGCGGACGTCGGTGGAAACCGGCCGTACCATGCTTGCCGGCCTGGATTGTGGCACCGTTTCGCTCACGGCCTGGCCTGATCTGCGCGGCGGAACAGACGCCGCCGTGGCCATTGCAGATGAGCAGGCGGCCCGGGCCATGGCCGACCTGGGCCGCCTGAAGGTGGACTCGGGTCCGTGCGGCGCAACCTCGCTGGCGGGCATGCGCAGGGCGCTTGGCGAGCCAGCCCTGAGGGAAGCCATGGGCGTCACCGGACAGGCTGCCATCGTACTTTTGTGCACGGAGGACACAGCGGCGAGTCCAACGGGCTGACCGCAGCGGGCCCTACACTCCGCCATGGCCAGCGCCTAGACTGAGCCTATGGACGCCAATGATGCAGTTCACGGAATCCGCGACCTCTCTGCCAATGAGTGCTGGCAGGCCATCCGCACTGCTGAGATCGCCCGTTTGGCGGTCATCATCCGGGACCATCCGGACATCTTCCCGATCACCTACGTGGTGGACCACGGCACGGTCGTCTTCCGCACCGCGCAGGGCAGCAAACTGGACGGCGTACTGTCCGGCCACCCCGTGGCCTTCGAGGTGGACGGCTACGATGCGGGCAGCAACCATGCCTGGAGCGCTGTGATCAAGGGCCGGGCCGAGCGGCTGCAGAACATCGAGGACATCCTGGCCTCCGCCATGCTCCCGCTGTTCCCCTGGCAGGAAGGCGAGAAGAACAACTTCATCCGGATCGTCCCCACGGAGATCACCGGACGCCGCTTCCGGATAGCACCGGGCGCGCGGCAACAGTCCATCAGCGAACGGGCGGTCGAATAGCCACCGGATGTCCCGAGGCCGCAGCCGATCAGCGGCTGCGGCGCCGCTCCTGTGTTGCCGGTACGGAGGCACGGCGCGAACCGCGCGGGGCGGCCGGCCGCTGGCCCGTGGCAGGACGCTGAGCGGACCGCTGGGCCGAGGAGGACCGCTGGCCACCCTCGTTCCCGTTCATTCCACCGTCGCGGGCGCTTCCGGCGGCGCTGCTGTGGGCGCCATGGCTGCGGGGAGCGACGTCCTGGCGCGCACCGCGCCGGCCGGCGTCGCCGGTGCGGGGCTGCGGCTGGCCCGAAGCCTTCCCGCGGCCGCCGCGGCCCTCACCGCCTGCGGAACGCTGCGCGCGCTTGCGCTGGGCGTTGGCGCCGGTGGATTTGCCGCCGCCCTGCTGCGGCAGCTTCTGTGCCAGCAGCATGGCCCGGGTGCGCGGATCGACCTTTTCAGCCATCTCGCCCACCAGCTTTTCCACCAGCGGTGAGGTTGCGGTGACACGCTCGAACGCGACATCGACACCGGCGGCCTTCATCAGCTTTCGGACGTCGGACTGCTGCTCGGGCAGGGTCACGGTGACCACCGTGCCGTCGGAACCGGCACGGGCGGTGCGTCCGGAGCGGTGCAGGTAGGCCTTGTGTTCCGTGGGCGGGTCGACATGGATGACCAGTTCGACGTCGTCCACGTGCACTCCGCGGGCGGCGACGTCGGTGGCCACCAGGACGCGGACATCACCGGCGGCGAACTCGGCCAGGTTGCGGTCGCGGGCGTTCTGGGAGAGGTTGCCGTGCAGATCGACGGCGGGGATGCCAACATCGGTCAGCTGCTTCGCCAGCTTCCGGGCGTGGTGCTTGGTGCGCATGAACAGCACGCGGCGGCCCGTACCGGCTGCCAGCTGCACGATCAGCTGCTTCTTGACGGTCTGGTCATTGACCACCAGCACGTGGTGCTCCATGGTGGTGACCGCGGCCTGCGGGTCGTCCACCGAATGCGTCAGCGGATTGGACAGGTAGCGCTTGACCAGCTTGTCCACGCCGTTGTCCAACGTGGCGGAGAACAGCAGGCGCTGGCCGCGCTCGGGCGTGGCGTCCAGCAGACGCTTGACCACGGGCAGGAAGCCAAGGTCCGCCATATGGTCCGCCTCATCCAGCACCGTGATTTCCACCGCCTCCAGGGTGACGATGCGCTGCTTCATCAGGTCCTCGAGGCGGCCCGGGCAGGCGATGACGATGTCGATGCCGGCGCGCAGCGCCTTTTCCTGGCGCTGCTGGGAGACACCGCCGTAGATCACGGTAGTGTTCAGGCCCAGCTCGGCCGCCAGCGGTTCGATCGTGTTGTTGAGCTGGGTGGCCAGTTCGCGGGTCGGCGCGAGCACCAGGCCCAGGGGACGGCCGGGACGACGGCGGTGTGCGGCTTCGCGCTCGGCAAGCCGGGAGACGAGCGGCAGGGCGAAGGCCAGTGTCTTGCCCGAACCCGTGCGGCCGCGCCCAAGTACGTCACGGCCGGCAAGAGTGTCCGGCAGGGTCTGGACCTGGATCGGGAACGGCGCCGTGATGCCCTGGGCGGCCAGGGCGTTGGCCAGGGCCCGGGGCACGCCCAGAGCGGAAAAACGCGGGGTGGAATCGGCCGGAATGGCTGAAATCGGGCGCGAGGCAACAGAAGTAGTCATGGATGTACAGGTACTTTCGGTCAGTGTCCCCGCCGCGGGTCCGCGAGGGGTTCGCCGAAGAAAAGTCAGACAGTGTCAACCGCTCAGGGGCTGGCCTGCCGGAACACACGTGGTGACCGGGGCCGGTGGCTGATGGAACAGCGGGACAGAATGTAAGCGTTCAACGACGCAGGCTGCACCGAAGCGCAGCAACTTCCTCAAGTCTACCAGCAGCAGGCTGGGTCAGGATCCGCCCAGCTTGTCCGCCGCCTCCTGGATGGCCCGGCAGAGCTTCCGCAGGAAATCGGTGGTGCCCTCCGGAATCCGGATCTGCTCCTGGAAGGAGCCCACGATGGCTGCCTCGTACTGTTCACCCACCCACTTCATGGCGTGCCGGCCGGCCGGGGTCAAGTCCAGCAGCAGGCTGCGGCGGTCACTGGGATGGGGTCGGCGGGCCACGAAACCGGCGTTCTCCAGGCGGTCGATCATCGCCGTGGCTGATCCGGTGGTGATGCTGAGCATCCGGGCGAGGTCCTTCGGAGTCATCCGGCCGGCATCGAGCAGATGGACAAGAGCGTTCAACTCGTTCAGGCCAAGGCCCAGTTCACCGGCAAAATGTATGCGCAGGCGCAGGGTATTGGCATTCAGGACCCGAAGGATGTCCACCAAAGCGCGGACATCCTGCTTCGGAACAGGATCCCCGATCGTGTCACTGCTGGGTGCTGTCGGCATCTTTTCCCCCTCTGCCGCAGAGTCTACCAAGTTACTCGGTAGCCGAGTGATTGGCTCAAACTCCGGAAACCCGCGGCAACTCGAGGAGAGTTCTAGGGTCAGCCGGGCAATAAGGCCGTCTTTACTTGATTATCAAGCTACTTCATGGAACGCTCGGATCCAAGGGAAACACCAGTTGGGGGTAGATGCCCGCAGGACCGGCGTTGGTCCTGCGGGCATCTATTTGCTCCCGGCGGCCGGCCAACCGGCACCAGCGTCCCAGCGGCTATCCTTTACTGCGATGAACAACCAGCCGCACTCCCCCGACCAGCCCGATACCCCAGCCGCCGGCGCCTACCGCAGCCAGCCGGTCTCCTTCGTCCGCCGCGGTTCCCGACTGCAGGGCCGCAGGCAGCAGGCCTGGGAAGACTATGCCGCCCGATTCGTGGTGGACGTGCCCCGCCGGCAGGCCGATACCTCGGTGCATCCCGGCTTCGTTTTCGATGCCGCGGCCGCCTTTGGGCGCAAGGCGCCTCTGGTCGTCGAGATCGGTTCGGGGCTGGGCGAGGCTGTCGTCAATGCCGCCGAACAGTATCCGGACAGGAACTTCCTGGCGGTCGAGGTTTACCGCCCGGGACTGGCGCAGACACTCCTGCGCATCGGCCAGCGGGGCCTGACCAACGTGCGCGTGGTCCAGGCCAATGCGCCGGAGGTACTGAGCACCATGCTTCCCGAGGACTCGGTCAGCGAAGTCTGGGTGTTCTTCCCGGATCCGTGGCACAAGACCAGGCACATCAAACGGCGGCTGGTCAAGGACAGCTTCGCTCCGCTGGTGGCCCGCGTCCTCGAAGCCGGCGGCCTCTGGCGACTGGCCACCGACTGGTCCGACTACGCGGTTCAAATGCGGGAAGTGCTGGACAGGGCAGCGGATTTCCAGAATGTGCATGCGGGTGAACGCAGCGGCGCCGACAGCCCGCTGACTCGGGTGTGGGCCAGCGGCGCCGAGGGCCGGGTCCCATCCGCCGACCTGGATGACAAGGGCGGCTGGGCGCCGCGCTTCGAGGGCCGGATCGTGACCAGCTTCGAGAACAAAGCGCACCGCGCCGGCCGGGAGATCTTCGACCTCACTTACCGGCGCACGGCGCGCGCTTCAGCCTGACGGCGCCAGGCTTGCCGGCCGCCGTCGTAATTTTCAGCCCGAAACTTGTGCATGTGATTTGAACCTCATCCCGTCGCGTCTCGTCTTCACTGTCAGAGGCGCGCTCTGACCGCCTCCCTTCATCCCGAGCCCTGCCCGGATAATCAGGAGGTACCAAACCATGAACCACAAGCTGCGCGGCGTCATCGCTGCGATGGCGCTGAGCCTGCTGGCCTTGACGGCCTGCGGGCAGCAGGGGGGGACGGAACAGACCGAATCCCCCGCCGAAACGACGGCGGCGGGTGACGTCGACCTGATGACCGCCGATTCCCCGCTGGGCGAGATTGTCGTCGACAGCGACGGTATGACGTTGTACTACTTCACCCGCGACACCGCCAACTCCGGTGTGAGTGCGTGCGAAGGCCAGTGCCTCATCGACTGGCCGCCCATGCTGACGGACAACGAAACCCCCGTGGTTGAAGGCGTCACGGGCGAGGTCGGCACCATTGAGGGCCCGGACGGCCCCGACGGCCAGCGCTGGGTCACCCTCAACGGCATGCCGCTGTACTACTGGATCCGGGACAACCAGCCGGGCGATGTGACCGGCCAGGACGTGGGCCAGGTCTGGTACGTCGTGGCACCGGACGGCACGATGATCACTGATCCGCTTCCCGCCACCGAATCCCCGTCTCCGACTGAAGGAACCACCGAGGGAACCGGCGGCGCCGCGGGCGAAGGTGCTGCAGACCTGGCAGTCGCGGAAAGCGAAGCGGGCCAGATCGTCGTCAACGGCGAAGGCCTGAGCGTCTACTACTACACGCGGGACACCGCGAATTCGGGCGTGAGCGCCTGCACCGGCGGTTGCCTCCAGGCCTGGCCGCCGGTAACCACCGAGAGCGATTCGCCATCCGTTGAGGGAGTGACCGGCGAAATCGGAACCATCGATACGCCGGACGGCCAGAAGCAGATCACCATCAACGGCATGCCGATCTATCTTTACGCAGAGGATCAGGCACCTGGTGACATCATTGGTCAGGGCGTCGGCGATGTGTGGTACCTCGTGGCTCCCGATGGAACCATGATGCAGTAAGCAGGGCTGTGCAACAGCATTGCCAGGGGCCGGGCGGGGCCGGACACGTCAAGCGTCCCGCCCCGCTGCCGTGCCGGCGATCTCTTCGGCAGAGCTCCTAGCGCAGCGGACTGGCCTGGGTGGCGGATGCCTGCTCTTCGTCGTCGGCGTCCTCGTCGTCGAATTCCACTGAGGCGACAATCTCGCGGGTATCGCCGTCGATCATCAGTGCCTCATTTTCCCGCTCGATCATCAGGTACTCACCCTGGTCGGTGGTGAAGTGCCAGGCAAAAGCGGTTTCGCCCTGCCACTTGAACTGCGGGTCGCCGAGGGTGATCGCCTCGAGTTCCTGGCCGGCCACCTCGGTGAGAACCCGGATAATGCGCTCGGACTCCGGCATATTCTCCGCCAGGTAGCGGGCCGCGGCTTCCTTCCGTTCCGCCAGATCCGGAATCTCCGCGACACGACGGCCCACATAGTCCTCCAGTCCGTCCCGGGGAATGACCTGCAACTCCGGCAGGGAACGCAGCCAGGCGGCGTTCCTGGCCACCAGATCGTCCGAATCGTTCAGCGCGTAGAAGTCCTCGTCGATATCGTCGAAAATGTCCTCTTCGTCTTCGTCGTAGTCTTCTTCCGGGTCAGGCATGGATTCGCTGTTCCGGGCGGAGCCGTCGTCGTCCAGGTCTTCGTCCGGGTCTTCGTCCCAGTCGCCCTCCAGATCGTCCTCGTCCAGGTCATCGAAAAACGCATCGCTGAGGAAGAAGTCCTTTTCCTCCTCGTCCAGTTCTTCGAACGCGGCCACGGCCTTCTCGAACAGCCGGGCATGGGCATCCGCGCCCATGAGGTTCAGGCCCTCGAGGACGCGTTCGTTGAGTTCCGCCTTCCAGCCGGAATTGAAGATGTACTGGGCGAATCCGCCGTTGAGCACCTGCGTGAGGTAGAAATCGACGTAGTAGCTGCGCAGCGCATTGATGGCGATCTCGTCTTCGGTGAGCAGCTCAGTCAGCAAGGCGTTGACCAGGGTGACGTTGGACGAAACGACGGCGTCGTCGCCCTCCTGGACGCTTTCGGCGGAAACGACGACGTTGAGCTGTGCTGCGGCTGGTGCGCTCATGGTGGGTCCTCATTCATCGTGGGACGTATTGACCCTTCGAACGTAGCCGCCGGTACCAGCCCGGGCGATGTTCTGCAGTTGAACTTCAGGCGAATCTTGGCCGACCGCCTCCCGGCACTGCTCCTCCACCGCCGGGACACCCGGAACAGTTGCCCACAGCGAAGCCGGCCGGCCTCGGGAACGCCTGCGTCGGGTGTGACTGTCCCGGCTGCGGGACGCGGAGGTCCTGGCTCTGGTGATTGGGTCCGGCACCCGCGGGCTGAGCAGCCTGGAACTGGCCGGCCTGGTGTTGACGGAGTTCGGCGGGCCGGCCGGGCTCCAGTCTGTTTCCGTTGAGCGGCTCCAGGACATCGGCGGGGTGGGGCCGGCACTGGCCATACGGCTCGCCGGAGCGATGGAACTGGCCCGGCGCTCGGCTAATGACCCTGCGGCCGCCAAACCACCAGGGCCTGCGAACGTGGCCGCGGACGCTGCCCCCGCGCCAGGCTGACGACATCACCGGCCAGTCCTGCGGCGAAGATCCGCCGGGCCTCGGCGCTGCCGCGGGCCTGGGCGTCCGCAAGCTCCTCGCTCAGTTCCCGTACACGCGCCTCCAGCAGCGCCACCTGGGTCTCCAGTTCGAGGATCCGTTTGATCCCCTCGAGCGACACCCCTTCCTGGGAAAGGCGCTGCACTTCGCGCAATGTCTCGATGTCCCGCTGTGAATAACGGCGGGCCCGGCCAGGCGCACGGCTGGGTGACACAAGGCCCAGGCGGTCGTACTGCCGCAGGGTCTGGGGGTGCATCTCCGCCAGCTCCGCCGCCACGGAGATCACAAATATGGGCGCATTGCTGTCAATGCCCACTGTTCTCCTTTCACCAAGTCATCGGCCATGCCGGGCAGCGCGGGCGCCGTTCCCGCCGCGGCCGGAGCCGCGGCGGGAACCGCAGCCTGGCCGCGGCACAGGCCGGCTGCTACGTTCAACCTACAGCCGCGCTTTGTCGCCCAGGTGGGCCCTGGGGCCGCCGTCGGCCGTGGCCGCCGCGAAGGCCTTCACCGCGTCCTCGGCTTCCTTGCTCAGCTTCTGCGGAACGACGACGTCGATGGTCACCAGCAGGTCACCGGTCGCCTTCGAGGTCGACACACCGCGCCCTTTGACGCGCAGCGTCCTCCCCGACGGGGTTCCCGGCGGAATCCGCAGCTTAACCGTCTCCCCTGTCAGCGTCGGTACCTGGATCTGCGCGCCGAGCGCTGCCTCGGGGAAGGTTACGGGAACATGGATCCGGATATTGTCGCCCTCACGCGTGAAGAACTCGTGGGGCTTGACGTTGACCGTCACCAGCAGGTCGCCGTTGCCCGCCGGACCCGGCTGTCCCTTGCCGCGAACCCTGACCTTCTGGCCGTCCTTGATGCCGGCGGGGATACGGACGTCAATGACCTCGCCGGATGGTTCCCGCAGGCCGATGCTGGTTCCTTTGATCGACCCGGCAAAGGAAATGCTGGTGGTCGCGGTCCGGTCCGCACCCTTCTGCGGTGCCTGCCGGTATCCCCCGTAGCCGCCGGCCCCACCGAAGAGATCGGCGAATTCCGGCGGCAGGCCCGAAGCCGTGAAGCCGCCTGCCTGCCGTCCTCGGCCATGGCCGCCGGCGCCGAACAGTCCGCCGAAAATATCCTCGAAGCCGCTGCCGCCCGGCTGGCCGGCACCGTGCGCACTGAACCGCGCGCCACCGCCCATGGCCCGGATCGCATCGTACTGCTGGCGTTCCTCCGGATCCGACAGCACGGAGTAGGCCTCGCTCACGTCCTTGAACGTCTTTTCCGCCGCGGGATCGTTCTGGTTCTGGTCCGGGTGGAACTGGCGCGCGAGCTTGCGGTATGCCTTCTTGATGTCAGCGTCGCTGGCATCCTTGGGAACGCCCAGGATCTTATAGAAGTCCTTGTCGATCCAGTCCTGGCTGGCCATGGCACCTCCTTTCTTCTCAATGTAGAACAGTTACGGCCGAAAGCGGCGAGGGCCAGAGCGGCCTTCGGGAAAGGCGGCTCTGGCCCCTACGGACGCTATTCAGGTACCGCGACGATTACCTGGGCCGGCCGGAGGGTCCGGTCGTTGCTCTTGTAACCGAAGCGGAGGACCTGGCTCACGGTATCCGTCTCGACATCAGCGCTGGAC
The DNA here is from genome assembly GCF_059092905.1 of Arthrobacter sp. B0427-1-12. NCBI lineage: Bacteria > Bacillati > Actinomycetota > Actinomycetes > Micrococcales > Micrococcaceae > Arthrobacter > Arthrobacter sp. B0427-1-12. The sequence goes on along the minus strand of NZ_JBNHIC010000001.1, from coordinate 234,752 downwards.
TGCTGCATGAGCGCCTCGTGGATGTTCGGGTCGAACGCGACACCGCTTTCCTCGATGCGGACCAGACCGTAGCCGGCCAGCACGTTCTCCAGCTTGACGGCGATCGCAGCGAACGGCCCGCTTTCCAGGTCGCCGGCCTGCCGTGCGGCATCGATGTCATCCAGCACCGGCAGCAGCGAATTCAGCATGCTGATCACCGCTGCGTCCCGGGCGACATCCCGGTCACGCTCCACCCGCTTACGGTAGTTGACATACTCCGCCTGCAGCCGCTTGAGGTCAGCAAGCCGCTCGGCCGCGAGATCCGTCTCGACGGTTTCGCCGGTTTCCGTTTCCGGACCGGCTCCGTCCCCGGCTTCCGCCTCGAGGCCGGCCTCCTTGAGGATCGCCTCGGCCTGCGCTAGAGCGTCCCCCTCCGGAGCCGTGTCGTGGGCCTCGTCGACCGGCGTCAGATCCTCGTGCTCGTGCTCTGATTCATCACCGTGGTGGGGCATGGTTACTTCTTCTCGTCTTCGTCTACGATTTCGGCGTCGACGATGTCCTCATCGGACTTGCCTGCGCCCGGGTTGCCGGCGCTGTCACCGGCCGCTGCGCCTTCGGCCGGCTGGGCCTGCGAGTAGATGGCCTCGCCCAGCTTGCTCTGGGAAGCCTGCAGCTTCTCGAAGGCGGACTTCACGGCGTCGTCATCGGTTCCGGCCAGCGCGGTCTTGAGGGCGTCGACGTCGGCCTTGACCTCGGTCTTGACGTTCTCCGGCAGCTTGTCAGCGTTGTCGGCCAGCAGCTTGTCCACCGAGTAGGCGGTCTGCTCCGCGGTGTTGCGGACGTCAGCGGCCTCGCGGCGCTTCTTGTCCTCCGCGGCGTGCTCCTCGGCATCCCGGACCATGCGGTCGATGTCATCCTTGGACAGTGCGGTGCCGCCCGTGATGGTCATGGACTGCTCGGCGCCCGTGCCCTTGTCCTTGGCGGACACGTGGACGATACCGTTGGCGTCGATGTCGAAGGTGACCTCGATCTGGGGAACGCCGCGCGGCGCCGGGGCAATCCCGGTCAGCTCGAACGTGCCCAGCGGCTTGTTGTCGCGGGTGAATTCACGCTCACCCTGGAAGACCTGGATGGCCACGGACGGCTGGTTGTCATCGGCGGTGGTAAAGGTCTCCGAACGCTTGGTCGGGATCGCGGTGTTGCGCTCGATCAGCTTGGTCATCACGCCACCCTTGGTTTCGATGCCCAGGGACAGCGGGGTGACGTCAATAAGCAGGACGTCCTTGCGCTCGCCCTTCAGGACGCCGGCCTGCAGTGCAGCGCCAACCGCCACGACCTCATCCGGGTTCACGCCCTTGTTCGGTTCCTTGCCGCCCGCCATCTGCTTGACCAGCTCGGACACTGCCGGCATACGGGTCGAACCGCCCACCAGGATGATGTGGTTGATGTCCGAAACCTTGATGCCGGCTTCGGCAATCACGTCGTGGAACGGCTTCTTCGTGCGGTCCAGCAGGTCCGTCGTCAGTTCCTGGAACTTGGCCCGGGTCAGGTGCTCATCCAGGTGGACCGGACCGTCCGGGGTCACGGACAGGTACTGCAGGGAGATGTTGGTGCTCGACGCGGAGGACAGTTCCTTCTTCGCCTGCTCTGCGGCCTCGCGCAGGCGCTGCAGGGCGATCTTGTCCTTGGAGAGGTCGATGCCCTTGGTCTGCAGCTGCTTGAGCAGGTAGTCCACGACGCGCTGGTCCCAGTCGTCGCCGCCGAGGCGGTTGTCACCCGCGGTCGCGCGGACCTGGATGGTGGAGAACTGGTCCTCGTCCTTGCCGACTTCCAGCAGGGACACGTCGAACGTGCCGCCGCCGAGGTCGAAGACCAGGATGAGCTCGTCCTCCTTGCCCTTGTCCAGGCCGTAGGCCAAGGCCGCCGCGGTGGGCTCGTTGACGATGCGCAGCACGTTCAGGCCGGCAATCTCGCCGGCTTCCTTGGTGGCCTGGCGCTCGGCGTCGTTGAAGTACGCCGGAACGGTGATCACCGCATCGGTGACCTTCTCGCCCAGGTAGCTCTCGGCGTCGTGCTTGAGCTTCTGCAGGATGCGCGCGGAGATTTCCTGCGGCGTGTAGTTCTTACCATCGATGTCCTTCTTCCAGTCCGTGCCCATGTGGCGCTTGACGGAGGAAATGGTGCGCTCGATGTTGTTGACGGCCTGGCGCTTGGCGATTTCGCCGACCAGGACTTCGCCGGCCTTGGAGAAGGCAACCACCGACGGAGTGGTGCGGCCACCCTCGGCGTTGGCGATTACGGTGGGTTCGCCACCTTCCAGTACGGAAACCACCGAGTTGGTGGTTCCAAGGTCGATACCTACGGCACGTGACATTAGCTGTCTCCTTCTTGTCCTGACGATGCCCTCAACCCACAGGCCCGGAACGGAGCAGGCAGATTGAGCGTTCTGCACTCAAGTCTAGGAAACGGCCCAAATGAAGTCAAGTTAAGTTGAGTCGCCTCGACTCAACTTTGCCAATCGTCCTCCCGCGAAACCTCAGTTTTTGCCGGAATCCCTCCTGAGAATCAACATAAATTGAGGTTTCGGCGGGACCGGGGCGGGCGGGACAGGGCTCCGGGGCCGGGATTGATATCCGAAGGCCCGCAACTCATATCCGGTAAAACCGCTACAGTGGCCTGCGGCAGTGAAGCCGATCACAGGGAGTGCCAATGTCCCGCACCATCGCCACCGCGCCCGGTCCAGGCCTGGGCCAGGCCTTTTCCCTCTCCACCGTGACCGCCGGGTTCGTCGCCGTCGCCATTTCCTATGCCGGCCCGATGTTGGTGGTCCTGCAGGCGGCCCAGGGTGCCGGACTCAGTGCTGAGCAGACCACGTCCTGGGTCTGGTCCATCGCCGTCGCCAGCGGCCTGACCTGCATCGCGCTGAGCCTCTTCACCCGGCAGCCGATTGTCGTTGCCTGGTCCGTGCCGGGCGCTGCGCTGCTGCTGACCGCGCTCGGCGACTACGCATACAGCGATGCCATCGGCGCTTACGTGGTGGCCGCGCTGCTGGCGCTGGTGCTGGGCGTGACCGGGCTCTTCGGCAAGCTGCTGTCGATTGTGCCCAAGCCCATCATGGCGGCCGTGCTGGCCGGAGTACTGCTGCCGTTCGTGCTCGAGGCCGCTGCCGCCGTCGTGGCTTCCCCGCTGATGGCCGGCGGCCTGGCAGCCGTATACCTTGCCGGGCGCCGCTTCATCCCGCGCTACGCCGTGCTGGCTGCGCTGGTTGCCGGCGCAGCGCTGAGCATACTGGCAGGCCAGGCGAAGGCGCCGGAACTGACGCTGGACCTCAGCGGGCCGATCTGGACCACGCCGACCTTCGACGCCCAGGCAATCATGGGCATCGCCATCCCCCTCATGATCGTCACCATGGCCGGGCAGAACGGGCCCGGCCTGACGATGATGCATTCGACCGGCTACGACGTCAATGACAGGCTCCTGCTGGGTGGGGCGTCCGCGGCCTGGCTGGTGTCCGCGCCGTTCGGCTCCCACGGCATCAACCTTGCCGCCATCACCGCCGGCATCTGCGCGGGCCGGGAAGCGCACGAGGACATGCGCCGCCGATACATGGCTGGGATCTTCTGCGGCATTTTCTATATCCTCTTCGGCCTGGTCAGCAACAGCGCCGTGGCGCTGTTCGCCGCCGTCCCGCCGGAGATGATGACGGCACTGGCCGGCGTCGCGCTATTGGGGGCCCTGCAGGGGTCCTTCATTGACGCGATTTCCGACGTCCGCGCCAATCCGATCGCCGTCGAGGCCGCGGTCATCACCCTGGCGGTCACGACTTCCGGCATTGCACCGTGGGGCATCGTGTCCCCGTTCTGGGGACTGCTGGCCGGCAGCGCGGCCTACCTGCTGCTGCGGCGGTACGGCCGGAGCACAGGCAGCCAACGTTAGTCACGCAGGGTCACCTGCATCGCCGTGGGTGGGCCGGGATAGTAATGTCCTGCTATGAGCAGCCCCAGCGAAGACGACGTCTACTCCCACGGCCACCACCAGAGCGTGGTCAGCGCCCACGCCGCCCGCACCGCCGTGGATTCCGCCGGCTACCTCCTGCCCCATCTCATGCAGGGGCTCACGGTGCTCGATGTCGGCTGCGGACCGGGCAGCATCACCGTGGATTTCGCCGAGTTGGTGGCGCCCGGCCAGGTCACCGGCCTGGACCGTTCCGAGGAGGTACTGGCCCAGGGACGGCAACTGGCGGCCGGGCGCCGGCTCGGCAACGTGGAGTTCCGGGCCGGAAATGTCTACGACCTGGACTTCCCCGACGGGACGTTTGACGTCGTCCACGCGCACCAGGTGCTGCAGCACCTGACCGAGCCCGTGGCCGCGCTGCGCGAAATGCGACGCGTGGCCAAGCCCGGCGGCATCGTCGCCGTGCGGGACGCGGACTTCCACGGCATGAGCTGGTATCCGGAAATCCCCGAACTGGACGAGTGGATGGCCACTTACCAGCAGATCGCCCGCGGCAACAAGGCAGAGCCCGACGCCGGCCGGCACCTGATCTCCTGGGCATTGGAGGCCGGGTTCACGGACATCCGGCCATCCTCCGCCAACTGGCTGTATGCCACACAGGAACGCCGGACCTGGCAGTCGGAGACCTGGGCCACCCGCGTGCTGCATTCCGCCTTCGCGGAGCAGGCACTGGAGCGCGGGCTGGCCGACCAAGAGAAGCTGGAACGCATCGCCGCCGGCTGGCGCCGCTGGGGCGCCGCCCCGGACGGGATCTTCCTGATTCCGAATGTGGAGCTGATCGCGCGGGCCTGAGTTGCGGGCGCCGGAGCCGCCCGCACCCGCATAGAATTTCGAAGGTGAGCTTTTCCCTGTGGCTGGCCCTGGCCGGCGCCGGTACCGTTGTCAGCTTCACTCCGGGCGCCGGGGCCATCAATACGATGAACAATGCCCTCAACTCGGGGTTCCGGCGGTCCATCTGGGGAATCCTGGGACAGCAGCTGGCCCTGGTCATCCACATCCTCATCGTCGCGGCGGGCGTGGGACTGCTGGTTGCCGGTTCACCGCTCGCGTTCAATGTGATCCGGTATGCCGGCGCAGCCTACCTGGTGTACCTGGGGATCCGCCAGTTCCTCGCCAAACCGGACTTCGCCGAGCATGCGGCGGCGTCCCCGCGCTCCGAGCCTGCGTTCGCCATGTTCCGGCGCGGTGTGTGGGTGAATCTGCTCAACCCCAAGGCGATCGTGTTTTTCCTGGCGTTCATGCCGCAGTTCATCCGCCCGCAGGAGCCGCTGCTGCTGCAGTACGCCGTGCTGGCGGCCACCGTTGTCCTGATCGACATCCTGGTGATGTGGTTCTTCTTCGCGGCGGCGGCGCGGCAGTTCCGGCGGCTGACGCGCAGCGAACGCGGCCAGCGGCTGCTGAACCGGACCTTCGGCATCCTGTTCGTCGCGGTGGGCATCATGCTCGCGGTGCTCTGAACCGGCGCAGGACCTGCCCCAAATGTCCCGGCGCCCGTACACTAAATCCATGTCATCACCATTCCGGATCATCACCGTCTGCACGGGCAACATCTGCCGGTCCCCCATGGCCGAACTTTTGCTCACCCATGCGTTCAACGACGCCGGGCTGGCGGACGACGTCGTCGTGGACTCCGCGGGCACCACCAGCTGGGAAGTGGGCCGGCCGATCGACGAACGGGCTGCCAACAAACTCGGCCTCCACGGCATCACCAGCACGAACCACCGGGCCCGGCAGTTCGAGCCCGGCTGGTACCGCGAGCGCGACCTGATCCTCGCCCTGGATCTGGACCACTACGAACAGCTGCGCCGGGACGCTCCGGACCCGGACGCCCGCAGCAAGGTCCATCTGCTGCGCGAGTTCGATCCGGCCTCCGCCGGCCGGCCTGTCGAAGAGCTGGGCATCTATGACCCCTGGTTCGGCGATGCCGCGGATTTCAATGCCAGCTGGGAGCTGATGCACCCGGCCGTGGACGGCATTGTTGCCTACGTGCGCCAGCAGCTGGACAGCCGGCTCCGGGAACGGAAAGAGAACGGAACCGACGGCGCGGATACGGCTTCGGGTGACCGCTAGGGCGGAATCGGCAGGCCAGCGCGGGCCGGCCATCATCGCCGTCGACGGACGGTCGGGCGCCGGCAAGACGACGCTGGCGGTGGAACTGGCAACCCTGCTGCGCGCGCACCACAGCGTGAGCCTGTTCCACCTGGAGGAGATCTACCCGGGCTGGGAAGGCCTGGTCGCCGGCCAGCAGCGCTACGTGGAAACGGTGCTCGAACCGCTGCGCGAGGGGCGGCCCGCCGACTGGACCGCGTGGGACTGGATCCACCAAACGGACGGTGGCAAGCGTACGACGGAACCGGCGGAGATCGTCGTTGTAGAAGGCGTCGGTGCGGCCTGCGCTGCAGCGCGCGGACTGCTCGACGTCGTCGTCTGGGTGGAGGCCGCCGAGGATCAGCGGCGGATGCGCGCACTGGAACGCGACGGCGACACCTACCTGCCCTACTGGGGACTGTGGGCCGGGCAGGAAGCCGCGTGGCTGGCGGACGACGACGTCGCCGCCGCCGCCGACATCCTGGTCGACGGACACCAGGGGCCGGCTGCGCCCGCCGGTGTGCTGCACGCGCTGACCACGCTCCCGGTGCTCGATTCTTTGCTCGCCGCCGAACGGCACCGCAACCGGGCGCTGGTTCCGGTGATTGAGCGGGTGGACGTCTGCCCGGATCCGGAGGTCCTGTTCGAGGCCCTCTACGCGAACTCGCCCCGTGCGGTCTGGCTGGACAGTTCCAGTGCGGGGGCCGGGGCGCCGGACCGGAACCGATTCAGTATCATGGCGGACGACGGCGGCAGCTACAGCCGGCTGGCAGTGCACCGCACGGGTAAAACGGAGGTCCGCTGCGGCAGCGTCACCGCACGCATCCGGACCCCCTTCTTCCGCTGGCTGGACTCCGCCTGGGAGCAAGAGACGGCGCCGGCCCCCGGTCCCGGACCATGCGAATTCATCCCCGGCTGGATCGGCTACCTGGGGTATGAACTCAAGCGGGAAACCGGTGGCAGCGACATCCAATCCGCGTATCCCGATGCCATCCTCCTGCACCCGGGCCGCTGCGTCATCGTCGACCATCGGCAGCGGTGCCTCTACCTGATAGCCCTGGCCCGGGCCGCGGACGGCCCGGCTCCTGGGAACGCGGCGGCCGACAACGAGGCTGCGGAGTGGCTCCGCCGGACCAGGCGGACCGTGCTTGAACTTGGGCCGGCAGCTCCGCAGCCGCCGGCCGCCCCCGGCACGGCGGTGCCGGTATTCGCCAGCCGAGACGACGAACCGGCCTACAAGCGCAAGATCCGCCAGGCCCAGGAGCAGATCCGCGACGGCAACTCCTACGAAATCTGCCTGACCACTACGCTCGAGGCCGCCGTCCCCGCGCCCTTGGATCCCCTGGGCACCTACCTGGCCCTCCGGCGTCGTAATCCTGCGCCGTTTGCCTCCTATCTGAGGTTCGACGGCCTGGCCGTGGCCAGCACGTCGCCGGAGCGTCTGCTGCGGATCAACGCCGCGGGAGCCATGCGGGCCGAACCGATCAAGGGAACGCGGCGGCGGGAAGCGGATCCGCGGTTGGACGAAGCGCTGCGGCAGGACCTGGAGACCTCGCCCAAGGACCGGGCGGAGAACATCATGATCGTGGACCTGCTGCGCAACGACCTCTCCCACGCGGCCGTGCCGGGTTCGGTGACCGTTAGCCGGCTGTGCGCAATCGAAAGCTATGCCACCGTGCACCAGATGGTCAGCACCATCGATGCCCGGCTCCGGCCGGACGCCTCCCGCGCGGAGGCGGTGGCGGCGGCTTTCCCGGCCGGTTCCATGACCGGCGCCCCCAAGATCAGCAGCATGAACATCCTGGACCGGCTCGAGGCGGGACCCCGCGGAGTGTATTCGGGCGCCATCGGCTACTTCTCCCGCACCGGGGCGACCGACCTGTCAGTGGCCATCCGTACGCTGGTGCTGGACTCCGGCTCCGGTCCGCATTGCCCGGGGCACGCGGCCGGCCAGAACCTTGCCCTGGGGATCGGCGGGGCCATCACGTCGGACTCGGTCCCGGACGAGGAGTGGGACGAAATCCGGACGAAGGCCTTCGGCGTGCTTTCGGCACTGGGCGCTGTCTTTCCGGAGCCGGCCGTCCGGTCCGCGGAGGCCGTCCTGCCCGCGGAGGCCGTCCTGCCCCCGGAGGCCGTCCTGCGCAGCAACCGGGCGTAGCACTAAGGCAAGCAGCACTAAGGGAAAGGAGCGGGGCATGCACGCCATCATCAGCGGCGCCGGAATCGCCGGGCTCTCGGCCGCCAGGTTCCTGACCGAGCGCGGCTGGGATGCCACCGTCGTCGAGCGCACAGCCGGCCCCCGCCCCGAGGGGTACATGATCGATTTCTTCGGTCCGGGCTGGGAGGCGGCGCGGGCGATGGGCATCCTTCCGCGGCTGCAGGAGGTGGGCTACCACGTGCCGGAGGCCCGGTACGTTGATGCCGCCGGGCGCACCCGGGCGCGGCTGGACCTGGCGGATTTTCCCACTGCCGCCAACGGGGAGTTCGTCAGCCTGCTGCGTCCGGATCTGAAATCGGCGATCCGGGACATGCTGCCGGACTCGGTGCCGATCCACTTCTCCTCCACCGTCACCGCCGTCGAGGATGCCGACGACGGCGTGACCGTCCGGCTCAGCCGCCGCAGGAGGCTTGACGACGGCCGGACCGTGACGGACCGGTCCACAATGACCGCGGACCTGCTGATCGGTGCCGACGGAATCAACTCCGGGCTGCGTGCCCTGGTGTTCGACCCGGAGCAGGACTATTTCCGCTATCTGGGCTACCACATCGCCGCCTGGTCCTACCGGGACGCGGCCGCGCTGCGCGAACTGGGCTCCGGTTACGCCCTGACGGACACGCTGGGCGAAGCACTGGGTTTCTACGGCCTGCGGGACGGCCGGGTGGCGCTGTTCGCCGTGCACCGCACGGAGGATCCGGCATGTCCGCCGGATCCCTGCGTGACGCTGCGGACTCGCTACGGGCGGTTCGGCTGGCTGGCGCCGCGGGCACTGCAGCACTGCGGACATGACCTTTACTACGACCAAGTGGCGCAGATCGTCATGCCCCAGTGGCACCGTGGCCGGGTCGTCCTGCTGGGCGATGCTGCCGGAGCGGTTTCCCTGCTGGCCGGCCAGGGGGCATCGCTGGCGATGGCCGGAGCGTACGTGCTGGCGGAGGAACTGGACCGGGCACGGCCCGTCGCCGACAGCCGGCCCGCCGGCGTCGACATCCCGTCCGCCCTCGCGGCGTTCGAGGCGCGGTGGCGCCCGCGCGTGGAATCCCACCAGGCGGCCGGGCGCCGGGCCGCGCAGTGGTTCGTGCCGCAGACACCGTGGCAGGGCCTCCTTCGCCGCACGGCCATCCGCGCCATGAGGATTCCGGGCCTCAACCGCTTCCTGGGCTCGGGCATCGTGGGCAAACAGGGTTCGCCGGTCTGACCTGCCGGCCGCACTAAGCTGATGGCATGACAGTTTTGGTTTTCCTCGATCCGGCGTTCGACGGCGGCCGCCTCGCAGACGCCGGCCAGCCCCAGCTGATGGCCACGGACCAGGGCGTCACCCGCGGCGACGGTGTCTTCGAATCCATGCTGGCGATCGACGGCGAACCGCTGAAGCTGCAGGCGCACCTGAACCGTCTCCATTCCTCCGCCATGGCGCTGGACCTGAAGCTGCCGGCCGAGGATGCCTGGCGGCGGGCCATTGCGACGGCGGTCACCGAGTTCCGCACGCACGACCAGCCGGGTGCCCCGGAGGCCGTGGTCAAGCTGATTGCCACCCGCGGCGACGAGGGCGGCCAGCCGACCGCCTGGGTGCAGGTCTCGCTGCCGGCGGCCTCAAGCAGGCAGCAGCGCGAGAACGGCGTCGATGCAATCTTCCTGGACCGCGGCTATGACAGCACGCTGGCGGACCGTGCGCCCTGGCTGCTGCTGGGCGCCAAGACCCTCTCCTATGCGGTCAACATGGCGGCGCTGCGCTACGCCAGGCTGCACGGCGCCGAGGAAGTGATCTTCACCAGCTCCGACGGCAAGGTCCTCGAAGGACCGACCTCCACGGTCCTCATGGCCACGGTCCGCGACGGGGTCAAGACGCTGGTCACCCCGCTGCTGCAGAGCGGTATCCTGCCCGGAACTTCCCAGGGCGCGCTGTTCGCCGCCGCGGAGAAGGCCGGCTGGCAGCTGGGCTACGGCCCGCTGGAACCGCACGACCTGCTCGAGGCGGACGGGGTGTGGCTGATTTCGAGCATCCGCATGCTGGCTCCGGTCAACCACATCGACGGGCAGCGGATCGGAAAGTCGCCGGAACTGTTCCGGCAGCTGACTGCGGAGCTGGCCGAACTCTACGCCCAGGGTTCACGCAACGGCGGCTGACGCCCCCCCTGCCCCTTTACCCCGGTTCACTCTCGCAGTTCACGCACGAATACGCGCGTATTCGTGCGCGTACAGCGGAGCCAGCGCCTGGGCGGCGGCGGGCCGCTATTGCCAGATGGGATTCCAGGTACCGGCCGCCATCGCGGCACCGACGGATCCCACAGCAATGACGACGCCGGCCAGGTATACCCAGGCGTCGATGCCGGAGTAGATGCTCGGCCGCGCCCAGGTCCGGTGGCGGCCGCCGAAGCCGCGGGCCTCCATGGTGACGGCCAGACGGGTGGCGCGCCGGATCGCCTGCACCAGCAGCGCCAGCCCCTGCCCCAGCTGGGCCAGGAACCGTCCCCACCGTCCGCCGTGCGAGCCGGCGCCGCGGGCCCGGCGCGCCATGCCGAGGGTCCGCCATTCCTCCATCAGCAGCCCCACCAGCCGCATCGCAGCCAGCGCGCCGAGGACAAAGCGGTGCGGAAGCTTCAGTTTCTGTGCCAGGCCGTCCGCCAGGTCGGTGGGATCGGTGCAGGCCAGCACCATGACCCCGGGCAGCGCGATCGCCAGGCCGCGCAGCATGATCGCCAGGCCGGAGGCCAGCGAGCCTTCACTGAAAACGGCGAAGCCCAGGTCCAGCACGGTGGCCCCGCTGTCCTCGGCCAGCAGCGCCGTGCTGTAGCCACCCAGCAGCGCCGCCGCGAGGATCGGCCAGCCGCGGCGCAGCAGCCGGCCGTAGGTCAGTCCCGTCAGCGGCAGAATGGCCAGCTCCGCAACCAGCGCGACGCCGGCGGAGACCCAGTCCACCGTCAGCACCATGGCGATGGTGATGGCGAAAGCCGCAGCCAGCTTGGCCACGGGATTGGCCCGGGCGAGCACCGCGCCGCCGCGCTTGACTGTGGAAGCGTAGGGTTCCGCGGCGGTGCTCATGGCCGTCCTCCATTGGGCTGTCCTCCAGTGGGCCGGCCCCCATTGGCGGGTGCCGCCTGCGCGGGTCCCAGCCGCAGCCGGTTCCCGCCCAGCGCCGCGGTGAATTCGGCGTCGTGGGTGACGGAGACGACGGCGGTGCCCGCGTCCAGCAGCTCGGACAGCAACGATGCCAGTTCCGCCCAGGTATTCGCATCCTGGCCGAAGGTCGGCTCGTCCAGCACCAGCACTGCCGGGCTCGCAGCCAGCACCGTGGCCACGGACAGCCGGCGTTTTTCCCCGCCGGAGAGCGTGAACGGATTGGCGTCGGCCAGCTGGCTCAGCCGCAGCCGCTCGAGCAGCTCGTCGATGCGGGTCTCCACGTATCCGTCCCCGGCCGGCTGCTCCTTCGGCCGCCGAGGCCTGGCCGACTGCCGCGCCCTGGCCAGCTGCCGCGGGCCGAAGGCGAGCTCGTCGCGGACCCGGTGGGTGACGAACTGGTGTTCCGGTTCCTGGAACACCGTGCCGATCCGGCGAATCAGCTCGGCCGAGCTCCATTCGAACGGGTCCGGGCCCACGCCCATATCCCGGCGTAGAACCTCCCCCGCTGCTACGGTCCCTTCGTGGACGGCCAGCAGACCGCCCAGTGTGAGCGCGAAGGTGGATTTGCCGGCCCCGTTCGGACCGGTCACGCTCAGCACCTCGCCCTGCCTGACGTCCACGTCGATGCCGGACGCGGTCAGCCTGGCCGGGTGCCGCCGTCGTACCGGTTCCCGGGACACGCCCAGGTCCCGTGCGGACAGCAAGACCGGCGGGTGCGCCGGGACCGCGGCCCGCGGCCGCACTGCGGGAACGTAGCCCGGCACCCACACGCCGGCGGCGGTCAGCATGCTGCGCGCCCGGGTAAGCACTTCCTGCGGCGCACCGTCCGCCAGCACCCCGCCGCCGGGGGCGAGCACCACAACGCGGTCCACGACGTCGGCCCACACCGCCACCCGGTGCTCCACCACCACCAGCGTGGCACCGGTGGCATCGAGGGTGCGCACAACGGCGTCACGCACTTCCAGCACGCCGGCCGGGTCCAGGTTCGCCGTCGGCTCGTCCAGCAGCAGGGCGCCCGGCCGCATGGCCAGGATCCCGGCCAGCGCCAGGCGCTGCTTCTGCCCGCCGGACAGGGACGACGTCGGGTGGTCCAGCGGCAGGTCCAGGCCCACCGCCTCGAGCGACTCGCCCACGCGGCGCCAGATCTCATCCCGCGGCACGGACAGGTTCTCCGCGCCGAAGGCGACGTCGTCGCCGATCCGGGACAGCACCACCTGGGTTTCCGGGTCCTGCTGCATCAGCCCCACACGGCCACGCTGCCCTGCGGCCGGCGCACCGTCGACCAGCAGCCGGCCGGATTCGGTGCTGTCCTCGTCCTCGCCCAGCACGCCCGCAATGCCGTGCAGGAGGGTGGATTTTCCCGCCCCTGACGGGCCGAGGAGCAGCACGCGTTCGCCGGGTTCGATACTCAGGTCCAGGTCATGGACGGCACGCGTACCGCGGCCGGCATGCTGCCAGCCCCAGCCGGAGGCTGTGATGGCAGCCGGCCGGACGCCGGCCGCTGCGGCCCGCTGCAGTCGGCCCGCTGTCACTGTGTACGCCAATTAGAGGACCGGTTCGGACGCGGCCTTGCGGGAGGCCAGGCCGGAGAGCACACCGGTCCGGCCCAGTGCCCGCACCGCGAGCCAGGACAGCAGCCCGGCGATAACCGCACCGGAGATGGTCGTGAAGACCACGTAGACCAGCTTCCACTGCGCCGCCCATTCCACGTTGTACAGCAGGTTTTCGGTGGTGCCCATGACGACGCCGGCCAGGGCGCCGGCCAGCAGGGCCGCCGGCAGGGTCCAGCGGCGGTAGCGGAAGGCCGCGAACACCAGTTCGGCCGCCATGCCCTGGACCAGGCCCGAGATGACGACGGTCCAGCCGAAGTGGGTGCCAAGGAAGCCCTCGATGATGGCCGCCAGCAGTTCGCAGTACAGGGCGGCGCCCGGCTTGCGGATGATCAGGCCGCCGATGACGCCGGCGATCAGCCAGCCGCCCCCGTACAGTCCCCCGAGGGGCGGGAAGGCGATGGTGACCGCGGAGATCCCGGCGTAACCGGTGGACCAGCCCCAGAAAATGACGCCGACGGCGACGGCCACAACGGAGGCCACGACGATATCGGCCACGCGCCACGTGTAGACGGGCTTCTTGCTGACTGCGTTCGCAGTGCTCATAGGATTATCCTCCTGAGGTTCAGGAGGGGAAGGTGTCCGGCGCACGCCGGCACCTGAGAGAACTCGACTCCCTTCGCCGGTACTAACCGGAGCAGGTTCGAGGGTCTGCGGTGGTCCGCACTCTCAGCGCCCACTTCGATGCCATCAGGCATCCGAGGCGGCGCTCCCCTGTCGTTGGTAATGCGTTCTCCATCCTACACTGCGGCGCCCGGCCACCCACCCGTCAGCCGACCGCTACCAACGTGATGGCCAGGCACAGCTAGCGCCGACGCGCCCTCCCACCACTCGCTGCACCCGGGGCGGGTCCCTCGGGCGCTAGGCTTGGACAGACGGCCGAAGGCGGGAATGCCGCTGGACCAACGACCGAGGGGAGCCACAATGAACGTGATCATCAAGCTATTGGGGACAGGGATCAGCATGGGTGCCGCCTTCCTTGCCAACAAGGCCATTTCGAAGGCGTGGGAAAAGAAGACAGGGCACAAGCCCCCAAAGTCCACGGACGATCTGGAACACACGTGGAAGCAGGCCATGTTGTGGGCCATGCTGACTACCTTCGTCGCCACCGTGATTCAGCTGATTGCCGGCCGGACGGCGCAGCGCGCGATCGCGAAGTACACGCATACGCGCGACGAGGTTTAGGCCGCCGGGCGGCGCGCTACCGTCGTTCTCCGCGTGCCCTGGCGTCCGCTTCCTGCTGGCGCGCCGCCCGCTCCACGACTTCCTCCAGCTCATCGATGCTGAGGGTTTCCTTGCGCAGATGCTTGGTGCGGTAGCCCGCACGGCCCACCATATGCGCCGAGACCGGAACCGTGAGGAGCTGGAAGAGCCAGGCCAGAATGAGCACAGGCACCAGTGCCCAGCTTCGCATCTGGACCGCGATAGCCAGCAGAAGCAGCAGCAGGCCCACCACCTGGGGCTTGGTCGCTGCATGCATTCGGCTGAGCAAGTCGGGGAAGCGCCACAGGCCGATCGCCGCCGCCAGCGACAGGAGGGTGCCGCAGACCAGCAGCACCGCCGTCACGGCGTCGATCACGAACTCGATGGTCTCAGTGTTCATGGGTCCGCCTGTCCCTGACAAAGCGGGCCACCGCGACGGAACCGATGAATCCGACGAAGCTCAGCGCCACCAGCAGATACAGATTGTCCAGATGCCGTCGGACAGCCATGTCCACGGCCAGGGAGGCAACGACGATGGACAGCAGCACATCAACGGCCACCACCCGGTCCAGCAGGGACGGTCCCTTGGCGATCCGGAAAATGGTGCCGACGGCCGCCAGGGAAAGTATGACCGTGACCACGATCAGGACGATGCCCATCATGCGTTGTGCCTCTTCCTTCCGGGCTTTCCGGTTCCGGGTCTCCCGGCGGGGGTCAGTTGCCGGTCCAGGTTCTCCTCGGTTTTCAGCAGTTCCAGTTCCTCCCTGGTGCCCATCACCCGGATGAGCCGGGCTTCCGATGCCCGTATCTCGGCACGGATATCCGCCGCATCCTGGGCGCTGGAGACATTGAGGGCGTGGACATAGAGCGTTGACGTAGACCTGTCGACATCCACCACCAGTGAGCCGGGAATCAGCGACAGGGTATGTCCGACGGCGGTGACGATCAGGTCCGAACGTGTCCTCAGTTGGACTGCCACCACCGCGTTCCTGATTTCCGGGCCGCGGCGTACCGCCAGCCACAACACCTCGATACTGGCCTGGACCAACTGGAACAGGAAGTACCCGGCAAAGCGGACCGCGTGGAAGATATTGAACCGACCGCTCAGGTCCACCGGCGGCAGGTAGAACAGATTCACCACGCCCAGGGCGATCAGCGCGCCGAAGATCAGGTTGCCCGCGCTGAAGTCGCGCCACAGAGCCCCCCAGACCACCACCAGCCAGACGATCAGCGGCAGTTCCTTCTTCAGCGTCGTCCGGCGCCGGCTCATGGTCCTACCTCCGGCTGTGCCAGGGCCGGCACCGCCGTGCCCTCCGCCGCACCCACACCCAGGACCGCCTCGATGTAAGGCGTCTGCGCCAGCATCTCCTCGGCGGCCATTTCGCTGAGCCGGAAGAGCGGGCCGGCAAAGACCGTCAGCGCGACGCCGAACACAACCAGTCCGATGGTGGGACCCACCATAGTCCGCGGCAGCACATGCACCGCGGACCGGCCAGCGTACCTGCCCGTGGAACGCCCCATGACTCCCTGTGACGTCCTGATCGCGGAGCCGTCCTCCTTCGCGGCAAGCAGGATCGGGTCCGGCTGCTCCGCGTCCTCCGGCCGGCGCCAGAAGGCGCGGTTCCACACCCGGGCAATGGCCAGCAGGGTCAGCAGGCTCGTGAGGACGGAACCGGCCACCAGGGTGTAGGACAGCGGAGTGGCTAACTCCACGCCGGCCTGCAGCAGCCCCACCTTGCCCAGGAACCCCGAGAACGGCGGAATTCCGCCCAGGTTCATCCCGGGAATGAAGAACAGGATGGCAAGCAGCGGCGAAATCTTGGCCAGGCCCGCCAGCCGGTCCATATTCGATGTGCCGCCGCGCCGCTCGATCAGGCCTGTGACCAGGAACAGGCTGGTCTGGATCACGATATGGTGCGCCACGTAGTACACGGTGGCGGCAAGGCCCACTTGGGAGGACATCGCCAGCCCGAACACCATATAGCCGATGTGGCTGACCAGGGTGAAGGAGAGCATACGTTTGATGTCCGCCTGTGCAATGGCGCCGAGGATGCCGACCACCATGGTCAGCAGCGCCACCGTCATCAGGATGTTGTTGATACGGTCTCCGGGAAACAGCAGGGTCTCCGTTCGCACCAGCGCGTAGACGCCCACCTTGGTCAGCAGGCCGGCGAACACCGCGGTAACCGGCGCGGGCGCGGTCGGGTAGGAGTCCGGCAGCCAGAAGGACAGCGGGAAGATCGCAGCCTTGATGCCGAACGCCACCACCAGCATGAGGTGCAGGACCATATTGGTGGCCGGATCCAGCTCCGCGAGCTTCACCGCAAGATCGGCCATGTTCACGGTGCCCGTAGCTGCATAGATCATGGCGATCGTGATCAGGAACAGCAGCGAGGAAACAACACTGACGACGACGTAGGTCACCCCGGCGCGGATGCGCGGTGTGGTGCCGCCGAGGGTCATCAGTACGTAGCTGGCGGTCAGCAGGATCTCGAAGCCGACGTAGAGGTTGAACAGGTCCCCGGTCAGGAAGGCATTGGAGACGCCGGCGATCAGGATGAGGAACGTCGGGTGGAAGATGGAGATGGGCCCTTCCTCATCCCCGTCCGCCAGGCCCTGGCCGACGGCGTAGATCAGGACCGCAAGGCTGACCGTGGAGGACACCACGAGCATCAACGTGGAGAACTGGTCCACCACCATCGTGATGCCAAAGGGTGGAATCCAGTTGCCGATGAAGACGGCTTGGGTGCCGCTGTTCCAAGCATTGACCAGCAGCAGGCACTCGAGCAGCAGCGTAAGGGACACCGCGCCGATGCTGACCCACCGCTGCGCGACCGGGTGCCGAATGAGCAGGAAGGCGAGAGCCGCGCCGAGGAACGGAAAGACGACGGCAAGCGGAGCGAGGCTGGACACGTTGAGGCTGGCGATGTCGAAACCGGTCGTCATTGTGCCCTCCTCGAATCATGGATCCTGCGTTCGTTCTGGGAACCGGCTGCCTCATCCGCCGCTTCAGCGGGCGTGAATTCGGTCGTGTCGACGGGCATCGGCGCGTCGTCCTCGGCATCGAAGCTGCTTTGGCTTGCGACCCTGCGGTCTTCGATGTCATCCTGCACCACGTCCTTGCGGCCCAGCACCCACGACCGGTAAATGATGCCCAGCAGGAAGGCAGTGACCGCGAACCCGATGACGATCGAGGTGAGGATCAGGGCCTGCGGCAGCGGATCGCTGTACTCCTCGGCTCCGACGCCTGCCGCATAGAGCGGCGAGCGGCCGGCGAATCCGCCGGTGAGCAGCAGCAGCACGTTGGCTGCGTTGGTCAGCATCATCAGTCCCAGCATGACCCGGGTCAGGCTGCGTTCCAGCAGCAGGTAGATTCCGGCGGCGAAGAGCACGCCCATGACCACCAGCAGCGTAATGTTGACGCTCATCGGGCAACTCCCTCGTCCAAGGGCGCTTCCGCCCGGTGGGCCCGCCGGGACTTATCCGATTCCGCCCCTTCTTCCGTCCGTTCGTCGATTTCCGCCCCCAGGCTGCGCAGGACATCCAGGACCAGTCCGACGACGACCAGGTAGACCCCGATGTCGAAGATGGTGGCGGTAACGAACTTGATGTGCCCGAAGACCGGCACGGTGGCTTCGATGATGGCGCTCTGGAAAACCTGTCCGCCCAGGAAGACCGGGGCCAGCGCCGTCAGCGCGGCGATGCCCAGGCCGGTGCCCAGCAGCGCACCTGCACTGACCGGGCTGGCCTCGGCCAACTCGATCCGGCCGCCGGCCAGGTACCTGATGGTGAGCGCCAGCCCGGCCGTCAGTCCGCCGGCGAATCCGCCGCCCGGCGTGTTGTGGCCGGTCAGCAGCAGGTAGATGGAGAAGATGATCACCGAGTGGAACAGCAGCCGTGTGATGACCTCGAAGATGATGGAGCGGCGTTCGGGTGCCAGGGTGCGGCCGGCGACCAGCCACGCGTCCCGCTTCACGACGGCGAACTTGCGGGCCGTCGCCAGCGCTGCCGTGCCCCGTTTGGCCATGTGGAGTCCTTCGCGGCCGCGGTCCACCGTGCCGCTGGCAACCCCTTCGGCCCGGCGCCGCTTGTCCCCGCGCCCGCGGATGAAGATCAGGCTGGAAACGCCGGTCGCGGCAATCGCCAGAACGGAGATCTCGCCGAAGGTATCCCAGGCCCGGATATCCACCAGGGTGACATTGACAATGTTGGCGCCGCCGCCGTCGTTATAGGCCAGCTCCGGGAACTGCAGGGAAATCGGCGCGGCAACCCGGGAGGCCATCGCGGAGCCGACGATCACCATCATCGAGATGCCGAAAGCTGCCGCCACTGCAGCGCGCAGCAGCTTGTTGCTTCCGGACTCCCGCGTCCGCAGTCTGGCCGGCAGTGCCCGCAGCACCAGCACGATGGCCACCAGCACGATGGTCTCCACCAGCATCTGGGTCAGTGCCAGGTCTGGGGCGCCGTGCAGAGCGAAAATCAGCGCTATGCCGTAGCCCGTGACGCTAACCATCAGCACTGCCAGGAAGCGCTTGTCCGCCCGCACGGCCGCATAGGCGCCCAGGATGATGCCGAGGCCGGCGATTGCCTGGGCCGGCGTGTCGAACCAGTGCCAGGCCTGCGGGCGCGGGCTGCCCAGCAGGAAAACCGCGGTGATCGGCGTCAGGATAGCGACGCCAATGATCACGAACAGATAGAAGACCAGCGAGCCACGCTGGGTGCGGCCGGTAACCCAGACCGCCGCATCGTCCAGGACCCCGATGATATTCCGGTAGATATCCGCGGCATCCAACCGGGGAGCCAGCTTCTCCTGGGCGCGTTCGATCCGGCGCCGGCCCAGGTACATCCCGATGCCGACGGCGAAGGTGAGGACAGTTAGGCCCAGCGCGGGCGTGAGGCCGTGCCAGAGCGCCAGGTGGCCGGCGTCGGCTGTCTCCCCTGCGGGGGCGAAGAGTGCCACGTACGGCTGGATCACGGCATCCGCCGGATCCGGCCACAGGCCGAAGACGATCGAGGCGGCAGTGAGGACCGCCGGCGCGGCCAGGAACAGCACCGGCACCTTGGTGAATTCGATGTCCGCGACGCCGGACTTGCGGGCAAAACCGCCCCAGACGAAGCGGGCGCTGTAGGCGAAGGTGAACATGGAGCCGATGACCACACCGGCCAAGAGCACGCTGGAGGCGAGGTTGAACTGCTGCAGTTCGGCGTGGTGGAGGAACGCCTCGTAGACCGATTCCTTCGCGACGAAACCCAGCAGCGGCGGCACGCCGGCCATCGAGGCGGCGGCAATCACGGCGATCACCCCCAGCGCGGGCGCCTGCCGGTAGACCCCGGATAGCTCGCGGATGTCGCGGGACCCGGTCTGGTGGTCAATGATGCCGACCACCAGGAACAGCGTGGCCTTGAAGCAGCCGTGGGCCAGCAGCAGTCCCAGGCCAGCGAGGGCCGCTTCCGGGGCGCCCAGGCCGACCACCATGATCAGGAAGCCGAGCTGGCTGACCGTGCCGTAGGCCAGGATGAGCTTGAGGTCGAACTCCCGCAGGGCTCGCCAGCCGCCCAGCAGCATGGTGCCCAGGCCCAGCACCAGCACCAGGGGCTGCCAGTACGCGGAGTCCGAGAATCCAGGGGCCAGCCGGGCGACCAGGTAGACGCCCGCCTTCACCATCGCCGCAGCGTGCAGGTACGCGCTGACCGGGGTCGGGGCGGCCATGGCCGCCGGCAGCCAGAAGTGGAACGGCACCAGCGCGGATTTGCTCACCGCGCCGATGAGCAGCAACACAACCGCGACGTCGACCACGGCCCCCTGCGCCAGCAGCTCCGGGGCCGCGGCGAGGATCTCCGAGATCCGGTAGGTGCCGGCCGACTCCCCGAGCATGACGATGCCGACCAGCATGGCCAGGCCGCCGAAGGTCGTGACGACCAGGGCCTGCAGCGCCGAACGCCGGGCGGACAGCCGCTGCCGGGCATAGCCGATCAGCAGGTAGGACAGGATTGTGGTCAGTTCCCAGAAGATGAACAGCAGCAGCAGGTCATCTGCGGTGACCAGGCCGAACATCGCACCGGCGAAGGCCAGCAACTGCGCCCCGAAGGCGCCCAGGTCCGCATCGTCGGCCTTGAAGTAGCGTGCGCAGTAGAACAGGACCAGGGCCCCCACGCCCAGGACCAGAAGGCTCATGACAGCAGCCAGTGCGTCCATCCGGAACGCCAGTTCCAGGCCGAGCTGCGGAATCCATTTGATAATGACCGACGGCGGCGCGCTGGGGGCGCCGGAAGCCAGCGTTTGGTCGGCGGCCGTGAAGGCGCTGAAGCGGAAGAGCAGCCAGCCGAAGCAGGCGGCGGCGACGGCGGCCAGGACGTAGAATGCGGAGCGGCCCATCCGGCGAAAGAATGCAGGCGCTACAAGAGCCACCACGAAAAGAGCGGTGAGCACAAGCAGCAAAACTGGTCTCCGAACTGTTGCCTCTTCGACTCACAAACGGGCTGCGGGAGCTCACGGGATTGAGTTGTCGAAGACGGACGGTCAAGGGCCTGTCATCCATTCTAACCTTGTTATTCGGGTGTATTGTGCACCCGGGTATATGCCATGCCGCACATATACCGCAGGACCTGCTCCCCCACAGATTCACTTTTTGTTCAACTCCAAGGGATTTTCCGCCCTTTTGGACGTATAGCATTCACGGTATGAGCGACGCCCAGCATTCGTCCGCCAATCCCCCGTCCGCCGATCTTCCGTC
The DNA here is from genome assembly GCF_059092905.1 of Arthrobacter sp. B0427-1-12. Lineage (NCBI taxonomy): Bacteria > Bacillati > Actinomycetota > Actinomycetes > Micrococcales > Micrococcaceae > Arthrobacter > Arthrobacter sp. B0427-1-12. The sequence continues at coordinate 213,786 of NZ_JBNHIC010000001.1, read as the reverse complement.
CGCCGATCCTTCGCCCCCCAATCTTTCGTCCGGGGGATCACCGGCGGGCGCTCCGCCCCGGGCTCAGCGGCTGATCGGCCGCCAGGTCCTGGCATGGGCCGGCTGGGACTGGGGCTCAGCGGCCTTCTTCGCTGTCATGAGCACCTTTGTCTTCACCGTGTACTTGACCTCTGAGGCTTTCGGCGGCGAGGACCGTGCCTCGGCGGTCCTGGGCGCCGGATTGTCGATCGGCGGCGCAGTCATCGCGCTGCTGGCCCCGGTTACGGGGCAGCGCTCGGACGCCGGCGGCAGACGGCGGCTCTGGCTCGGCATCAACAGCGTCCTCATCGTGGTACTCACCGCCCTGTGCTTCTTCGTGTACCCGCGGCCGGAATTCCTGCTGGCCGGCGTCATCCTCATCACGCTGGCAAACATCTTCGCGGAGTTCGCCGGCGTCAACTACAACGCGATGCTGACCCAGGTCTCCACCCCGCAGACCATCGGCAAGATCAGCGGCTTCGGCTGGGCCATGGGCTATGTCGGCGGCATCGCGGCGCTGGGACTGGTGCTGGTGGGGTTCGTGCAGCCGGAGGTCGGCTGGTTCGGCGTCACCTCCGAGGACGGGCAGAATATCCGCGCGGTGGCACTGTTCTGCGCCGTGTGGTTCGCGGTTTTCGCCCTTCCGTTGTTCCTCCTTGTCCCTGAAGTGCCGCGGCAGAAGTCGGCGAAGCTGGGCGTTTTCGCCTCCTACGGGCTGCTGTTCCGCCGGATCAAGGCGATCTACCGGACCAGCCCGCACACCATCTACTTCCTCCTGGCCAGCGCAGTATTCCGTGACGGGCTGGCCGCGGTCTTCGCCTTCGGCGGGATCATCGCGGCGGGAACCTTTGGCTTTTCGCTGGCCGAAGTCATCGTCTTCGCCATCGCAGGCAACGTCGTCGCAGCACTGGGTGCCGTCGGCGGAGGCTGGCTGGATGACCGCGCTGGCCCCAAGGCAGTCATCATTGCCGCTCTGGCCGGGCTGCTGGCCGCAGGAACCGCCGTGCTGGTACTGGGGCCGCAGACGCACCGCTTCCTGGGCCTGGACTGGACAGGTGCCACCACGTTCTGGGTCTTCGGCCTGCTGCTCTGCCTGTTCGTGGGACCGGCGCAGGCCTCCTCCCGCGCCTACCTGGCCCGGCTGGCGCCCGAAGGCGAAGAGGGCGAGCTCTTCGGTCTGTACGCGACCACCGGCAGGGCCGTCAGCTTCCTGGCCCCGGGGCTGTTCGCCGCCTGCATCGCGCTCTTCGGATCCCAGCGTTTCGGCATCCTGGGCATCCTGCTGGTGGTGCTCGCCGGACTGCTCGTCCTGCTTCCGGTGCAGGCTCCCGGCCGCGTCCGGAAGGCCGTCATCCCGGCCACCTAACGGGCTTAAAGTTGAAGCATGAACGTCGACGAGACACCGCTTCCCGGCATCGGCATGCGCAAGGACATGGTCATCAGCGACGGACGGCGGGTCGGCGTCGTCAGCCACCGGGACGGCCGGACCGAGCTGATTATTTCCCGGCTGGATGATCCCGACGCCTGCCTCGCCTCGATCCCGCTGTCCGGCGAGGAGGCCGCCGCGCTGGGTACCCTGCTGGGCGGCCACCAGATCGTCACGCAGCTGACCGAGGAACATCGCGACTTCGAAGGCGTCAACACGCGCCAGTTCGTAGTCGAGCCCGACTCGCACTTCGCCGGACGCCCGCTGGGCGATACCTGCATGCGGACCAAGACAGGCGCCTCGATCGTGGCCATTGTCCGCGCCGGCAGGACGCATGCTTCCCCCGGCCCGGACTTCATCCTGAACGGCGGCGACATGCTCATCACGGTCGGCTCGACCGAAGGCCTCGACGCGGCCGACAAGCTCCTCAACCGCAGCTGAGGTCCGGTGACCGCCACTGCCCTCGCACTCACCGAACTGGGCGCGATCTTCCTCGGGCTCGGGGTGCTGGCCAGGCTCGCCGGGCGGATCGGCATGTCCCCGATCCCCTTTTATCTGGTCGGCGGCCTGTTCTTCGGCCACGGCGGACTCATCGAACTGCGCGGCATGGAGGAATTCGGCCACATCGCCAGCGAAATCGGCGTCGTCCTGCTGCTGCTCATGCTCGGGCTGGAATACTCCGGCCAGGAACTAATGACCGGCCTGCGGCACTCCTGGCAGGCCGGCGTCCTTGATATTGTCCTGAACACGGTCCCCGGGGCGCTCGTGGCGCTCATCCTGGGCTGGGGGCCGGTCGGGGCCCTGGTCATGGCCGGGGTGACCTACATATCGTCCTCAGGCATCAGCGCCAAAGTACTCACCGACCTGGGGCGGCTCGGCAACCGGGAAACACCGGCCGTGCTGTCCATCCTGGTCTTCGAGGATCTAACCATGGCCGTGTACCTGCCGATCCTCACCACCGTCCTGGCCGGCGCCAGTTTCCTGGGCGGGCTGCAGGCGGTGGGCATCGCCTTGGTGGTGCTGACGCTCGTGCTGCTGGTCGCACTGAAATACGGGCACACTGTGTCCACGGTCGTGGACAGCCCGAACAACGAGGTCTTCCTGCTCACCGTGCTGGGCGCGGCGCTGCTGATCGCCGGACTCGCGTCCGCGACACAGGTCTCCGCTGCGGTCGGCGCGTTCCTGCTGGGCATCGCGATCTCCGGCGCCACCGCGGACAACGCCAAGCACATGCTGGAACCGCTGCGCGACCTGTTCGCCGCGATGTTCTTCGTGGTGTTCGGCCTGAACACGGACCCGAGGGGCATTCCGCCAGTGCTGGGCTGGGCTGTAGCCCTGGTCCTGCTGTCCTGTGCCACGAAACTGGCCACCGGCTGGTGGGCTGCCCGCCGGCAAGCGGTCGGCGTGCTTGGCCGGGCCCGGGCCGGCGCCACCCTCATGGCCCGCGGCGAGTTTTCGATCGTCATCGCCGGCCTTGCCGTGGCCTCGGGAGCCGTCGTGCCCGAACTGGCCGCTCTGGCCGCGGCCTACGTGATGCTCACCGCCGTCTTCGGCCCGGTCGCCGCCCGCCTGGTGGAGCCGGTGATGCGCCGCCTCCTGGGCCGCGAACCGGAGACGATCCGGGCCAGGTTCTGACAGGCCCGGGCCTAGATCCGGGTGCGGTGGAAGTTCAGGTGGCTGCGCGACGCCGTCGGTCCCCGCTGGCCCTGGTAGCGATTGCCGTATTCACCGGCACCGTAGGCGTGCTCGGCAGGCGACGACAGGCGGAAAAAGCACAACTGCCCAATCTTGGAGCCTGGCCACAGTTTGATGGGCAGCGTGGCCATATTGGACAGCTCCAACGTGACGTGGCCAGAAAATCCCGGGTCGATGAATCCGGCGGTCGAGTGCGTCAGCAGCCCCAGCCGGCCCAGTGAGGACTTGCCCTCGAGCCGTGCGGCAATATCATCGGGCAGGGTGACCGTCTCGTAGGTGGACCCCAGGACAAACTCGCCCGGGTGCAGGATGAACGGCTCATCCGGGGCGACCTCGACCAGGCGGGTCAGGTCCGGTTGGTCCTGCGCGGGATCGATATGCGCGTACTTGTGGTTGTCGAACAGCCGGAACAGACGGTCGATGCGCACGTCCACGCTCGAGGGCTGCACCATCGAGGGGTCGAAGGGATCCAGGACGATGCGCTCGGCATCGATCTCGGCACGAATGTCACGGTCAGAAATCAGCACCGTCTAAAAATATCGCATCGGCTGCCTGCGGGTGGTGCCGCCGTCATTGCAGCGCCTCTGCGGCAGGTCTACCGTGGGAGCACAATGCGCTCTTCGATTGTTCCGCCCTACCTGCTGGCCCGGATCGCGTCCCTGACTGGTCCTGCTGTCCCCGGGGTTCCGGAGCTGCACCGGGCCCCGGACGCCGCCCGGCAGGCCATCGATGAAGTCGAACCGCTGCGCCGTGACCGGCAGGCAGCCACCGGCAAAACGGCACCGACCCCCACCGTGCCGGGTGCCGCCGTCGTACAACAGCTCCGGCGGATCATATCCGACGCCGGGAACGAGCTGGCGCTGCCCGGGCGCACGGTGCGCTCGGAAGGCGACCCGGCCACCGGCGACGCCGCTGCGGACGAGGCCCATGACGGCCTGGGCGCAACCTTCCGGCTGCTGGCGGACGCGTACGGCTTTCCGTCGATCGATGGCCGCGGCTCGCCGCTGCGGGCCACGGTCCACTACGGCCGGGACTATGACAATGCTTTCTGGAACGGCGAACGCGTGGTGGCCGGCGACGGCGACGGCGAGGTCTTCGAGCGGTTCACCAAATCGGTAACGGTGTTCGGACACGAGCTGGCCCACGGTTTCACGCAGCACACGACGCAGCTGGTCTACGCGGGGCAGTCCGGGGCGCTGAACGAACATGTCTCCGATGTGTTCGGCGTGCTCGTGGAACAGTACCTGCTGCGCCAGAGCGCCGAGGATGCTAGCTGGCTGATCGGAGCGGGCATCTTCACCCCGCAGATCAGGGCAGCGGCGCTGCGCTCCCTGAAGGCCCCGGGCACCGCCTACGACGATCCGCTCATCGGCACGGATCCGCAGCCGGCGCATATGTCGGGCTTTGTGCGGACGACCGAGGATAACGGCGGCGTCCATATCAATTCCGGCATTCCGAACCGTGCCTTCTACCTGGCCGCAGCCGCGCTGGGCGGCCATGCCTGGGAGCGCCCGGGAACCGTGTGGTTCGATGCCCTCACCGGGACGAAGGTCCCCTCCGACTGCAGCTTCGCGCGCTTTGCGGAGGCGACGACGGAAGCGGCGTCCGAGCGCTTTGGCGCGGCCTCCGCGGAAGCCGGTGCGGTCCTCGTCGCCTGGCAGGAAACAGGAGTAGTGGAGTGAAAATCACCGTGTCCAGGACGGGAGGCTTCGCGGGAATCCGCCGCACCTGGAGCCTGGAGGTGGACCGGGATGAAGACCAGCGCTGGCTGCCGCTGATCGAGGCGTGCCCCTGGGACGAGATCCCCGAGGAAACTACTCCCACCCCGGACTCCTATACCTACCGCATCTGCGTGGACCGGCAGGAGGCTTCCATCCCCGAACGCTTCCTCACCGGGCCCTGGCGCGAACTTGTGGACCGGACCCGGGAGCAGGGCCGGCCGCTGCTGGATCCTGGCCCGTATCCGGAGTAGTGCCTTCCGGATCCCGGGCGAGCCGGGACGGCCACCAGATCGCCGGACCAGTGTCGTAGGCCAGAGCAGGCACCAGCAGCGAGCGCACGAGGAGAGTGTCCAGGAGCACTCCGAAGGCCACGATGAAGGCGATCTGCGCCAGGAACAGGATCGGAATCACACCCAACGCCGCGAAGGTAGCGGCCAGCACGATCCCGGCAGAGGTGATCACCCCGCCGGTGACGCGCAGTCCGCGCAGCACACCGTCCCGGGTGCCCGAGCGGAGGCTCTCCTCACGAACCCGCGTCATCAGGAAGATGTTGTAATCGACTCCGAGTGCCACCAGGAACACGAACCCGAAGAGCGGCACCGAGGCGTCCGCACCGGGGAATCCCAGGACATGGTTGAACACGAGCGCGGAGACCCCGAGGGTGGCCGCATAGGACAGGGCTACGCTGCCCACGAGCAGCAGCGCAGCCACAACGGACCGCAGCAGCACCATCAGGATCAGTGTGATGACCAGCAGTACGATCGGCAGGATCTTGGCAAAGTCGGCCTGGGCGGTGTCGTTGGTGTCCACTGCCGTTGCCGTCACGCCGCCGACTAATGCCTGGGGATCCGCTGCGGGCAGCGCACGCCGAAGTTCGCGAACGGCGTCCTCCGCTTCCTCTGAGTCTGCTTCATAGGCCAAGGTCGCGGTGATCAGCACGCTGCCCTCCCGCACCAACGGGCTTCCGGCTGCGGAGGCAGGTCCACCGGCCTCAGCGCCTGCGGATCCCGTGAGCAAAGACGCCTGGGCGATTCCCTCGGTGCTCTCCACGAGCTCCAGTACTGCGCCGGCCTTCGGCTCGGTGGCGAGGATCGTCACCGGGCTGCCGCTGCCGGCGTCGAAATGACGGGCCTGCGCCTGCTGGCCGTCCGCTGCGTCCGACTCGCTGAGGACCAGGTCCGTCTGCGCCACACCGTGGGCCTGCAACTGGAACAGACCACCGCAGAGCAGCACCAGCAGCGCGGTGGACGTGATCCAAGTGGTGCGAGGCCGCGCGGCCACCAAGCGCGCAACGCCGCTCCAGACTCCGCGGGTGGCGGTCCGGGCTTCGTTGGCCTCGGCTCCCCCCGCTCCGGAAGGGCCAGGCCTGGGCGTGAACGGCCAGAAGGCCGTGCGGCCAAACATCGCCAGCAGTGCCGGCAGGAAGGAAAGCGACGCCAGCAGGGCGAAAATGATTCCGACGGCGGCAATCGGTCCCAGGCTGCGGTTGGACTGGAGATCGGAGAAAAGCAGGCACAGCAACGCAAGGACGACCGTGGCGGCCGACGCGACGATCGGTTCGGCCGAGCCGCGCACTGCCGTCCGCAGCGCTGCCCAGCTGGATGCGCTCCTCGTGAGCGCCTCCCGGTACCGGGCTACCAGCAGCAGCGCGTAGTCGGTGGCCGCTCCGATCACGAGGATGGACAGGATGCCCTGGCTCTGGCCGTTGAGCTGGATCCAGCCGGCACTGGCCATCAGGTAGACGGTCAGGATGGCCGCGCACAGCGCGAAGACCGAGGTCAGGAGCACCAGGAACGGAAGGATGACCGAGCGGTAGACCACCAGCAGGATGACAAAGACAGCCCCCAGCGCCACCAGCAGCAGCAGCCCGTCAACGCCGCCGAATGCGCTGACCAGATCCGCAGTCAGGCCCGCCGGGCCGGTTACGTAGCCTCTGGTTCCTGCAGGCAGCTCCTGTGCGACGACCTCCCGCAACTGCGCCACCGTCTCCTTGAGTTCCGCATCATCGCTGATGGGAACAATGAACTGCACCGCCAAGCCGTCCTCCGAAGGGACCGGACCGATGACGGAGGGTGCCTGCGGGCTGGCAGCGGGCTGCACGCCGCCAATCTCTGCCATCCGGCCCCCGATCTCCGCATAGCCGGCGAGGTCCTGGCCGTTCAGCCCGGTCTCGGATTCGAAGATCACGATGGCAGGAATGGCGTCCGACTCGGTGAATTTCCGCTGCCACTCGCCCGCCTCCGTGGACTCCGCGCTGGCGGGGAGGAAGGAAGCCTGGTCATTCGTCAAGACTTCGGAGATCCTGCCAAACATCGGCCCGCCCACTGCCGCGCTGGCGAGCCAGATCAGGATGAGCACCGCGGGCAGCAGCAGCCGAAGTCTCGTTCCCGGGGCGTGACGGGGGGTCATGGGATCCTCCTCAGATCATCCATCTCTCCACCGCAGAATATCTCTACGATGGAAACAATATACTGGAACGATGACCACTTCCCCGGACAATCCTGCCGCGGGCAGCACAGAACTCCTCTACGCGCTGCAGCGCTTCACCGTTGAGACCGAGCGCTTCATCGACTCCCTGAGCCGCAAGCACGGAATACACCGCACGGACCTGAACGCACTGAATGTGCTTGTCGAAGCCGAACGAACGGGACGGTCGGCGACCCCCGGCACCCTGGGTGCCGCACTGCAGCTAAGTTCCCCTGCCACCACCGCGCTGATCGACCGCTTGGAGCGCGCGGGGTACCTGCGGCGGCGGCGGAGCCCCTCGGACCGCCGCCGGGTGGAACTGGAAACGTCCGACACTGCCCGCGCCACGGGTTCAGCGATCTTCGGTCCGCTCGCGCAGGAGCTGCAGAAGGTGATTTCCGCCCACCGCCCCGAGGATGTGCAGCTGCTCTCGCAGTTCGCGCAGGAACTAGCGGATGCCGTGGCCCGTGCGCGCGTAGCCGGGGATGCCGAGCCATCGGAACGGCCGCCGCACCAGTAACGGGGCATCACCAGGGCAGGACCGGAAGGGCGGCAGTCAGCCGCCGCCTGCCTCCGCCATCTCCCCTCCCGCATGTTACGCACGTGACTCTTGTCACTATTGTTACAATAGGGACTGCTGAGACACTTGCGGTTCGGGGCAGCCACTTTTCCGCACCACCTGCGGAATACCGGGCTGTCCAGGCCCGCTGCGGTGCCTCATGGCCACCATCCTGCATCCTGCGCACTTAGACCGGCCGAAAGAACCGTTCTTCCGGGACGGTTATTGTTTGACCCGAATCCGCAGGGGGATCCGGCAGAAGCAGGACGGACGTTGCACAGTCCGTGCGATCTGCCATGCCCGAATACTTCTCGACTCCAGGGGACGACCACTATGAAGAAACACTCTGCCTACGCCGTCGCCACATCCGCCGGCCTGATGGCGGCTCTGGCACTGGGCACGGTGCCGGCACCGGCAGCCGCCGCCGCACCGGCCGCCGCCATCCAGTCCACGGCGCCGGCAGCAGTGGCCGCAGCCTCCTACTCCGACTCGTTCGCCAAGCAGACCTTCGATCTAATGAATGCCGAACGAAGCCGGGCCGGCGTCCGCCCCATGGCCTGGCACCAGAGCATTGCCAACGTCTCCCAGGACTGGGCCGCGCATCTGGGCAGCGCCACCGCCAAACCCGGCTTCAACATGGCCAACATCCACCGTTATGACGGCGGCGGATCGCTGATCCCCGGCGGTGCGAGCTGGTACCGGGAGATCATTGCCTTCAATTACACGCCGCGGGCCATCGTGGACTTCTGGATGTCTTCACCCGCCCACAAGGCGATCCTGCTGGACCCCCGGGCAACGCACGCCGGACTGGGTTACGTTGTCCCGACGTCGGGGCCCTACAAGGGTATGTGGATGGTCGTCTCGAATCTGGCCGCGTATCCGGGCACGCCGTCGCAGGGATCGGCCGGCCCCAGCGGGCCCTTCTGGGACACCGGCGCCTCGGGATTCGTCAAGGAAATCACCTGGATGAAGAACCGCGGCATCACCACCGGCTGGCCCAACGGCTCCTTCCGCCCCTTGGACGCAGTGAACCGCGAGTCGATGGCTGCCTTCATGTACCGGATGGCCGGCTCCCCGGCCTACGCCCCGCCCCGCACATCCCCCTTCGCCGACGTGCCGACCAGCCATATGTACTACAAGGAAATCGCCTGGATGCATGCCAAGGGAATCTCAACCGGCTGGGCGGACCGAACCTTCCGCCCCTACGAGCCGGTTCAGCGCGAGTCGATGGCAGCATTCATGCACCGCTATGCCGCTGCAGTCTGCGGAGTCAACCGGTACGGCCACCGCTCCTTCACCGACATGAACACCTCCATCTTCGCCAACTTCATCGCCTGGATGGGCGGCCATGGAATCTCGACCGGGTACCCGGACGGCTCCTTCCATCCCGCCGAAGCAGTCAACCGCGAATCGATGTCAGCCTTCATGTACCGGCTGGACGGCCACATCAAGGCCTACGGCGGATGCTGACCGCTCCCAGCCCCCCGCCCGCACCATGTCATGGTTCGGAGTCTGCGGCCGGCTGAGGTAAGCTAAGTTTCGTCGTTTTACCGGGATCCGGTGCCGCCCCGGCGGCCGGTCCCAGTGCGGGCGTAGCTCAATGGCAGAGCGCTAGCTTCCCAAGCTCGATACGCGGGTTCGATTCCCGTCGCCCGCTCCACCCAACGGCGCCTTTGGCTCCCAGACCGGATGCCGGCGTCGTACATCCGGACGCTGCAGCAGCAGTGTGTCCAGTGACACATGGAAGCTCCCCCGCGGCACGCGTAGAATAAGCTGCTGTGAATCGCAGAATGTTTAAGTCCAAGATCCACCGCGCCACGGTCACGCACGCGGATCTCCACTACGTTGGCTCCGTCACCGTGGATATGGATCTGCTGGAGGCTGCCGACATTTTGCCCGGCGAGCTGGTCTCCATCGTCGATGTCACCAACGGCGCCCGCCTTGAGACGTACACCATCGAGGGTGAGCGCGGCACCGGCGTCATCGGCATCAACGGCGCCGCAGCCCACCTGATCCATGAGGGCGACATCGTCATCCTCATCTCCTATGCGGACATGACCACGGACGAGGCGAAGGCCTACGTCCCCACCGTGGTCCACGTCGACGCGGCCAACAGGATCAAGCAGCTCGGCTCCGATCCGGCCGAGTCCGTCACCGAAGAGGTACAGCGCCCGCCGTACGCGGTCGCACGCTGATCGCCGGCCGCAGCCTGTGCTGGGGGTCATTTCCGGGTTTTCCATTGTCTGGATCATCATTCTGGTCGGCATGTTCATCGGCCGCACCGGAGTCCTCGGTGAGCGTGCGCAGCCGGTACTGAGCCGGCTCGCATTCTTCGTCGCCAGCCCCGCCCTGCTGCTGGAAACGCTCAGCCAGACGGACCTGCGGGAGGTCTTTTCCGGCTCCCTGCTTGTCGCGGCCGCCAGCGCGCTGGTCACCGGCGTCCTGTTCTTCCTGGTGGCCCGGCTCTGGCTGAAGCGGGAGACACCGGAGTCCCTGATGGGCGGCGTCTCCGCCTCGCTGGTCAACTCCGCGAACCTTGGCCTTCCTATCGCCGCCTACGTACTGGGCGACGCCGCGCTGGTGGCGCCGGTGCTGATTTTCCAGCTGGCCTTCTACAGTCCGCTCCACCTGATGCTGATGGACTCCACCACGTCCCGGCACCGCACCACTCCTGTGAGTTTCCTGGTGCAGATCGTGCGGAACCCGATCATCATCGGCTCGATGATCGGCCTGCTCCTCGCCGCCACCGGATCGACCCTGCCGGAGCTGGTGATGGAGCCGATCCGGCTGATCGGCGGGGCGGCCATTCCGGCGATGCTCCTGGCCTTCGGCGTGTCGCTCTACGGCTCCCGGCCGCTGCGGGCGGCGGACGGGCGGCGGCTGGACGTGCTCATCGCCTCGGTGTTCAAGCTGGTCCTCCAGCCGCTGCTGGCCTACCTGCTGGCCGCCTTCGGCCTGGGCCTTGAGGGCCACGAACTGTTTACCGCTGTCGTGCTGGCCGCACTGCCCACCGCGCAGAATGTCTTCGTAGCCGCCGCCCGGTACGAACGCGGGGTGGTGGTCGCGAAGGACACGGTGCTGGTCACCACGGTCGTGGCGATTCCGGCACTGATGGCGGTCGCCGCGCTGCTGGCCTGAGCCTTGCCGACCGGGCCCCGGCGGCGCGCCGGCGGCTCGACCACGGTGCGCCCCGATGCGGCCGCGGGCACTGAATGGTGACAATTTGACAGCGATCCCGGCACCATAGGTGGCACCAATCACAAACACGGCATATCGTCATTGCGAAGGTTGCTTATGATCCTCAGGCTGACCGGCCTGGGGATCCGGCTGTCTACGACGATGTGGAGGCAGGAACCCCATGCCGATCGATCGAATGCTGCGCACCCGGCGCTGGCCCTGGGCTGCGGGGGTCACAGCTGCCCTGGCCGGCACCCTCCTCACCGGCTGCAGTCCGGCCAGTGCCACCCCGACGCTGACCTGGTACATCAACCCGGACGACGGCGGCCAGGAGGCTATCGCGCAGAAGTGCACCGCCGCGGCGGACGGCAGGTACCGGATCCAGACTTCCCTGCTGCCCAATGATGCGGCCTCCCAGCGCGAACAGCTCGCCCGCCGCCTGGCCGCCGGAGACACCTCGCTGGACATCATGAGCCTGGATCCGCCCTTCATCCCGGAACTCGCCGAACCGGGTTTCCTGGCGCCGGTGCCGGAAGACGTGGCGGAACGCACCACGCAGAATGTGGTGGAAGGCGCCCTGCAGGGAGCCATGTGGGAGGACCGGCTGGTGACGGTGCCGTTCTGGGCCAACACCCAGATCCTCTGGTATCGGAAGTCCGTGGCCCAGGCGGCCGGGCTGGACATGTCCCAGCCGGTGACCTGGGACCAGCTGATGGATGCTGCGGCCAGCCAGGAGAAGTTCCTGGGGGTCCAGGGCGCGCGGGCCGAGTCCATGACGGTCTGGGTCAATGCGCTGGTGGAGTCGGCCGGCGGGCAGATCCTGGAGAATCCGGAGGCGCCAGCGGACCAGCTGGAACTCGGGCTGGATTCGGACGCCGGCAGGGAAGCGGCACGGATCGTCTCCCGGATCGGCGGGGAAGGCCTGGGCGGGCCGGGCCTGCCCACCCAGAACGAAAACGTTTCGCTGCTCAACTTCCGGACGAACGAAGGCTCCTTCATGGTCAACTATCCCTTCGTCTGGCCGGCGACCAACGCCGCCGTCGAGGAGGAAACCGTGGAGCAGAGCATGCTGGACGATATCGGCTGGACGCTCTACCCGCGGGTCCATCCCGACCAGGAAACCGCTCCCCCGCTGGGCGGCATCAACCTCGGCGTCGGAGCGAAGAGCGACCATCCGGAACTGGCCTACGAGGCCATCGAATGCATCGTCAGCCCGGAGAACCAGACGGAGTATTTCATCACCAACGGCAATCCGCCGTCGAACACCACCTCCTACGACGACCCTGCCGTCACCGAGTCGTTCCCCATGGCCGGGGTTATCCGGGATTCGCTGCAGCTGGCGGCGCCCCGGCCGCAGACACCGTACTACAACGAAATATCCACCGGACTGCAGCAAGACTGGACTCCCCCGGATGCGGTCGATCCGCAAACGACCCCCACGGCCACCGAGGAGTTCATCATCGCCGTGCTACGAGGGGAGAAACTGCTGTGAGCGCGCCCACAGTAACCCGGACCGCGGAAGAACCGCGTCCGCGCAAAGCCGGAGGCAAGGACAGAGGCAGGACCAGAGGCAGCGAACGGACCCGGGCGGAGGCCCGGCTGGGCTGGTACCTGGCCGGGCCGGCGTTCGTGATCATGCTGGCGGTCACCGCCTATCCCATCCTCCAGGCCCTCTATGATTCGCTCTTCAGCTTCCGCCTGACCACCCCGGATACCCGCGAGTTCATCGGCCTGACCAACTATGGGGTCATCCTCACGGACCAGGTGTTCTGGCGGGACCTCGGCGTCACGCTGCTGATCACGATCGTCACCGTCGTCGTCGAACTCATCCTGGGCTTCGCACTGGCACTGGTGATGCACAAGGCGATCACCCAGCTGCGGGGCCTGCTGCGGACGGCGATCCTGGTCCCCTACGGGATCATCACGGTGGTCTCCGCCTTCGCCTGGTTCTACGCCTTCGACATCAACTCCGGTTACATCAACCGCTGGTTTGACTGGGTTCCGGGCATTTCGCCGGACCTGAACTGGTTCTCCGAATGGGGCCCGTCGATGTTCGTCATCATGGTCTCCGAAATCTGGAAGACGACGCCGTTCATCTCGCTGCTGCTGCTGGCCGGCCTGGCGCAGGTGCCGGGGGAACTGACTGAGGCGGCGAAGGTGGACGGCGCCACCTGGTGGGAGCAGATGCGCAAGGTCATCATCCCAAACATGAAGGCGGCCATCATGGTGGCGGTGCTGTTCCGCGCACTGGACGCCTTCCGGATCTTCGACAATGTGTTCATCATGACCAAGGGCGCCTTCGGCACGGAAGTGTTGTCGGTGCTGGCCTACCGGACCTCAATCTCACGGCTGGAGATCGGGCTGGGCTCGGCGGTGTCCGTGCTGCTGTTCATCTGCGTCCTGGTCATCTGCTTCCTGGCCATCAAGATCTTCAAGGTCGATCTGGCCGGCACCCGGGGAGGCCAGTGATGCGCAATCTCTCCACCCGGATGAAGTGGGTCTGGTCACTGGTCGCCGTCCTGGTGCTGGTCTACGCGCTGTTCCCGGTCTTCTCGATCCTCGCTACCTCCTTTAAGCAGCCCAGCGACCTGACCTCCGGGAAGCTGCTGCCGACCACCTGGAACACGGCCAACTACGAGGAGATCCTGGTCGGGGACGCCCAGGGCCTGTTCCTGTCGGCGCTGCGCAACTCCATCGGCATCTCGCTCATCGCGACCTTTGTCGCCGTCGTCCTGGCCACGCTGTGCGCCTACGGGATTGCGCGGCTGAACTTCCCCGGCAAGAAGCTGGTCCTGACCACCGCGCTGGCGGTCTCCATCTTCCCTGTGATCTCCATCGTGACCCCGCTGTTCAACGTCTGGCGGACCATTGGCCTCTACGACACCTGGCTGGGCCTGATCATCCCGTACCTGTCGCTGACACTGCCCATCTCCATCTGGACTCTGGCGGCGTTCTTCCGCCAGATTCCATGGGAACTGGAGCAGGCAGCCCAGGTGGACGGTGCCACAACGTGGCAGGCGTTCCGCAAGGCCATCGTCCCGCTGGCCGCCCCCGGGGTTTTTACGACGGCGATCATCGCCTTCTTCATCGCCTGGAACGACTTCGTGTACGGCATCTCGCTCACCTCGACCGAGGCGGCGCGGCCGGTGCCGGCGGCGCTGGCCTTCTTCACCGGCGCCTCCCAGTTCGAAGCGCCGGTGGGCGCGATCTCGGCTGCCGCGATCATCGTCACAATTCCCATCGTGGTGCTGGTCCTGGTCTTCCAGCGCCAGATCGTCGCCGGCCTGACCCAGGGCGCGGTCAAGGGCTGAGCGCGCGATGCCAAGACTTTGTAAACCCCAAGAAGAGGACCTGTTGCCATGGCCGCAATTACCCTGAAGAACATCGTTAAGCAGTACGGAGACGGCTTCCCGGCTGTCAATGACGTCAGCATCGACATCGAGGACGGGGAATTCATCATCCTCGTGGGCCCCTCCGGCTGCGGAAAATCGACGCTGCTGCGGATGATCGTGGGGCTTGAGGACATCACCTCCGGCGATTTGCTGATCAACGGCCAGCGGGTCAACGACAAGGCCCCGCGCGACCGGAACCTGGCGATGGTGTTCCAGAACTATGCCCTGTACCCGCACCTGACGGTCTTCGAGAACATCGCCTTCCCGCTGCGCCTGGCCAAGAACAAGCACAGCGAGGAAGACATCCAGAAGCGGGTCAAGGATGCGGCCCGGACCCTTGAGCTCATGGAGCACCTGGACCGCAAGCCCGCCAACCTCTCCGGCGGCCAGCGGCAGCGGGTGGCCATGGGCCGGGCGATCGTCCGCCATGCCGATGCCTTCCTCTTCGATGAGCCGCTCTCCAACCTGGACGCCAAGCTAAGAGGCCAGATGCGCTCCGAAATCTCCCAGATGCAGCGCAGGCTGGGTGTCACGTCCGTGTACGTGACCCACGACCAGACCGAGGCCATGACCCTGGGCGACCGCGTAGCGGTGCTGAAAAAGGGCGTGCTGCAGCAGATCGCTTCGCCGCGGGAACTGTATGAACAGCCGGTCAACCTGTTCGTCGCCGGATTCATTGGGTCACCGTCGATGAACTTCCTGCCGGCAACCATTGAAGCTGCGGCCGGCGGCACCCTGCTGCGCACCCCGATCGGCGACATCCCGGTTCCGGCGGACACGGCAGGCAAGGCGGCCGGCCGATCCGTGGTCCTGGTCGGCATCCGGCCGGAGTACTTCGAGGACGCTGGCCTGGTCGACGAGGCCAAGCGTGCCAATGGCTCCGTCTTTACCGCGGAGCTGACCCACACCGAATGGCTGGGCAACGAGCAGTACGGCTATATCAACTTCGATCCCTCGCCGGAAGTCAGGGCACTGCTGAGCGGATTGGCCAGGGATATGGACGCGGAGGAACTGCGGCCGCAGGTGGTCGTGACGCTGGATCCGGGCAGCCGCATCCGGGCAGGCTATCCGGCGGAAATCTGGCTGGACACCAGGAAACTGCATCTGTTCGACCCGGAGACCGGCGACAACCTGACCCGGGATGCGGCAGCGGGCGCGGCGCTGACCGAGGAGGCCAACACCGTACGGGCGGAGCAGATCTCCCATGCCCAGGAGCGGGTCGCGTCCTGACTTCCGCTTGTCCCCCCGCCCGGTAACCTGCCGCAACCCGTTCCCCGGGTTCCCGGGCACGAGCAGGTAACCTGTGGAGGGTGCAGGCAACATCACAGGTCGTGAAAGTCGTGGCAGCATGGCTGCTGGGACTGATGCTTGTTGTGGTCGCGGCGATTGTGACGGTATTCGTCGTCAATACCAACGTCTACGGCCCCGAGCAGCAGGTCCGCAGCTATTTCGATGCCCTCCGCAACGGCGAAGGCGAAAAGGCCTTGGGGCTGCTCAACGCCTCCGTTCCGGACGCGAATGCCGCGATGCTCGACGGCCCGGCGCTGACGGCCTCCGCCCAGTCACTGGAGGACGTGGAGGTCGGCAAGGCCCGCAAGCTGGATGAGCGGCACGTGGAGATTCCGGTGACTTACCGGCTGGACGGCCAGGAGAAGAGCAGCACCTTCGGCCTGGAGAAGACGGGTACGGACTGGCTGTTTTTCAACAAGTGGGCCTTCGTTCCCAGCGCCCTGCCGACCATCGAGGTATCCGTCGTCAACAAGCAGGAAGCCACCCTCAACGGCACCGAGGTCGCCCTGCCCGACGGCAGGAACCGCTTCGCGGTGTTCTACCCCGGAAAATTCGAAGCGACCTACACGTCCGAGAACTTTGCCGCACCCGCGACCTCGGCCGTCGTCGTTGGGCGCCAGCCGGCGGAAGCCGCACGCCTGATGCTCTCCACCGAAGCCACGCCCAAGCTGGTGGAGGACGTCAATGCCCAGGTCCGCGGATTCCTGGACGACTGCACCCAGCAGAAGGTGCTCGCACCGGCCGGCTGCCCGTTCTTCCACTTCACCAACAACCGCATCAACGGCGACATCAACTGGAGCATCACTGAATATCCCGAAGTGGTCATCGAGCCGTTCCAGGGCGGCTGGGTCCTGAAGCCGCTCTCCGGCAAGGCTGAACTGAACACCACGGAGGTGGACCTCTTCACCGGCGCGGCTGCTCCGCTGCATGTCGTCCAGGAATTCAACTTCACGGCCCGGCTGGCGGTTTCGGACACGACCACCACCGTCACGCCCGTCGTCAACTACTAAGCCGGCCCCCCTCCCACTACCCGCGAAACCTCAGTTTTTGCTGGATTTCCTCCTGAAAACCAGCAAAAACTGAGGTTTCGCCTGGGGTGTATGGGGTGAGAAGGCCGGGGTCAGTCCAGCCCGCGCAGGTCCAGCGTCAGCTCGCTGTCGCCGGCGGCGGTCAGCACCACGGGGATGCCCCAGTCCTGCTGGTACAGGTGGCAGGCGGCGTGGTCCGGGATCTCGCCGCCGGGCTCCCCGTCGCAGGCCGCGGCCCGGGCGGTGATGTGCAGGACGCCCTCGGCCACCTCCGGATTCAGCACCAGATCGCGCAGGAGCCCCACGGAGGTTCCGCCGCCGGAAACCAGCAGTTCCTCCGGGGAGGATGAGATCTTCAGCTGCGTCGGGTCGCCCCAGCGGTCGTCCAGCTTCTGGCCCTTGGGTGCCTTGAAACGGACGGTCAGCCCCAGCGCCCCGGGAGCCACCGTGGTCTTCGGACGCTGTGTCTGCGACGCGCCTTCGTCCACCTGCTGGGCTTCCTTGGGGATGGGAATGCGGATCAGCTGATGCTTGTTCGCCTCGACCACGATCAGCAGCGGTTCCGGGCCGGCGGTGTCCAGCAGCACGTCGGAGGGTTCGGCCAGGCCGCGGGCCAGGGTCGAAACCGTCCGGGTCGCCGGATCGAAGCGCCGTACGGCGCCGTTGTACGTATCCGCCACCGCGACGGAACCGTCCGGCAGCGCGGCCACGCCCAGCGGGTGCTGCAGGCGTGCCTGGGAGGCGTCGCCGTCGCGGAAACCGAAGTCGAACAGGCCGGTTCCGACGGCGGTGCCCACCTCGATGCCGCTCCGGCCGTCGTTCCCGGCGAAGGTGATCACCCGGACCGCCGATGTTTCCGAATCGGCAACCCAGATGTTGCCGTGGGCGTCCTCGGCCAGGCCGGAGGACTGGGCGAACCAGGCGTTGCCGGGCGCACCGTCGAGCAGGCCCTCGTTGCCGGTTCCGGCGAAGATTTCGACGGCGCCGGTCACCGGGTCGAAGGCAAAGATCTGGTGCACCCCGGCCATCGCCACGACCACCTGCTCCAGCTTCGTGGACCACACCACGTCCCACGGGGAGGACAGCGAAATGGCCAGCGGATCGTGGTCGCCGCGCGCGTCGACGGTGGAGATATCCTCGCCGGCGGCCCGGGGCCCGGTCTGCGCCGGCGGCTCGACCACGGTACGCCCGGAGGTACCGGCCGGGCTGGCTGCGGGTGCGGCCGCCGGGGCGGCCAAGGCGTTGCCCGCGTCCAGCAGGCGCTGCACGCCGTTGCCGGCGACGGTCGCCACCTCGCCGGTGGCCAGGTTCACGCCGCGGAGCCGGTGGTTGACCGAGTCCGCCACGACGACGTCGTACCCCACCTGGGCGCGCACGGCCTCAGGCAGCAGGACCAGACCCTGGGGCTCGTTGAAGCGGGCGTCGTCCGCGCCGCCGTCGTGCCAGCCCTTGGTGCCGGATCCGTAGGTGCGCAGCACCGTGGCCAGATCCGGTCCCAGTTCCACCAGGCGGTGGTGGCCGGTGTCACTGATTAAGAAGGAGCCGTCAACGGATCCGACGCCGGCGGGCAGGGAGATGACCTTGCCCGGGAAGCGCAGGTCCCCCGCGGTGGAGGGAGCCGGCACGTAGGGGCCGTCGCCGCGGTGCAGCGTGCCCTTGGCCTCATGCTCCTCGATCAGTTCCTCGACCAGCGAGCCCAGACCGGAGGAGTGGCCCTCGCCGGCCAGGTGGGCGACGATGTAGCCTTCCGGATCGACCACCACCAGGGTCGGCCATGCGCGGGCCGCGTAGGCCTGCCAGGTCTCCAGCTCCGGATCGTCCAGGACCGGGTGGTGGATCTCGTACCGTTCCACGGCGGCGGCCAGCGCCACTGGGTCGGCCTCATGTTCGAACTTGGGTGAGTGGACGCCGACGGTCACCAGCACGTCCTTGTACTTCTCCTCCAGTGGACGCAGCTCGTCCAGGACGTGGAGGCAGTTAATGCAGCAGAAGGTCCAGAAATCGAGCAACACGATCTTGCCGCGCAGGTCCTCCAGGTTCAGGCTCTTGTCGCCGGTGTTCAGCCAGCCGCGGCCTGTCAGTTCGGAGGCGCGGACGCGGTAGTTGGTTCTCATCAGTGTCCTATACTTCTCAGTCAGCGGTTGGGTCAGTGGCTCAGCGCCGGACGTCCCGGTCCCGCTCGGCCAATTTGGCAAACATATCGTTATAAGCCGCCAGTTCGGCGTCGTTATTCCTGTCGGCCGCCCGATCTTTACGCTTTGTTTCACGCGCATCAGTGCGGGACCAGGTCACGGCCACGATGATCGCCAGCAGCACTGTCGGGATTTCGCCGATCCCCCACATGTACGCGCCGCCCAGCTGCTGGTCCTCGATCGCAGACAGGCCCCAGTCCCGGCCCATGTTCCCGAACCAGGAGGCCTGGATGAGCGAATCTCCCCCCATGATGGACACGGCGAAGAAGGCGTGGAACGCCATCGTGGCCAGCAGGAGCACCAACCGCAGCGGATAGGGCGCCCGCCGGGGCAGCGGATCAACGCCGACCATCGTCAGGACAAAGATGTAGCCGGTCAGGAGGAAATGCACGTTCATCAGCTCATGCCCCACATGCTCGCGCAGGGCCAGACCGAAGAGCGGCGAGTAGTAGAACAGGATGATGCTGCCGGCGAAGTTGGCCGCAGCGAACAGCGGATGCGTCACCAGCTGGGAGAACTTCGAGTGGATCAGGATCAGGATCCACTCCCGCAGCCCGCGCGAGCCGTCCCCGCGTGGTGTCAGCGCCTTCAGCGCCAGCGTCAGCGGCGCCCCCAGGACCAGGAACAGCGGCACCACCATGGTCAGCGCCATATGGTCCAGCATGTGGGCGCTGAACAGCACCATGCCGTAGACGGCCGGGGCACCGGACGTGAAGTACGTCAGCAGCACCATGCCCACGAACCAGCTGAGGATGCGCAGGACCGGCCAGGAGTCGCCGCGCCGGTGGATCTTGATGACGCCCAGGACATAGGCCACGATGAGGGTCAGTGCCACCGCGACCCAGAGCCAATCGAAGCGCCATTCCGCCAGGTACCGCTCGCTGGTCAGTTCCGGCGGCAGTTCGTAGCCGGTCAGCAGCCGGGCGGGCGTCGCCTCGACCGGCGGCAGTTCCGGCACGGGCGGGGGCGTCCGCGACAGCACCACGGCCACCGCCGATACCGCGCCCATGATGAGCAGCTCCACGGCGATCAGCTGCCACAGGACCCGCTTGGCGGACAGGACGACCCCGGTGGCCGTTCCCCCACCCGAGGTTCCGGTGCCCAGCTGCGGGATGATCCACCGCCGGTGCATCCACCCGATGGCGCCCAGCAGCAGGGTGGCCGCCGTCTTCACGAGCGCCAGCGTGCCGTATTCGGAGGAGAACAGCTGGGACCAGCTGTTGATCCGGTAGGTGGCATTGACGACGCCGGACAGCAGCACCAGCACAAAGGCGAACAGGGCGAGGGCCGAGTAGCGCGCCAGCACGGCAGCGGTGTCATCCCGTCCGCCGCCCCGGCCAGGGGATGCCGGCACCGTCAGGTCCCGGGAGACGAAGGCCAGCACGATCAGCCCGCCGATCCACAGGGCTACGCCGACCAGGTGCAGGCCGATCGAATTGACCGCGCCGTAGTGGTCGTCCGCGCCGGCCGCATGCCCGACCAGCGCCATCGGGATCAGGCCGCCGATGGCCAGCAGCATCGTCAGCGCCAGGCCGGTGGTCGACCGGACGCCGAAGGTCAGCGTCGAGACGACGGCCGCGATGACGGAGATCGCCAGCCATGCCCGGCCATTGGGAATATCGGTCACAAAGCCCACCAGCGCGCTGGTGTACTGTGCGTCACCGCTGAGCGGCAGTCCCGAGATGTCGGAGAAGGTGAGGACCAGCACTGTCACGGCGGCCAGCGTCCAGGCGATGGAGGCCCAGGCCGCCAGCTGCAGCGCATGGGCGAATGCCGGATGCTCGTCGGCCGGGTCCGGCTGCGCGCCGCCGCGGGCGCGCCGGGGCCGCAGCTGCCGCGGCAGGATCACGGCGGCGAAAACCAGGGAACCGATAACGGTGGCCGCAGCCAGATTATGGACCGCCTCGGCCACCGGCAGACCCCAGCGGGTCAGGCCACCGGGGTCGGATACCTCCCCTGCCGCCGCCGCCCCGGAATAGATCAGCGCCAGGACCAGCACCACCGCGGTAACTGCGGCGCCGGCCAGCAGCCAGGGTGTGCCGACGCCTGCCGCAGCCTGCGCTCCCGGGGAGGCAGCGCCGTCGTTCCTGGGCTGCTTCCGCGGGATCGGGGGCTTGGACTGGGAGGAGGGTCTTGCATGTGGCACCCATCCATTCTCGTCCACAGGGCACCAATACCGGTAATTTCGCTGCACGTGCCAGCCGGCCGACTGCGGGCATCGGGGGTGCCCGGCAGCCGGCCGGCCGTCTGTCGGCCGGCGGTAACGCCGGTCACGTCGCCTGGTTCCACAGCAGGGGCCGTTGCGGGTGAACCAGGACTTTGGGCCGCCCGGCCGAGGGCATCGGGGGTGCGCCCCGGCCGGCCGGCGGTCTTGGAAGCCGGGACCTGCGCAGCAGGTTCCGGCGGAATGGGAGGCCGCAGCGCCGGCATCGATCCCGCGGCGGGTCCTCAATTGGCCGCAGGCGCCGGGTCGGGCACAGCCGCCTGCGGACGAGGGCAGACGGTCGACGGCGGGCGGTTCAGCGGGCGGCTCGAGGGGCCGACGGAACGAGGCCAACGGATCGAGGCCGGCGGGTCAAAGGCCTGGCCAGGCACCGCCCGCGGTCAGACAGCCGGCCGCGCAGGTGGCCCACGGTGGCGCATCGCCATGGATACGTCGGGGCCCAGGTATATCGGGACGGCTGTCGAAAGCGGCGGCCGGGCAGTCCGCCCGGTGCCGGTGATCATCCGCAGCGCTGGGAGCAAGGAGCCGATCCGGGCGTGCACGGCACAGTACAGATGGAGCGCCAGCGCATCGCTGCGGCCCATCAGCAGAATGACGACCAGTGCCATGGCGAGATGACCCAGCCAGGTGTAGTCGGGTTCGTGGCCGCTATGGACCGCGGCGGCAAACGCCGGCAGTGCCTGGCTGGCCTGAAGCTGACCGCGGCGCAGCCTGCCCGGCTGTAGGCCGGAGACGGGCTGGCCGCCTGCCGCTAGGCCGGAGGCAGCGGCCATGCCCGCCAAGCGTGCGTTCGCTATCCAGCTGCGCAAAGGCTGCGCGGCGTGTGCAGGCATCGGTCCTCCCCTCGGGCCCTCAGCTGTTCGGTTTCACAATTATGCGGAAGCAACCGGCCAGCGTCGAACCCGGAACACGGCATTGCAGGATTTTCACAAGGCGAAGCCAACGGCAGGTTTAAAGGCAGCAGGGCCGTCACCTTTCGCGGTGACGGCCCTGCCGAAGTCCGGGTGGAGCTTACTTGTTGGAGACTGCAGCCTTCAGCTTGGAACCGGCGGTCAGCTTGACGCTATGGCCTGCTGCGATCTGGATGGTTTCACCAGTCTGCGGGTTGCGGCCGGTGCGGGCCGCACGGTCCGTGCGCTCGACGGCGAGCCAGCCGGGGATGGTGATCTTCTCGCCGTTGGCAACGGAGGTGGAGAAAACGTCGAACAGAGCGTCGAGGACGCCGTTCACGGCGGTCTGGCTGGTGCCTGCCTTTTCTGCTACAGCTGCAACCAGTTCACTGCGGTTCTTAGCCAATTTAGGTCCTCCTGGACTCTTATGGACTCTTGCGGGATACGTGAGCTTTGCGCGGTCGCGAAAAGCTTCTGTGCGAAAACTTACCAGCTTGGCCGGAAAACACCCGCAAAATCGCGGAGTTTTCGGCGGTTTCTGGCCCAATTCGTGGGTTTTTTGCCCCATTGGAATGTGAAAAAGGGCGGCGGCCGAGGCCACCACCCTTTTTCACAGTGCTGTGTTTCCTACGCAGCTTCCGCTGCGCCGCTGGTTACCAGCTGGACTTGGTTACGCCCGGCAGTTCGCCGGCGTGGGCCATGTTGCGGAAGCGAACACGGGAGATACCGAACTTCTGGAGGGTACCGCGCGGACGGCCGTCGATCTGGTCGCGGTTGCGCAGGCGGACCGGGGAAGCATTGCGGGGCAGCTTCTGCAGGCCCAGGCGTGCGGCCTCGCGGGCCTCGTCGCTGGCGTTCTCGTCGACAAGCGTCTTCTTCAGTTCGAGGCGCTTCTCGGCGTAGCGGGCAACAACAAGCTTGCGCTGCTCGTTGCGGGCAATCTTGGACTTCTTCGCCATGTGCTTAGCGCTCCTCTCGGAAGTCGACGTGCTTGCGGATCTTCGGATCGTACTTCTTCAGGACCATACGGTCCGGATCGTTACGACGGTTCTTGCGGGTGACATAGGTGTAGCCGGTGCCCGCGGTGGACTTCAGCTTGATGATCGGACGTACGTCCTTGTCCTTTGCCATTAGAGCTTCACACCCTTCGCCAGGAGATCGGCGACAACGGCGTCAATGCCACGCACGTCGATAGTCTTGATGCCACGCGCGGAAACCTGCAGCGTGACGTTGCGGCGCAGGGACGGAACCCAGTAGCGCTTCTTCTGAATGTTCGGGTCGAACCGGCGCTTGGTGCGGCGGTGCGAGTGCGAAATACTGTGGCCAAAGCCGGGGCCGGCTCCGGTCACCTGGCAGTGTGCTGCCATGACTCTCCTCCAGTTGTAGTAAATATTGGCGGTACTCAACAGATACAGCGGTTTGGGCTGCCTCTGAATCTGCGTGCAAGAGCACCCGCCACCAGTTGTTACACCGTTATTACTGCGACTTTCCGGAGGTTGACCAGGACAGGTGAGAACTGCCCGAAGTGCCTCGCCGCGGGGAAGACGGTGACGATCAATCAAGATCAGGTAGTCGGAGGTGGACTCAACCACGACGACAGCCTTAAATTCTAGGGAAATACAGGCTTCAGCGCAAACCGGGAAGGCACGACGGCGGCACCGGTCCGGGCGTTCACGTTGCCTAGGCGCGGGTCAGGAGGCTGTGCGGGTCCAGGCGCAGCCGGATTCTTTCCCCGATCCGCTCCAGGGCTTCGACATCCTCGTCGTCCAGCGCATCAAAGACGAGCTGCCGGACGGATTCGACGTGGATCGGTGCCAGCTCGACGATAGCCGACCAGCCGTCGTCGGTCATGGTGGCCGTGGTGACCCGCGCATCCACGGCTGACTGGGTGCGCTTCACCCACCCGCGCAGTTCCAGTTTCTTCACCACATGGGACAGCCGGGACAAAGAGGAATTGCTCCGCCGGGCCAGTTCGCTCATGGCCAGGGTGCGGTCCTGGGCCTCGGAGAGCATCGCCAGCACGGTGTAGTCAAAATGGGAAACCCGGGCCGCGCGCTGCAGGGGCTGGTCCAAGGCACCGGGCAGCAGGGTGGTCACCGCCAGCAGGGAGAGCCAGGCCTGGCGCTCCTTCGAATTGAGCCAACGCGCATCAGTCATAGGATCAATTCTCCCACAGGTGCTTTAGTCTTCAAGCATGGGCCAGGCGCGGACCGGAGACACTCAGGATTCCAGCAGGTTGACCACCAGATCCGCCCGCTGCGCGGTCCTGGCAATCAGCTCGGCATTCCGTTCATCCGTCCCCGCCGCCCAGGCCCGGGCCTGCGCGGCGGTCATGCCGAACTGCTGGTGCCGGCAGGCCAGCCGTTCGCGCCGGACCTCCTCCGGCGGGGCCAGGTACCAGACCTCGTCCAGGCACGCCCGGACCCGCCGCCACGGCCGGCCCTCGGACAGCAGATAGTTGCCTTCCGTGATGACCAGCGGCACGGATTCTTCCACCGCGAGGGCCGAGCCGATGGCTTCATCCACCTCCCGGCGGAATTCGGGCGCATACACCACATAGCCGGAACCGCGCTGGCTGTGCAGCCGTTCGAGCAGTTCCGCGTAGCCGGCCGCGTCAAAGGTGTCGATGGCTCCCTTCCGGTCCCGGATGCCCAGGTCGGTGAGCACGCGGTTGGCCAGGTGGAAGCCGTCCATGGAGACGACGGCGGCCCGGTCGGCGCCGAGCGCGTGGACCAGCTTTTCCGCCAGCCAGGATTTGCCGGCACCGGGGGCGCCGGTTATGCCCAGGAGGTGCCGCCGGCCGGGAACGGCCAGCCAGCGCGCGCGGTCCAGAAGGTCATCGAAGCCCAGATGCACAGTCGCCATGGCCCCAAGCCTAACGGCCGAGGGACCCGCCGCGAGCGCAGCGAGTGGTGGGAGGCTGTTGAGCGCTATGCTGTCCCGACGGGGCCGGGCCCGGCACCCGGGCCCGGCACCGGGGCCCGGCACCCGGCTCAGCGTCCGGGCCCAGCGTCCGGGCTCAGCGTCCGGCGGGTACCGGTTCCGCCTCCTGCAGCGGCATGTCGTCCAGGTCCAGCAGCGGGTTTTCGTCCTGGGTCTCCACCAGCTCACGGGCCTCGGCCTGGGTAGCGACCGTGGGCATGGAGCCGGGCATCGGGCGCAGCGCGGATTCGCGCATGAAGAAGACCGTAATGGCGCCGACGATCGACGTGAGCACCAGCCAGTAGGCCGGCATCATGTCATTGCCGGTCAGCTGGATCAGGCCCTGCATGATGAACGGCGCGGTGCCGCCGAAGATCGCTACGGCGAAGTTGTACGCAATGCCCATGGCGCCGTAGCGGCTGGCCGTCGGGAACAGCGCCGGCAGCGAGGAGGCCAGGATCGAAACGTAGAACGTAACCGGGAACGCGATCAGGGCCAGGCCCAGCAGTGTGGACCAGATCTCGCCGACGCCGATCAGCGTGAAGGCCGGGACGGCGAAGAGGACAGTGCTGCCCGAACCGATCCACAGCACCGGGCGGCGGCCGATGCGGTCGGACAGCCGGCCGGCCAGCGGAATGCACAGCGCCATGGCCACCAGGATCGGGATCGTCAGCACGGTGCCCTCGAGCGGCTCGTAGCCCATGGAACCCGTCAGGTAGGACGGCATGTAGGAGGTCAGGGCATAGCCCGCGGTGTTGGCTGCGGCCACCAGCAGCATGGCCACGAGAATGCCGCGCCAGTAGTCCCGGAAGATGGCCAGCGGGCCGCGGGACACGACATCGTCGTCGGCGGCAGCGGCAATTTGTTCCTCGCGGGCATCAAGGGTGGCCTGGAAGGCCGGCGACTCTTCGATCTTGAGCCGGAAGTAGATGGCAATCAGCCCCAGCGGGCCGGCCACCAGGAACGGAATGCGCCAGCCCCAGGCTTCCATGGCCTCGGCACCGAGGGTCACCTGCAGCAGCGACACCACAATGGCGCCGATGGCGAAGCCGAGATAGCTGCCCAGGTCCAGGATGCTGGTGAGGAATCCGCGGCGCTTGTCCGGGGAGTACTCGCTCACGAAGGTGGTGGCGCCGGCGTACTCGCCGCCGGTGGAGAAGCCCTGGATGATCTTCATCAGCACCAGCAGCAGCGGCGCCCAGAATCCGATCTGCGCATATCCCGGCAGCAGGCCGATGGCGAAGGTAGACACCGACATCAGAATCAGCGTCCAGGCGAGGGTCTTCTGCCGCCCGATCTTGTCTCCGAGGTGGCCAAAGATGACGCCGCCGAGCGGGCGGAAGATGAAGGTGACGGCGAAGGTGCCGAGGACGAACATCAGCTGCACGGCCGCATCCGCCTCGGGGAGGAAAACGGCACCCATGACCAGCGTCAGGTAGCCGAAGACGCCGACGTCGTACCATTCCATCGTGTTGCCGACGACAGTGCCGCCGACAGCCTTCTTCAGCATCGGCTTTTCGACGACGTTGACATCGTCAACGCACAGTTTCCGGCGCCGGATCTTCAGCAGATTCGCGGCCTGGGCGGGCGGACGGGTGGGAACGGAAGGATGGACGTCTCTCGGCATTTGGGCCTTCTTTCATAGAGGTCATTTGCTGTGACTAGCCGTGCATCCGGCGCCCCGGAAATACCGGATCCGCCAAACAAGCGTTATATATTACAAGCTTGCTGATCAGTTTCCAAAAGCAACGGACCGCTTAGACTGACCTCCATGACGGAACATCCGGTCCTGCTCATCCCCGGCTGGGCCTGCCCCGCCTGCTACTGGGAACCCGTCGCCGGCCGGCTGCGGGCGCTGGGGCACCAGGTGGAGCCCGTCACGCTCCCGGGTTACGGACCCGAGTCACCGCTGCCGGATAGCTTCGGGTGGACGGTTTCCGAAGCAGCCGAATGGCTCGCGGCAGAAGTACGACGCCGACAGCCCGGACTGGGTGCCGCAACTCCGGTTGGGCAGGCAGTTCCGTTCCACCTGGTGGGCCACTCGCTCGGCGGCAGCATCGGCGCGACGCTCGCCGCAGCGCACCCGAAACTCGTGGCCACGCTGACGCTGGTGGGGATGGTGCCCGTGCCGCCGGCCCCGGCTGTGCGCACGCGCCTGGCGGAGCTGTTCCTGACCGAACTGTTTCTTTCCGACCCTGTTATTTCCGGCCCTGTCGCTTCAGCACAGGTCGATCCGCAGGCGGCCGAACAGTGCCTGCACAGCTGGTACGGAAGCATCCCCCAGGAGCACCGCGCCATGCTGGAGGCGCCGTTCAAGCTGCCCGCCAGCGTCGTACTGGCAAGTCTGCGGGCCGGCCTGGAGGGCGCGGCGCCGGAGGTTCCAGACCGCATCGTTGCGCCCACCCAGGTGATCGTCGGTGCCGGCGACGGCACGCGGCCGCCGTCGGCGGTGGACGATTTCCTGACCCGGCATCCAGGCTGGCGGGCCATCGTGGTTCCGGGTGCGGGGCACATGGTCCACTGGGAGGCGCCGGAGCAGTGCGCCGCGGCGATCCACACCCTCATCACTACCCCCGCGAAACCTCAGTTCTTGCGGGAAAAGCACTCAAAAAACCACAATAACTGAGGTTTCGCGGCAGGGGTGGGCTCGGGAGGGCGGGAGGCTTAGGCCGGCTGCGGCGCGGTGTGCGCAGCCGGCACTTCCTCGCCCGGCCGGGCCGGCCCCGGCGCGGTCCCGTCACCGAAGGGCCGGCCGCCCAGCGCTTCGCGGCCGTGCGCGGTGTGCCAGTTGGACAGGTCCGGGCCCTTGGGCACGATCTGCGTGGGGTTCACGTCCTCGTGCACGATGTAGTAGTGCCGCTTGATCTGGACGAAGTCGATCGTGTCCCCGAAGCCGGGCGTCTGGAACAGGTCCCGGGCGTAGGCCCACAGCACCGGCATCTCCGAGAGCTTGTTGCGGTTGCACTTGAAGTGGCCGTGGTAGACGGCGTCAAAGCGCGCCAGCGTGGTGAACAGGCGCACATCCGCCTCCGTGATGGTATCCCCCACCAGGTAGCGCTGGCCGGCCAGCCGGTCCTCCAGCCAGTCCATCGCGGTCCACAGCCGGTCGTAGGCGGCGTCATAGGCTTCCTGGGAGCCGGCGAAGCCGCAGCGGTACACGCCGTTGTTGACCTCGGTGAACACGCGCTGGTTGACCTCGTCGATCTCCGCGCGCAGTTCCTCCGGGTACAGGTCCGGGGCACCGTCGCGGTGAAACTCCCGCCATTCGGAGGAGAAGTCCAAGGTGATCTGCGGGTAGTTGTTGGTCACCACCTGCCCGCTGGGAACGTCGACGACGGCCGGCACGGTAATCCCGCGCGGATAGTCCGGGAAGCGCCGGAAGTAGGCCTGCTGCAGGCGTTCGATCCCCAGCACCGGGTCCTTGCCGTCCGGGTCCAGGTCGAAGGTCCAGCTGCGCTTGTCATGCGTGGGCCCGGGCATGCCCAGCGAAATAACGTCCTCCAGCCCCAGCAGGCGACGGACGATGATCGTGCGGTTGGCCCACGGGCAGGCGCGGGCAGCGATGAGCCGGTAGCGTCCGGGCTCCACCGGCCAGCGGCCCTCGTGGGGGTTGTCCCCGCCGCGGATGATCCGGTCTTCGATGTAGTTGGTGTCCCGGTTGAACTCCTGGCCGCCGGTCACGTAGTTGCCCTTGAGGCTGGTGCTCAGATCCTCGAAGGGGATGTCGGCGTCCGCGTGCTTACCGTGCATCGGCTGGTTGGCGCTGTTCTCCGTCATGTCCCCACCCTATCCCTCCACTGGGTCAGCAGCACGCGCACGTCAGAGCGCCCAAACGAGCGCATGGCGCTGAGTGCACCGGAGGGGTAGCGGTCCTCAGGGGTAATGGACCGGAGGGAGATCAGTCCCAGTCCGGCTGGGTCAGTTCGGGGTATTTCGGCTTCAGGCTGTCGCCGGAGGACACGCCCCGCAGCCGGCGGCCAATCCAGGGCGCGACGAACCGGCGCGCCCATTCCGCGTCCGCCCGCAGCGCTGCCAGCCGGGACAGTGCCGGCGCCTGCTCCAGCTCCGGCAGCTCGATGGAATGGGACGCCTTGAGGGTCTCCAGCACCTTGGCCGCCATTAGAGTGTGGCCGGCCCGGGACATGTGCAGCCGGTCCGTGTCCCAGTAGCGCCAGTCGCGGAATTCCCGCATCCGCCAGTAGTCCACCAGCTCCGCGCCGTGGTTCTCCGCGATCTCGCGGACCAGCTCGTTGTAGATGGCGGTCCGGCCGCGCATCTTGCCAAAGACGCCGGATTCCACGGCGTCGAATCCGGTGAACACGAGGACCGTGGCGCCGGTCGACGCGAGCCGGGCGATGCCGGCGTCGTACTCCGCCATCAGGTCGTCGATGTCGATCCTGGGCCGCAGGAGGTCGTTACCGCCGGCGTAAACGCTGACCAAGGTCGGCTTCAGGGCCACGGCGGGTTCGATTTGCCCGGCCAGGACACCGCCGATCTTCCGGCCGCGGATCGCGAGGTTGGCGTAGCCCCAGCCCGGCTCCTCCCGGGTGCCCGGGTCCGCGAGGATCAGCTGCTGCGCCACCCGGTCCGCCCAGCCGCGTACGCCGTTGGGCAGGCGGACGTCCCAATCCCCTACGCCTTCAGTGAAGGAATCCCCGACCGCCACAAAACGCTGCGAAAAAGTCACAGCAGTACCTTACCCGCCGGAGGTTACCGGCCGGTACATCCGGGACCTGCGGTACGACGGCGGCCATGCCCGGCGGGTGCCGCGGCGATAGTCTGGTGCAATGTTCATTGCCACGCTCACCTACAAGGTGCCCCTGGAAGTTGTCGAGCAGCAGACGCAGCCGCATATCGACTGGCTGGAGGAAGCCTTCGCCAATGGCTCGCTCGTTGCGGCGGGCCGCAAGGTGCCGCGCACGGGCGGAGTGCTGCTCTCCCTGCTGCATTCCCGCGAGGCCCTGATGGCGGAACTGCACAAGGACCCGTTCCACACGGAAGGAGTGGCGGACTACGAGGTCATGGAGGTGGCCATGACCCGGACCGCCGCCGGCTTCCGGAATCTGATGCAATAGCCGGACCTGCCGCAGCCCCCGGACAGAGTGGATCCGGGCCGGCCCCGCTGCTGGAGCCGGCCCGGAATCTGTGGACGGGCCTAGGGGTGGCCCGTGCTCCGGCCGCTGGAGCCCGGCTCGCCCGGATAATTCCGGACTTCGAGGTCCGCGTCTTCGTACGGACCCGCGGCGGTATTGATGTCGTAGGCCGGGTCCGCGGCGAATGTTTCGCCGGCAGCGGACGGTGAACCGGCGCCGCCGGCCTGCTTGGCGTCCTTGACGTGCTGCGGGGCTTCGGACGCCCGCTCCTTCACGTCCTCGGCGGCGCCCTTTGTCTCCGTCTTCACGGTGTCCGCCGCATCCGATGCCGTCGCTTTGACCTGCTGGGCGGCCTCGCGTGCAGGCTCCTTCAGGTCCTCGGCCATGCCCTTGGCAGTATCGCGCAGTTCCGAAACCATCGGCTGGGCCTTCTCCTTCAGGGCTTCGGCAGCGCGGTGCTCCTGCTTGCTGGCCGGGATCAGGGAGGAAACCAGCCAGCCGGCGCCGAACGCGATCAGGCCTGCGGCCAGCGGGTTGCCCTGCGTCTTGGACGCAACCTGGTGGGGGGCGTCCTTCACCGCCTCGCCGGCGTCATGCATCATGGAGCCGGACTGATCGGCGGCGTGGTGCGCTTTCGCGCTGACGGTGCCGCTGACGTCGTCGGCCCTGCCCATCACTTTGTCCTTAACTCCCACAAACCCCTGCTTGACCTTGTCGGTCTGGCGGTGGGCGATGCTGGAGGGACGGACCTTCTCGGCGACGGCGTCCACGTCCGAATTCAGGTTGCTGCGGGTGCGTTCGATATCACGGCGGATTTCTTCAGGTGTCTGGCTCATGGCTTGTTCTCTCCAGGCTTGAAAGTTGCGGGAAATTCCTTGACGGTTTCGGTCGTCTCAGGCATGCCCTTGACGGCCTTCAGGTCCTTCTTGCCGACGAAGTACAGCACGGCGCCGATGATGCCCCAGATGACGGCGACAATCAGCGCCGCCCAACCCAGGTTCATGACGTTGCCCAAGGCCCAGGTGAGCGCCAGGGACAGGAACAGCAGGACCATGTAGCCGGCGAATCCGGCGCCCCCGAGCATCCCTGCTCCCTTCCCCGCCTTCGAGGCGGACTCGCGCAGTTCCGCCTTGGCGAGCGCCACTTCCTGGCGCATCAGCGTGGAGACATCACGGCTGACTTCGCTGAGCAGGTCGCCCAGGCTGCTGGTCGCCGCCCGCTCTTCGGCATAGGTCTTCCCGCTCGGGTCCGCGTACCGGGCGCCGGCTGCGGTGGAGCCGGTCCCTGCTCCGACGGGACTCGACCCGCCGGGCACGGAACTGCCTGCTCCCGGAACAGCTCCAGGCGCTCCTGCATGGTATGGATCCTGTGTCATCAGCGTTCACCTCCGCCCGGCTGGTGCGCAGGCTTGGGTGTGCCTTCCTCCGGCAGATTCGGAGATGGCCCCTTGTCCACGTGGCCCTCGGCGACGGGAACCTGGCTCTCTTCCGTCGTGACTTCCGTCTTCACGTCGCGGTCCGCCACCGAGGGATCGTCGAGGCGCAGCTCCTTCGTCTGGTCGAGCTCTTCGTCAGGATGGCTGCCCTGCTCTGGATTAGTGCTCATCTTGTCCTCCTTGGATTAGCGCTTCCCTGGTTCGCCGGGCACCGGCAGCGCGCCGGTACCCTGGCCGGACACTAGAGGCCCGTGGGCCGATGCCGCGGCAGGCCGGTGGCAGAATCGATGTCCGTTTCGACGTCCGCATCCGGGTTGTAGCCTGCGGGCCGTTCCCCGGTCAGCGGTTCATACCCCTCCGGCGGCTGCCCCGTAGCCGGGTTGTAGCTGGCGTCCGGATGGTGGCCCGCCGGCACGGACGGGTCGATGCCGGTCGGCGGGTAGTCCGTTACCTGCTCGTAGCCGACGGCGGCAGGCCCGGCAACGGGATCGACGCCGGTCATGGGCTGCGTGTAGGACTGTCGCCCGGCGTAGGGATCCGTCTCCGGCGACGGCGGCGTCGTGGTGTTGTAGGGTCCGGGATTGCCGGCCGAAGGCGGCATGGCCGGCTGCGGCGGAACGGTGCGGCGCGCGGTCTGGGACGTACCATCGTCGGATGCCAGCCCGCGGGTCAGCCGTCCGGCCAGCAGGCCGGCTCCTGCTGCCACGGCCAGGAAGACGCCGGGCCGCTGGCGGGCGAAGCTGCGGACCTCGTCCAGCAGCGAGCCGGGATCGCGGTTGTCCAGCCAGCCAGCGGCGTCCCCGGCGCGCTGGGCGGCCTGCTGGACCAGATGGGTGGCCGTGCCGTTCTCCGAGGAATTGGCGGCCATGGAGTGGAGCTCGTCGCTGATGGAGCGCAGGCCGCCGGCCACGCGCTGCTGCTGCTGGCCGGCCTGGGACCTGAGATCGTCCCTCAGCTGGCTGGCCAGGTTCTGCGCCTGGGCCTTGGCCTCGTGGGCCACTTCCTTGGCCTCGGTCTTGGCTACGCCGGCCACATGCTGTCCGGCTGCCGTGCTCTCCCGCCCAACGTCGCGGGCTTCCGATTTGGCGGCGTCGGTGGTCGATTCCTTTTCCTGCGGCAGGTAGTCATTCATGATTTCCTCCTTAAGGGAAATACCGTGGATGTGCCGGGACGGTCAGTCAGACACTGGTCAGTCCGGGCGCCGGGCGAATGTTTCGCGGAGCAGGCGCCCGTGTGCGATATCCTCCCTTTCCTGTTGCAGTTTCTTGTCGCTCCGCTTGGTATCACGGGGCGGCAGCTGGAGTGTTTCCTCCGCCTCGATGCCGCCCTGAAGCTCACGCCCCCGCTCCATCTCTGCGTCGAATTCGGCGCCGAAGAGCAGGGAGAGGTTGGCCAGCCAGAACCACAGCAGCAGTACGATCACGCCGCCGATGGCGCCGTAGGTCCGGTTGTAGTTGCCGAAGTTGCTCACGTAGAAGGCGAAGCCGGTGGAGGCAATGGCCAGGACCAGCAGGGCCATCGCTGAACCCGGCGTCATCCAGCGGAACTTGGGCTGACGTACGTTCGGAGTGGCGTAGTACAGCAGCGCGATCACTGCGATCGCGAAGATCACCACCACCGGCCACTTGGCGATATTCCAGACGGCCAGGGCCGTTTCACCGAGCCCAATAACGCCGCCGATGGCTTCCGCAAACGGTCCGGACACCGCCATGAGGACCGCCATGAGGACCGCCATGATCAGCACCACCACGGTCACCACCAGCATGGTCGGTCGCAGCTTCCAGAACGGACGCCCTTCCTCAACCTCGTAGATCTTGTTCATGGCCCGGCCGAAGGCGCCGACGTAGCCGGAGGCGGACCAGATGGCGCCCAGGACACCAACGATCAGGGCCAGCCCTGCCGTCGGAGCGTTCGTCAACTGCTCAATTGGCTGACGGATAGCGTCCACCGCCGTGCCTGGGGCAAAGCGCTGGATGATGTCCAGCATGGTTTGGGTTGTGGTTTCCGCCTGCCCGACGACGCCCAGCAGGGACACCAGCGCCAGCAATCCCGGGAAGATTGACAGCACCGAGTAGTAAGTCAGTGCTGCGGCCAGATCGGTGCACTGGTCATTGCTGAACTCGCGCACCGCCCGCTTGAAGATATATTTCCACGACGGCTTCCGCACTTCGGTGGGGCTCTGGGGCTTCCGCGCATCATCCGGCGGCGGGCTGTCCCCTTTGTCCAAGGTCTGCCGCCGCGACGCGGTCTGGTCCGACATGCGTCCTCCTCAGGCTCAAGTAGCTGCTGTCCGCTGGAATTCCGTTGGAAATTCCGCATGACCGCGGGAATGGCTCCGGGTGCTTGAAGCCGACTATGCGGTAGCGATTGATGCCAGCATAATCATAAGTAAGCTTACAAAGGCAAGGGTCCATGTCCATAGCCCCGCGAGGAGCAGCCATGCGGATCGCCCTCATCGGGGCAACCGGGAACGTCGGCACAGCACTGCTGCACCGGCTGCACACTGCGCACCAGGTGTCCGGGATCCTGGGCATCGCCCGGAGGGTGCCGGATGAGTCCCGCCGGCCCTATGCCTATGCCTCCTGGCTGGGCCTGGACATCGGTGCTCCGGAGGCGCGCCGGACACTGGCAGCCGCGCTGGAAGGCTGCGACGCCGTCGTACACCTCGCCTGGGCAGTGCGGCCTAGCCACCGCGAGGATCTGCTCTACCGGATCAATGTCACCGGCAGCGCCAACGTCTTCGCCGCGGTGGCCGAAGCCGGTGTCCCCCAGCTGGTGTACGCATCGTCGCTCGGGGCCTACAGCCGCGGCGGCAAGGACCGGCGCATCGACGAGAGCTGGCCGGTCGGCGGGATCAGCAGCTCGCATTACAGCCGGCACAAAGCGCAGGTCGAGCAGCTGCTCGACGCCTTCGAGGCGGAGCATCCCGAGGTGCTGGTCACCCGGCTGCGGCCGGCCCTCATCTTCCAGGCTGCCTCCGGAAGCGAGGTCGGCCGGTACATGCTGGGGCCACTGCTGCCGAAGTTCCTGCCGGGCAGGCTTCCGCTCCCGGTGCTGCCCCTCCCGCGGGAGCTGGTCTTCCAGGCGGTCCATGCCGAGGACGTCGCGGAGGCCTACTGGCGCGCGCTGGAGCGCGGCGAGCCGGGAGCGTTCAATATCACCGCTGAACCGGTCATCACCCCGCAGACACTGGCACGGATGGCAGGCGCCCGGCGGCTGCTGTGTTTTCCCGTGACCTGGCTGCGGGCGGCGATGCGGCTGAGCTGGCTGCTGCGCGTGCAGCCGACGGATCCGGGCTGGATCGACATGGCCGTACACGCGCCGCTGCTGAGCTCCAGCCGGGCGCAGCGCGAGCTCGGCTGGGAGCCGAAGCATACCTCGACCGAGGCCTTGGCCGAACTCTGGTACGCCCTCGCGGCCGGGCGGGGCGTCGGCGGTTCTCCCCCGCTGGAGCCGCGGCGGCCGGGGCCCCTCGCCGCTAGCTGAGTTCGGCCTTGCCCTGCCGCCAGTAGCCCATGAACGCGACCTGCTTGCGGTCGATCCCGACGTCCCGCACGAGGTAGCGCCGCAGTTCCTTGATCACGCCCGCTTCGCCGGCAATCCAGGCATAGAACGGGAGCGCTCCGGCCGGCTTGCCCGGATTCTTCCCCTGCGCGGCCACCGCCGCATCCAGCCGCATCGGCGTCTCCCAGAGGATGGCTTCATCGATATTGACGTCCTCCGGCTCCGGACCGGCGGCGTCCATGTCCTTGATCTCCACCCAGCCCGGCACCGCGACGGCACGGCGCACGGCAGCGTCGAGCAGTTCCCCGTGCGCTGTACCGGGATGGGCTCCGCGTGCCAGCCAGACGATCTCCACGCCGGAACGGGTCCGGATGTCCTGGAAATCCGCGGCATCCGGAACCTCGAGGATCGCGTGCCCGGTGATGTCCTCGGGCAGCGACTCAAGGATCGCGTTGATCGCCGGAACCGCCGTCTCGTCGCCGGCAATCAGCACCCGCTGTGCCAGGCCCGGCCGCCATTCAATGCCGCCGTAGCTTTCCGCCGTCGCGCAGTTCGCCGCGTGGATGTTGGGACCGATGAGGACGACGCCGGCCCCCGGCTTGGCTGCCGCCGCCCAGTTCGATGCCGGGCCGCCATGGCCGCCGGCGTCGACATGCAGCACAAAATCCACATCGATTTCCGGGACTGCGGCGCCGCTGCGGTCGGCCCGTACCGTGTAGGTGCGCATGGAGCCGCGCGTGGCCGGATCCAGCTGGCGCCACTGCTGGTACCAGCCGTGGCCAGCGCCGATGGAACCGGCCAGGTCCGGCAGCGGAACTTCCCGGCCGTCGACCATCGACGGGATTATGATCTTGATCCGCAGGTCCCGCGTGGGTCCATGGACGCCGAAGCTGCGCAGGCTCTCGCCGCCGAAGGTGATGCGCCGGAAATCCGGGCCGATGTCCCGCACCCGCGTTACGGCGACGTCGAACGCCAGCACGGGGGACGGAGCGGTTGCGGTAGCTGTTGTCTGGGTCACGCTGCGGGCTCCTTTGCCAGTAGGACTTCCTTGCTGGGATCTGCGTGGTGGCGGCCAATCGGGACGATCAGCGGCGTGCCGGACACCGGGTCCTGCAGCACGCGGGATTCCAGGCCGAACACGTTGCGAACCACCTCGGCGGTCACCACTTCCGTGGGTGCGCCCGTGACCACGATCCGTCCTGCCTTCAGCGCCACCAGATGGTCCGCGTAGCGTGCGGCCAAATTCAGGTCGTGCAGCACGATGCCCACAGTGGTTCCGGCCCGCCGGTTGAGGTCGGTGACCAAGTCCAGCACCTCGACCTGGTGTGCCACGTCCAGGAACGTGGTGGGTTCGTCCAGCAGCAGGATGTCCGTCTCCTGCGCCAGCGCCATGGCGATCCAAACGCGCTGGCGCTGGCCGCCGGACAGCTCGTCCACCGGCCGCCCGGCAAGCTCCAGCGTTCCGGTGGCCTGCAGCGCGGAGGCTACGGCGACGTCGTCGTCCGCGGTCCACTTCCGGAACCAGCCCTGGTGCGGGTAGCGGCCGCGGCCCACCAAATCGGCGACGGTGATGCCCTCCGGCGCCACCGGGGTCTGCGGCAGCAGCCCCAGCACGGTGGCCACCTGGCGGGTGGGCTGCGAGTGGATGTCCTTGCCATCCAGCAGCACCGCGCCGCCGGCCGGCTTGAGCAGCCGGGACAGGCCGCGCAGCAGGGTTGACTTGCCGCAGGCGTTGGCACCGACGATCATGGTCACCTTGCCCGCGGGCAGCGTGAGGGACAGGTCCTGGACCACCGTGCGGTCCTCATAGGACAGGGTCAGGTTCCGGGCCTGCAGGGTGTGCATCATACTCATGCTCCTTGTCCGCTTCGGTTGGCCGTGACCAGCAGCCACAGCAGGAACGGCGCGCCCAGCGCCCCGGTGACGACGCCGACGGGCAGCGAAGTGCCGTCCCACAGCAGCGGTGCCACACTGGCCGCCGCGAAATCCGCGGCCAGCACGATCACCGCGCCCACCAGTCCGGCCGCGGGCAGCGAGGCGGTGCCGTGCAGCAGGCGGCGGGCGATGGGGCCAGCCAGGAAGGCGACGAAGGCAACCGGCCCGGCAGCCGCCGTCGCCACCGCCGCCAAGGCGACGCCGGCCAGCATCAGTCCCAGCCGCGAGGCCTCCACCCGCACGCCCAGGCCGGCGGCGGCTTCGTCCCCGAACTCAAGGCCGCGCAGGTTCCCGGCCAGCGCCGTGGTCAGCGGCAGCAGCACCAGCAGGGAGAGCGCCAGGACGCCGGCACGGTCCCAGCTGCTGGAGTTCAGCGAGCCGTTCAGCCAGACCAGCGCCTCGGATGCGGTCCGGACATCCGAGCGGGTCATCAGGAAGCTGACCAGAGCGTGCATCACGGCAGCGAAGCCGATACCCACCAGGATCAGCCGGTAGCCGGCCACGGACTTGGTGCGCCCGGAACTGCGGCCGGCCAGCAGGTAGATCAGCAGCGCGACGCCCAGTGCGCCTACCAGCGCCGAGACCGAGACGGCAGCGCCTGCGGCACCGAACACCACGATCGCGGTGACCGCCGCGGCGCTGGCCCCGTAGCTGATGCCGATAATGTCCGGACTGGCCAGCGGATTGCGCAGCATCGTCTGGAACACCGCCCCGGAAATGCCGAAGGCCAGGCCGATCAGGACACCGGTCACCGCCCGCGGCAGCTTGTTCTCCATCACGATGAAGCTGGCGCCCGGGATCGTCTCGCCGGTGAAATGGCCGGCAAGGATGCGGAAGAAATCCGGGATAGTCACCGTGTAGGTGCCCAGCAGCACGTTTACGGCGAGCAGCACGACGACGGCCGCCACCAGCGCGGCCAGCGCCAGCCGGGTGCGGCGCGCCGAGGCCCGGCGGCGCAGCCGGGCCTGCGCTGCGAGGCCGGGGAGCACCGCTGTCACAGTCCCACGGCCTTGCGCCGGCGCATCAGCCAGATGAAGACGGGCGCGCCGATGACGGCGGTCATGATGCCCACCTGGATCTCCCCCGGCGGCGCGATGACGCGGCCCACAACATCCGCGCCGACCAGCAGCAGGGGCGCCAGCACCATGGAAAACGGCAGGATCCAGCGGTAGTCGGGGCCGGTGAGCGCGCGGACCACGTGCGGAATCACCAGGCCCACGAACGCGATCGGACCGGCCGCCGCGGTAGCCGAACCGCACAGCACCACCACACCCAGCGCGGTGACGGCCCGCGACAGCCCCACCTTCTGCCCGAGCCCGCGGGCGACGTCGTCGCCCAGCGACAAGCCGTTGAGGATCCGGCCGGTGAACAGCGTGATCAGGGCACCGGCAGCCAGGAACGGCAGTACTGCCAGCAGCGTGTCCCATTCCCGGGCGGCGACGGTGCCGACCTGCCAGAAACGGAACCGGTCCAGCGTCTCCTGGCTGGAGACCAGCACGGCGTTCATCAGCGAACTCAGCCCGGCGGACAACGCCGCGCCGGCCAGGGCCAGCTTGAGGGGCGTCGCACCGTCACGGCCCAGGCTCGCCACGGCATAGACCACGACGGCGGCAAGCGCGGCGCCGGCGAAGGCGAACCAGATGTAGCCGGTCACTGAGCTGACACCGAAGAGGTAGATGCCGCAGACCACGGCCAGCGCCGCGCCCGAGTTCACACCCAGGATGCCCGGATCCGCCAGCGGATTGCGGGCCACGCCCTGCATCGCGGCGCCGGCCAGGCCAAGCGCCGCTCCAACCACCAGACCGGTGACCGTTCGCGGAATGCGGGAATGGATGACGGCGTGATCGCCGTTGGCGGGATCAAAGTTCGTGAGGGCATCGATCAGGGTGGGCAGATTAACGGGCCGCGCACCGAAGGCCAGGGAGGCGAAGCCGGACAGGACCAGCAGGACCAGGCAGCCCAGCAGCAGGGCCGTGCGCGGACCCGGACTGCGCACAGTGCCGCGGCGCGTATGCAGGACCGCCGGCCCCCGGGTCATCTCCACGACGGTCATCCGGCCCTCCTTCCGGTCGCATCCGGCCGCTCCGGTCAACGGAAGTAAGGCTAACCTACCGTGGCGTGGATTACGAAACGTTGGCGTCACCTATTGCACCCGGATGAGGGGAACAATCAGGAGGCGGTGTTCTTCCGCAGGGTCCAGACGTTGGCACCGTCGCGGCGTTCGTACACCACCGTGGTCACCAGATCCTCAAGAACCGGAAGCAGCAGGCGCTGCGGAAGCTGGCGCTGCCGGACGGAGGACGGGGACAGACGAGAGTACACCGGAGGCGGAACTGGAAGTGTTCCGGAATGACGGCGCCACTCCCCTGGCGCTGCAGGAGCGGCCGGCGTACCGGGCCGCCGGCGGGGAATCCATTTCCGACCACCTGGTCTGGATGGTCCGTCCGCCGCACCAGAAGGTGCTCTCGACGTCGGCCCGCGCCATGCAGGACGAGGAAGGCCGTTTCGAAGGCTCCGTGGTCGCCTTCAACGACGTCAAGGAGCTGGTGGCGGCGCTCTCGGTCAACGACGAGTTCGTCTCCAGCCTCTCCCATGAGGGTCCGGCTGGTCTGCGAAGTCCAGGACACCGGGATGGGTATCAGCGAGGCGGACCGCGCAGAGCTGTTCACGAAGTTTTTCCGCACCCCCGCGGCCCGCACGGCCACGATCCCGGGCATCGGCCTGGGACTGGCGATCACCAAGCAATTAGCCGCTGCTAACGTTCTAGCAAACGCCATAGCAAAAGCAGCCATAGCAAAGCCTCATCAAGCAGAGTATGCATGGGAAGGGAAAGGCACGTCGTGACAGCACAGGCACCGGCAGACCGCGGCCAAGGCCTGGCCCTGGTGGCCAGCGCTGAGGCCGAGATCCTCGACCTTGCACAGGAGAGCCTGCGCGGCGGCGGGTTCGGTGTCCTGGGCGCCACCGGTCCGGATGAGGCGCTGGAGGCGGCGCGCACCGGCCCGGACGTGGCTGTCCTGTGCGATTCGATGCCTGGGCTCTCCGGCCTGCTGCGGCGGTTGAAGGAGGACGAAGCGTGCGCCCGCCTTCCTGTCATCATGCTGGTGACGGGAGACAGCGCAGGGGACGAAGCACTGCTGACCGCGTCCGACTACCTGGTCCGGCCCTTCCGCCCCCACGAGCTGGTCCGGCGGGTCCGGACGGTCCTGGGCCGAGCCCGGCTCCAGCAGAGCCGCCGGCGGGCAGCCGAACAGTTCCGGGAGCAGACCCGTGCCGTCTCCGCGGCGATCCGACGCACCAATACCCCGGAGGTCATGGCCGAACAGCTGGTCAGCGGGCTCGCAGCCGCCTTCGGCGCGGACCGGGTCTGGCTTGCCACGTTCCAGGACAGCCGTGTGCCCCTGCTGGCCAACGGCTGGTCCCGGGGACTGCCCGAGACCACGGTGCCGCTGGGGGAAAACGGAGTCCAGGCGGAGGCGCTGGCGGCCCTCCTGTGGGAACGGTCCACGGTCCTGTCCGTCGACGACCATGCCGGGGACCAGCCGGACCCATCGGAATCCGGCGTCCCCGGACGGGGCCGGCTCAACGCCTGGGCGCTGGCCCGCGGCGCCAGGGCCTCCGCCGTGGCTGCCATCGGCCAGGGAAACCAGCCCTTCGGCATCATCTGGATGAGCACGGCTGAACCGCGCCGCTGGTCGAACACCGAGCTGGCGCTGCTGCAGCATGTCGCCAGCAACTTCGCGTACGGCCTGGTGCAGGGGCACCTGATTACCGCCCAGCAGCAGGTGGTGCAGCGGCTCCAGGAGCTGGACCGGGCCAAGAGCGAGTTCGTGGCCACCGTCAACCATGAGCTGCGGACGCCGCTGACCTCGATCATCGGCTACCTTGACATGCTGGAGGAGGGCGCCGGCGGTCCGCTGCCGGACGGCGCCGCGCGTATGCTCCAGGTGGTCGACCGCAATGCGCACCGGCTGCGCGGCCTGATCGAGGACCTGCTCACCCTCTCCCGCACCGATGCGGGGGATGTCCACCTGACCATTGCCCCGGTGCCGCTGGCTCCGGTGCTGAAAGCCGTCGTCGCAGCCCTCGAGCCGATCGCCGAGGCCCGGAATGTGGCCGTCCGCCTGGCGGACATCCCGGCCACCGCCGTCGTCGACGGTGACGAAGCCCAGCTGGAGCGCGTGTTCACCAACATCACGTCCAATGCCGTCAAGTTCACACCGGCCGGCGGCAAGGTGGAACTTTCGGCCGTCCTGTCAGGCGCCGGGGAGAACGACGGCGGCGGTTCGGTAACCGTCAACGTCGCCGATACCGGGATCGGCATTCCGGAACAGGACATCCCGCGCCTGTTCAGCCGGTTCTTCCGCGCTTCCAATGCCACCGCCGCGGCCATTCCGGGCACCGGCCTGGGGCTGTCGATCGTTCGGGATGTGCTGGAGCAGCACGGCGGACGGCTGGCCATTACCTCGACCGTCGGCCAGGGGACGACGATGGCGGTCACGCTGCCGCTGCGGACCGGGTCCTGAATCATGGCGGAGCAGGAGAAAGCAGACCCACGGCTGGAAAAACTGGTCGAGGGCGTTGTGCGCCTTGCCACCGGGGACCTGAGCGCCCGGATGGAGCCGTCCGGCTCGCGGGACGCCGTCGATGCCGTCATCACCGGCGTCAATCTGCTGGCCGAAGAACTCCAGCACATGTACCAGGACCTGGAGGACCGGGTGGAACAGCGCACAGCGATGCTCCAGGAGGCGCAGGCCGAACTCCACGCGATGGCCATGCGGGACGCCCTGACCGGTCTAGCCAACCGGGCGCTGCTGGCAGAACGGGTGGCGCAGGCCCTCCAGGACGCTGGCGACGGCAGCCTGCCGCCGGCGCTGATGATGCTGGACCTGGACTCGTTCAAGGCCATCAATGACAGCCTGGGCCACGTCACCGGCGACGAGGTGCTGGTGGAAGTGGGCCGGCGGCTGGCCGGCATCGTCCGCGCCACGGACACGGTAGCCCGGCTCGGCGGCGATGAGTTCGCCATCCTGGTGCCGCGGGCCACCGAGGACGCGGTCAACGGCATCGCCCACCGCGCCCTGGAGTCGCTGCAGCACAGCATCGAGGTCGGGACGGTTTCCGTCTGGGCGCCGGCCAGCATTGGCGTCCGGATCGGACGCGCCGGCGAATCGTTCGCGCAGCTGATGCGGGACGCGGACATCGCCATGTACCGGGCCAAGTCCCGGGGCCGGAACAATGTGCAGATCTTCCACCCGCGGATGCGGGACGCCTCCCAGGAGCGCTCCCGGGTGGCCGCCGAGCTCCGCTCCGCCCTGGGCAGCGACCAGCTTCAGCTGCACTACCAGCCGATCGTTGAGCTGCGGACCGGCCGGATCACCGGCGTCGAGGCCCTGGTGCGCTGGCAGCATCCGGACCGCGGGGCCATATCACCGGAGGCGTTCATCAACGTCGCCGAGGACACAGGGCTGATCGTGGACCTGGGCCGCTGGGTGCTCCATGAGGCGGTCTCCCAGGTGCAGCGCTGGGACCGGCAGATTCCGTTCCACCCGCCCTTCCGGCTGCATATCAACCTCTCCGCCACCGAGCTGCAGCGGGCGGATCTGGTGTCCGACCTGCGCAGCACGCTGGACGCCCACGGCATCGACCCGTCCCGCCTGATCCTGGAAATCACCGAAACGGTGCTGATGACGCGAGAGGCCGAAGAAACGCAGACGCTGGCCGAGCTGCTTCAGCTGGGGGTCGGCGTCGACATCGATGACTTCGGTACCGGCTACTCCTCAATCAGCTACCTGCGCTCGCTGCCTGTGGACACCGTCAAGGTGGACCAGTCGCTCATCGCCGGCATGGGCACCGATCCGGAGCAGCGCGGCTTCGTCGGCGCGGTGCTGCAGCTGATCGCTGCCGCCGGACTGCAGGCGATTGCCGAAGGCATCGAGACAGCCGAACAGGCCGAACAGCTCTCCAGTCTCGGCTGCGCCTACGGCCAGGGCTACTTCTTTGGCCGCCCTGGTCCGGCTGCCCAGCTCGGAGAAATGCTCAGGGCGCAATCGGTGCGCCGGTAAAGTGAATCGCATGCCGAAAATCTGGGACCGCATCCTGCTGCTGCCTAAGCTCGCCCGGCTGTCTTCCCGCGCGCCGCGGGACGAAGACACCGCCTGGGAAAAGTACTGGAACGGAATACGGAACACCGGTTTCCAGGGCGAAGTGCTCTGGGACTCCGGCTCCGCAGCGGAACTGCAGCGCTACGAGGAACATCTCCGCCGGCATCTGGACCTCTCGCTGCCGGTCATCGATATCGGCTGCGGCAACGGCAGTTTCACCCGCTGGCTGGGCACTGTCTTCCCCCAGGCCCTCGGCGTGGACGTGTCGGCGAGCGCTATCGGCCGCGCGCAAGCCGAGGCCACGGCGGAAGGCACCGCCAATGTGCGCTTCATGGTCCTGGACGCAACGCTTCCGGGAGCCGACCGGGAACTGCTGGAGCAGCTGGGGCCGGCGAATGTGTTCGTGCGCGGGGTACTGCACGTCCTCAAGCATCCGGCCCGGCAGGCGCTGGCTGCGAACATCGGCCGGGTGACCGGAGACCGGGGCCGTGTCTTCCTGGCCGAAACGAACTTCCAGGGCAACGGGCTGGACTATGTGGAGCACCTGGGCGCGACGCCCAAGCACATCCCGGCGCCGCTGCAGCGCGCCATCGAGGGCCTGCCGATGCCGGGCCACTTCGGCCCGCCGGAGCGCGCGAAGGCCTTTCCGGAGGATAGGTGGCACGTGCTTGCGGAAGGGCCGACATCGATCGAAGCGGTGCCGATGCGCACGGCCGGGGTGCGGGAGCAGATCCCCGGCTACTTCGCGGTCCTGGCCCGCCGCTGAGCCTGATCCCCCTGTGAGCACAGGACGACGCCGGCCCCGCAAAGGCGGGGGCCGGCATCGTAATTCTTGTTACTGTGCCGCTGCGGCAGCCTCGCCCAGCTGCGGCAGGAACTTGTCCAGCGCCCACGGCAGGCTCAGCGGCGACGCCGCCGAGATGGACAGCGTGAGGGTGTTGTCCGGGTCGGCCACCAGCGCGCCGTTCTGCACGGCGGGGATCTGGCTCAGCAGCGGATCAGCGGTGATCGCCTCCTTGGTCCTGTTGTCCGGCACCCAGGTGACGAAGACATCGGACTCCAGTTCGTTGGCGCGTTCGGCGGACCAGGCGACGAAGAAGTCCGTCTTGGTCTTGGCCGCTTCGGTGACCACCGGCGCCATTTCCATTCCGATGCTGCTCAGGAAGCGCGGGCGGTTGTCCTCCGCGGTGTAGAGGTTGATGCCGTCGCCCCGGTTCGGCTCCAGGTTGCCGTAGATGAACGTCTTGCCCCCAAGCTGCGGGTACTTGGCGGCCTCGTCGGCGATGGTCCGCTCGGTTTCCGCCACCAGCTCCTCGGCCTCGGCGCTCTTGCCCAGGGCCTTGCCGATCATCCGGGTGGATTCCTGCCACGGCGTGCCGTAGGCGACCTCCGGGTAGGCCACCACAGGGGCGATCTTGGACAGCGTGTCGTAGTCCTCCTGGGTCAGGCCCGAGTACGCGGCCAGGATCACCTCCGGGGTGGTCGCGGCGATCTCGTCGAACGCGATCCCGTCCGTCTCGGAGTACTGCACCGGTGCGTTCTCGCTGCCGATCGGCGCGCCCAGCTCCTCCAGCTTGGCGTCCTTCCATGGGGTGGACTTGTTCTCATTGGCGCCGAATTCATCGGCGGCCGTGCCCACCGGAACCACATCCA
Organism: Arthrobacter sp. B0427-1-12; assembly: GCF_059092905.1. NCBI lineage: Bacteria > Bacillati > Actinomycetota > Actinomycetes > Micrococcales > Micrococcaceae > Arthrobacter > Arthrobacter sp. B0427-1-12. Next base: position 169,062 of record NZ_JBNHIC010000001.1, on the reverse strand, counting down.
GCGCCAGGGCAACATCCGCATTGACCCAGGAGACGGTGGCCACGCGGTCCGGCTGCTCTTCGATGACGGTCTCGCCGAAGGCATGCTCGATGGTCACCGGGAACTGGTCCGAGGCCGCGGCCTCGCCGGACTCCTCCGCGGAGGTACCGGCGGGGCCGGTGGCGCAGGCGGACAGGGAAAGAACGACGGCGGCCGCCGCGGCTGCGATGCCGAGCCTGCCGCGGCGCAGCGCGCCGGATACTGAAGCGCCCAAGGGCCCTCCTTGACTCAAGAGTGACAAAACAAGGTAAGGCTAGCCTATGGTGTCACAGATTACGAAACACCCGCGTGACCTAATCGCCCTGGTCACGCTGACCGAGGGCTGCGGCGAGTTCGTCAGGTCGGTCCGGGCCGATGGGGCGCCCCATTCCCCTCCCCAACCGGAGTATGACGCGCCGTAGCGGACATTAGCGGACATCACTGGCCGTGACCGCCGACACAGTGTGATAATGATGCGCTATGGGGGTAATTCATTGGTGCCAGCGCCTGTGGGCCGGGCAAATTCCAGTCAGCAACCGAGTTGCGGCGGCGATCATTGCCGCTGTCTTGGCACTTTGGATCTGGGCCGGGTTCGGCGGACTGTCTGCGCCCCACACCCCTGGCCTGATCGTGGCACTGGTCTGGATCTACGCGGTCGGCGCCATCATGGTGGCGTCGGCGACCGCCGCGGTGGTCGCCGTCCGGCTCATAGTGCTGAATCTGCAGTCCCGGACCAGGCCCATGGAGAATGTCGTCGTCAAGTCCGAGTACAGCTCAGTGAATCCGGGGAAGGGCTTCGTCAAGCCGGGGACCACCTCAATGAAGCCGGCTTGGCGCTGGCCCCGGAAGCAGGAGCCGGCTGAACGGGCAAGCCTGCAGGCCAAGCGCCGGGACGAGGACCTGGTGCTGGCCGGGCGCCGCTCCGGCCGGGAAGCCAACCTTGACGGCCGGCATTTCCGGACCGGCCGTTGACCGAAGCCGACGGCTCCCCGCCGGTGCCTGGACCACTTCCCGGGGCCCTTCCACGGCCCCTGGCCGGGCAGGCCGCCCTGGTGGCCGGAGCCACCCGCGGCGCCTCGCGGGCAGTCGCCGTCGAACTTGCGCGCGCGGGGGCCACAGTCTACGCGACCGGCAGAAGCAGCCGCGTGACCGGTCACTCCGAAATCAACCGGCCGGAAACGATCGAGGAGACGGGCGAGCTCATCGCCGCCGCGGGCGGCACCGGATACGCCGTGCGGGTGGACCATCTGGACCCGGCGCAGGTGGAGGCTCTGGCCGGGCGCATAGCCGACGAACACGGGCGCCTGGACATCCTGGTCAACGGGATCTTCGGTGGAGACGCCTACGCCCAGTTCGGGCGCACGCTGTGGGAGCACGACCTGCCCGGCGGACTGCGGATGCTCCGCATGGGCATCGACACCCATGCCATCACCAGCCACTATGCCCTCCCGCTGCTCATCCGCCACCCGGGCGGGCTGGTTGTGGAGTTGACCGACGGGACCCGCGAGTACAACCGGAACTACCGGGCCGGCGTCGGATTCTTCTACGACCTGGTCAAGGCCGCCGTCGACCGGATGACCCTGGCCCAAAGCCATGAACTGGCACCGCGCCACTGCACAGCCCTCGCGGTCACGCCCGGCTGGCTGCGGTCGGAGAACATGCTGGACATTTTCTCAGTAACGGAAGCCAACTGGCGGGATGCCTGCGCGCAGCAGCCGCACTTCTGCATCTCCGAGTCCCCCACCTATACGGGCCGGGGCATTGCCGCCCTCGCGGCCGACAGCGGCCGCCACCGGTTCACCGGTCAGGTCCTCTCGAGCGGCCAGCTGGCAAAGCTCTACGGAGTCACGGACACCGACGGGACCCAGCCGGACTGCTGGCGCTACCTCACTGAGGTGCAGGACGCAGGACTCCCGGCCGACGATACGGGCTACCGCTGAGAAGCCGGCCCGTGCAGCCCGGCCCCCTGACACCGCCGTAATGAAACGTACAAAATAGTGCCCGCAGCAGCAGATACGGGCACACTTACCGATACCAAACCACTGATGTTTTGCCATGGGGAAAGAGAACTTATGACTCCGCTTACCGGTTACGAACCATCCGTCTCCGCCGAACAGGCCACCTCGCTGGCCCTGGCCGAACCGGGCCCCGAACGCGACCGGCTGGTCTGCGCCGCGATCCGCGGCGAGAAGACCGCCGCCAGCCGGCTGGAGATCGTCCTGGAACTGGAAGGCAGCGTTGTTCCCGCCGAAGGCGAGCGCTTCACGTTGCTGGATTCCAACGGCGGAGCTGCCGCCCGGGTGAAGGTGACCGACGTCGAACGCATGCCTTTCGGACAGGTCAGCGACGAGATCGCCAAGGCCGAGGATCCCTTCCTCGCCAACGCCGATGAATGGCGCGCGGCACGGCGCGAATCGTGGTCCAAGCTCGTTCCCCAAATCCGCAAGCTCTCCGGCGACCAGGCCTGGGAACTCAACGACGACACGATGGTCGTGGTCAAGCACTTCCGGGTGGTCTAGGCAGCTGCGCCTGGCATGCCTGCGCCTGGCGGCATGCCGCCGACGTCACCGTCGGCGGTATGCGCTGACCATCGGGCAGTCGAAGGGGTCCCGGGCAGCCAGTCCAACCCGGTTGAGGTACCGGACCACGATGCCGTAGGAGTTGACCAGCGAGGTCTCGGTGTACGGAATCTTTTCCCGTAGGCAGAACTCACGCACAATCTCACTGGCCCGTGCCAGATGGGGCCGCGGCATATTCGGGAACAGATGGTGCTCGACCTGGTAGTTGAGCCCACCCATGAAGGAATCGATAAACCGTCCGCCGGTGATGTTCCGGGACGTCAGGACCTGGCGGCTGAGGAAATCCACCCTGCTGTCCGCCGGAATGATCGGCATGCCCTTGTGGTTCGGGGCAAACGAGGCCCCCATATACAGGCCGAACACAGCCAGCTGTACGCCCAGGAACGCGAACGCCATGCCCACGGGCAGGAAGTAGAACACCGCGCCCAGGTACAGGCCGATCCTGGCCAGCACCACGGTGATTTCCATCCGGCGGGCTTCCACCTTGCTGCGGGACATCAACGCCTTCATCGAGACGTAGTGCAGGTTGATGCCCTCCAGCAGGAGCAGCGGGAAGAACAGATAGCCTTGGCGGCGGGTCAGCCAGGCCATGAAGCCCTTCCGCGTCGCTGCGTCCTCCTCCAGGAAGGACACCGTGTCGATCTCGATGTCCGGATCCTTGCCCCTGGTGTTGGGGTTGGCATGGTGGCGGTTGTGCTTATTCATCCACCACGAATAACTGATTCCGACGACGGCAGTCGCCAGCCAGCGGCCGGCACGGTCGTTTACGGGGCCGGATTCGAAGACCTGGCGGTGGGAAGCCTCATGCGCCAGGAATGCGAACTGGGTCAGCAGCACGCCAAGGGCGGCGGCGATCAGGAGTTGGAACCAGGACTCGCCCAGCAGTACGAAGCCCGCTCCGGCGGCCACCAGGGCTGCGGTCAGGACAGCGAATGTCCAAATATAGAACGATCGCCGACGGCGCAGCAGGCCTGCGTCACGCACCGTTTTCAGCAAGGCGGAGTAGCTGCTGGTGGCGCGGTCCGGCCTGGCGGCCTTCCGGCGGATAGCGGACGGGGAGGCAACAGTCATAAAGGGCCTTCGAAGTCGGTGTCGACTTCTCAGCCGCGGTCCGAGCAGATGCTCGCAAGATACCTTAAGCCTACAGGGCATTATCGATCCCCGGCCGATTATGTGATTCGGGCAGCACCCCGTACAGTTGAAAGCAGTTGTTGTGTATCACCCTTGTATTTCAAGCTGTAGGAACTCCTGCTGGAGTAGCCGTTGGCTTTTCTGAAGAGCGGAAGATGAACACCGCGACGAGCGCTCCCGAAAGTCGGGACCGATCTCAAGCTCCAGAAGGATTAAACAAATGGCTATTGGAACAGTTAAGTGGTTCAACGCTGAAAAGGGCTTTGGCTTCATCGCCCCCGAGGACGGCTCTGCTGACGTCTTCGCCCACTACTCCGCGATCAACTCCGGCGGCTTCCGCTCCCTTGAGGAGAACCAGCGGGTCGAGTTCGAGACCCAGCAGGGACCCAAGGGCCTGCAGGCCGCGAACATCCGCGTCGTCTAAGACTGACCCGGACAGGTTTTAGCAGCGGGGACCGCAGCACCGAAAGGTGCTGCGGTCCCCGCTCTTTTCGCTAACCGTGCCTTTTGGGCTACCCAGGCCAATCCGCCGCGCCGAACCTGTTTCGTCGTAGTAGCGTGAAGGGCAAGCTAGGATCAGTCACCGGAAGGACCATCATGAACGGCTCACCTCCTCCGGCCAGTCCGGACTCTCCCTTTGACCGCATCGTCATCATCTTCAACCCCCACAGCACCGGTGATGCACCCGAACTGGCCGAGGAACTGAAGGCCGAGCTAACCGAGCGGCTGCCCCGGACGCCGGTCGGGCTGAAGCCGACCGAGTACGCCGGGCATGCACGGGAACTCGCCAAAGAAGCGGCGGACAGCGGCGCTCCGCTGATCGTCTCCGTCAGTGGAGACGGCGGTTACAACGAGGTGGTCAACGGTGTCATGCAATCCCCCGGCACCCGGGCCGTTTGCGCGGTGAAGGCCGCAGGCAACGCCAACGACCACCGCCGCGTCACCAAGGAACAACCGCTGGCCGATGCCATCGTAGAAGGCAAGCCCCGGCGGATCGACCTGCTGCGCATCACCATCGGCGACGGCCCGGAGGCCAGGACATCCTACGCGCATTCCTACATCGGCTTTGGCCTGACCCCTGTGGTCGCCATCGACCTTGAAAAGGGCGGCAAAGGCTCCTTCAGGGAGATAGTTTCCGTGGTGCGCACCTTCGCCAAGTTCCAGCCGTTTGAGATCGCGCTCGATGATGGCACCCGCCGCCGCATCGACAGCCTGGTCCTGGCCAACATTCCGGAGATGGCCAAGGTGGCCAAACTGAGTGAGGCCGCCGAGCAGCCGAACGATGGACGGTTCGAGGTCATCCTGTTTCCTCACGCCAGCAAGGCCCGCGTGCTGCTCAAGGCACTGAAGGCCGCCACGAAGGGCCTGGGCCCGCAGCAGAGTGTTCACGAATTCAGCTTCACCAGCGTCAAGCCGATGCCTTTCCAGCTGGACGGCGAAGTCGAGGAGATAGATGCCCGGACGCCCATCCGGGTGGAAAGCGCTACCCGCGCGCTGGCCATCGTAGGCTAGCGCCCGCCGCGCAGCGTCAGGCGGCCCAGTTGAGGTCGATGGTGCCGACGCTGGCCGGCGGGACGGGCGGAAGCGCGGTTTGCCGGTCCGCTGGTCCGCTGGTCCGGCGGCGTGCAGTCTTTGGACCAGCCAGCGGGCGTGTTTCGATGCCCGCCGCCTGCCCTGCCCGCCCCCGCCGGCCCTGCCGGTCCACGCTCCTGGTATCTCGACTCCTGGTATCGCAGCCCGGGCCGGTCCCCTGGCCCGTGTTCGGGCTGCCGGTGTTCCGGGCAGCGGCGGTGCGGTCGAGTAATAGGTGCGGCCGGTGGGGTGGTGGTTTTGACGGTGTGCCGGGCCGGCGCGTCGCACCAGGGGGTCCGGCAGGTCCGGTCCCGATCACCAGCAGCCAGCGCAGCCCGGCCGGGAACAGCCGGGCCCGCGAATCCATCCCCACCAGCTCCCGGGTGCCGGAACCGCCGGACGCGCCGGACGCGGCTGACGCGCCGTCGCCACACTGGCCCCCCCCGCCGGGCTGTTCGGGGTTGAGCCGGGTGCGGCCCATTCGCCCGGCAGCGTGCCGTAGCCTTCCAGCCAGGCCGGTTCACTGTCACCGGCGAACAGGGTCCGGTCGGTCATCACCGGCTGCATCTGACGGTCCACGTCCGCCGCGGCGGCCTGGCCGGTGACGCGTTCGACCAGGGTGTCGGCCATGATCTGCCCCCGCCCCCGGGCATCCCCCGGGCGCGCAGGGTGTCCGCGTGCCGGGTCAGGGCGGCGTGCACGGCCACGCCCTGGGTGACCGGCAGCAGCCCGGTCACCCAGACCCTGGTGTCCGGCGCCGGCCGACACGACACATACCGTGCAGTACGGCATCACGCCCAATCTTGAGTTCATGTTCTGGACCGCGGTGAAGGGCCTGGCCGACGCCGCTGAGGTGCTGCGCGCCGTCGACCATCCGAACATTGGACTACTGCTGGACACGCTGCATTTCGGCCGCTCGGCCAGCCGGATCGAGGTCATCGCGGGCCTGCCCCCAGGAGTGGTTCCACTATGCCCAGATCTGTGATGCTCCCGCCGAACCGCCGGCGGACACGGCGGAATTGATCCGCCAGGCCGGCAGGACCGGCTGTTGCCGGGGCGCGGTGGGATCGATCTGGTTGGTCCGCTGGGTGCGGTGCCCGCGGGCCTGCCCATCGGCGTCGAAATTGCCTTGGCGCAGCCCATTCCGCCGGCGGAGCGGGCGGTGCTGGCGCGGCAGACCAGCCTGGAGGTGCTGGCGCAGCTGGCTCAGGCGACGGCGGGCGGGCGCGCCACGCGGCGCCTCGCGACCAGTGCCAGCACGGCACAGACCACGTAACCGGCACCCACGAAAAGCCAGCCACCGGCGAACGCGCCGGTGCGCTCCAGCAACAGACCCATAGTCAGCGGACCCAGCGCAAAGCCGAAGTACATGCCCAGGGACGCCACACCGGACGCCGCGCCCACCCGGGCTGCGGGAACGGACTTCATCACGCCCGCCATGACGATCACGTTGACGCCGAGCACCATGGCACCGTGCAGGACGACGCCGGCCCACAGCATCACGTCATTGCGCAGGAGGCCGGCCAGCAGCAGCATGACGGCGCCGAGCACCGCGCCCAGCGCCAGCATGAACAGCAGCGAGAAGGCCGGGACGCCCCGGGCCATCTGCCGGCCCCAGCCGATGCGGGACATCACGCCCACGACTCCGGAAACGGCGGCCGTAATGCCGGCCAGGACCAGCGAATAATCCAGTTCCCGCTGCGCGAAAAGCGGCAGGTAAACGTTCGTGGCCTGCGTGCCCGCACCGGACAGGAACGCATACGCGGCGAACACCCACACTGCCGCAGGCAGCCGCTTGCTGCCCGCCGCCGCGGCCGTGCCCGTCGCAGGGATGGGGCCCGCAGCCGGACGTGCTGCAGGGTTGGCCTCCCGGTCGGCGCGCTGACCGCGGCCGGCACCACCGTCGTCGTTTCTGGACCGCGCCGCCGGCTTCGGCTCCACCGGCAGCAGCTTCAAGCCCCAGAGCAGCAGGCCGACGGCGATCGCCGCCGCCACGCCTGCAGCGCCCTGCCAGCCGATGTAGAGAGCAGCGGCGGGAAAGAACAGACCGGAGAACAGCTGGCTGCCCTGCACGCCCGACTGCTTGACCCCGATCCAGCCCGGGCGCTTCTGCGCTGGCACATGGTGGATGATCAGCCGGTTCGTGGTGGGATTGGAAATGGCCTGCGCCGGACCGGCCAGGGCCACCGCTACCAGCAGCCAGGAATAATTCGGGGCCAGCGCCATGACCAGCAGCGCCAGCGCAGTACCGCCGAAAATGATGAGCATCTGCATCCACGCGGACACCTTGTCGCTGAGCCGACCCAACCAGGCGGCGCTGAGCGCCGCGGTGAAGAAGACGATGGTCGCCAGCAGACCGAACTGGCTCTCGCTGATCTGCAGATCTTCGATGATGAGCGGGCTGGTGGCGCTGAGCCCGTAGTTCATCAGCGGGCCCACGCCCATCGCGCAGGTCAGCACGAACAGCAGGCCGGCACCCGGCTTCTTGGTCAACGTATCCCCTTGCATGCGTCCGGCGGAGGCGGAAAACCTCCCGTCCCACCTTAGTCGGTGCCTCGGCGGGGCCCGGACGACGCCGGGTGCCGGCTGATGCGGGCAGCACAAGAGCCCCTCAGCTGCGAGCAGATTTAGCAGCTCAGGGGCTCTTGCGGTGTGAACATCTTCTGTGGAATGCCGGCGGAGGCTGGTGCGCTTCCGTGTCCAGTAGCGGGGTGATGTGTGCCCGCGTCCTATATCCGTGCGGGTTCCGCTTGTGGCTGCCCCCGTCCTGTCTGCTATTTGACCAAATGACGGGCAGGACGTGCAATAGATATCAAAGGCATTGGTCAATATGACTAATGCGGTTCGTGACTCATCGGCGGGAAGTGGTCATTTTGCAGGAACTGGACGCAACGGACCGGCGGATCCTGCTGGCTTTGGACGGGGATCCCCGCATACCGGTCATGATGTTGGCCCAAAAACTCGGCTTGGCCCGGGGAACCATCCAGTCCCGGCTCGAACGCCTCTCCTCCTCCGGTGCGCTGCGCCTGCACAGCACCCGGGTGCTGCCCTCCGCCCTGGGCCGCGGAGTCACCGCCGCGGTCAGCGCGGAACTGAACCAGCGGATGATCGATGAAGCGGTCGAAGCCCTCCGGCGGATCCCCGAGGTGATGGAGTGCGTGGCACCGGCCGGGGACACGGACCTGGTCATCCGCGTGGTCGCGCGCAGCCCGGAGGACCTCTACCGGGTGAGCGAGGAAATCCGGCTCTGTCCCGGCATCGTCCGGACCTCCACCAGCCTGTTCCTGCGCGAGGTCATCCCCTACCGGATGACCGGACTGCTCACCGATGGCTGACCGGCCCCGCTGGCTCCGCAGCACGCGCTCGTCTGAGCGCTCAGGCGTGCGCGTGCTGCGGAATCAACGGGGTGGGCGCGGGCGGGGAATATCAGCGGAGCGGATCGAAGGCACGGATTTCCGCCGGAACGTTGCCGGTGACAATCTGCTCGGCCAGCAGCTTACCCGTGGCCGGACCCAGCACGATCCCCCACATGCCGTGGCCGCCGGCCACGTACACACCGGGTGAGCGCGTCGCGCCGACGACCGGCAGCCCGTCCGGAGTCACCGGCCGCGGACCCACCCAGATGTCCTGCGTATCCTCAAGGTCCACCCCGGTGAACAGCGGGCGGACAGCCTTGAGAATGGCGTCGATCCGGCCGGTCTGCAGCGGCTCGTCCGGGCCGCGGAACTCCATCGTGCCGGCGACCCGCAGCCGCCCTTGGTAGGGGGTGCAGGCGATGCGCCGGGCCGGGAAGTAGATCGGATACTTTGCGGGTTCCTCGGTAGCGATGCTGAAGGAGTAGCCGCGACCGGCCTGGATGCGCGTGCGCACGCCCAGCGGCTTGGCCAGTTCCGGCAGCCACGCGCCGGTGGCCAGGACCACTACATCAGCCTTGACTGGCTCCCCTGCGAAGGTATCTACGGAGATGCCGCCCGGACCGTGCCGCAGCGAGCGGACATCCGCGCCGACGACGATCCGGCCGCCGCGGGCCCGGACTTCATCCGCCAGAGCCTCCACGAACGGACCCGGTTCCAGGAAACGCTGCCGGCCCATCTTGTAGACACTGGTGACCTTGGCGGACAGCTGCGGCACCTCACTGCGCGGATTCGCCAGCGGTTCAAGCGGAACGACCTGCCCGGCCTTTTCCACGTTGTGGATCTCATGGATGAAAGGCCCGCTGTCCTTCTCATCTTCGAATCCGATAATAAACGGGCCTTCATGCGTCTTGGCGGCTACGCCGTTGTCTGTCAGCTGGTCGAAGGCATCCAGGGCCATCCGGTCGATCGGCGTGAGGGCGTCCATCGCCTTCCGCCACGCACCCGGCGTGCAGTGCAGGCCGAACTGTGCCAGGAACGACCACAGCTGCGGATCCACGCGTGCCGGCACATGCAGCGGCGCACCGGGATCCAGCAGCGCCTTGGGTGCGTAGGTGAGCAGGCTCCGCTCGGCCAGCGGCATGGCCATGCCGGGCGTCAACCAGCCGGCATTTCCCCAGGACGCTCCGGCGGCCACGCCGGAACGGTCCAGTACCGTAACTTCCACGCCGCGTTCCTGAAGGTGCCATGCGGTCGCAAGTCCCACCATGCCCGCTCCGACGACGACGGCGGTGCGAGGCGCTTTTCCGCGTGAATACAACGTTGACTCCCTTGACTTTAGCTATCCATCCGGACGGCGGTGTGGCGGCACAGGATGTGTCCGCTCTCACAGCCGGATGTTTCCATTGTGAATAATCGCAAAGCGTGAAGCAATACATTTGGTGATAATTCGGAATACACTGGTTATTGTGAGTGAATATTCAGGGAACCCTCGTGTTCCGGGTGCCAAACCGAAGAATCTTCGTGGCGCCGAACTCGACGAGATCGACCGCGCCCTCCTGACCGCGCTGGCGGCGGATGCCAGGACCCCGAACACGGAGCTTGCCGCCAAGGCCGGGATCGCGCCGTCGACCAGCCTTGGCAGGGTGAAGTCGCTGCAGGAACGCGGAATCATCCGCGGCTTCCACGCCGATATTGACCCGGCAGCGGTGGGACTGGGACTTCAGGCGATGATCTCCATCCGGCTGCAGGCGCAGGCCCGGAGGGACATGCCGGGCTTTACCGAGCGGCTCTCGGCCCTGCCTGAGGTGCAGAGCATCTTCTTCCTGGCCGGCGAACAGGACTTTGTCATCCACGTTGCCGTGGCGGACTCAGGGCAGCTGCGTGCGCTCGTCTCGGACAAGCTCAGCGTCCTGCCGGAGGTGGCTGACACCATGACGAACCTCATCTTCGAGCACGTCGTGCCGCGCCCGAATGCCCCGCGGGTCTAGGCTGGTCAGCGTGACGCCTCAGGTACCTGAACGGATCCGCTGGGCCTTGGACCTGCTCGATGTCCAGCCGCAGGACCGCATCCTGGAGATCGGCTGCGGCCCCGGCGCGGCCGCGGCGCTGATCTGCCCGCGGCTCGCAGGCGGGCATCTCACCGCGATCGACCGCTCAGCCGTCGCCATCCTGCGCTCGGTCCAGCGCAATGCCGCCCATCTGAATGCCGGCCTCGTGGACTTCCAGCTCGCCGAACTGGCTGGCTTCGATGCCGGCGGAAGTGTGTTCGACAAGATCTTCGCGGTCAACGTGAATCTCTTCTGGGTCCGATCCCCGGCACGCGAGCTGGAACTGCTGCGGACTCTGATGCACCGGGACTCCACGCTTCACCTGGTGTATGAGTTCCCGGCGGAGAGCCAGTCCGGCCGCATCGCGGAGCAGATCGCGGCAGCTTTCACCGAACACGGCTTCAACGCAGCCGTCCTGGCCGGCACGGCTCCCACCCTGCAGGCCGTCACAGCGACGCTCCAGGACTGAAGCTACAGTGGCGGCTGACGCTACTGGCCGGAAGGCCAGGCCTCCATTTCATCCCCGTGGGGATGGAGACCGTGCAGCGGATGCAGCGCGGCGCTCTTGTCGAACCAGATGAACGCGTCATACCGGCGGCCAAGGACGGTGGGCACGTAGTTGCCCCAGCGCTCGGCCCGCGGGTCGTACACCACTCCGACGGCGCGGTGTCCCATCCGTTCGGAGGCCCAGTCCGGCGGCTGGTCGCCGAAGATAAACAACGACGACGGCTGTCCCTCGAGTGCCTCGTGCAGCAGCGCCTCCACGCTGCCCTCGCGGGCCTGCGGAAGCCGCATCGCGTGCGCCCGGCCACCCCAGTAATCGGCGGCGACCACCTTCCCCCGGTGGGATCCGAAACCGACGATCACCACGCCGTCGTCCGCATGCTCCTCCCGGACCAGCTGGCCCACGTTCAGCAGCCCGGCACTGGCCATGTCCGTCCAGCGGGCATCGCCCACGTGGGTGTTGTGCTCCCACACCACGGCCTTGGCCGGCGCCCCCGCGCGCGACGTATGGAAGTCCACCAGCCGCCGCAGCGTCGCGAACATGTGCCTGTCCCGCAGGTTCCACGATTCTGGACCGCCCTGGACCATGGCCCGGTAGTAAGCCTCGGCTCCGGCAGCAGTGAGCGCATTCTGCTCCGCATTGAAATGGGCCTCGCTGTTCCGGCCTGCGGCGGCATCCGTGGGCGCGGAGCGCAGGTCTCGCAGCAGGCGGACCACATCCTCCTCGCAGGTCTCCGGCACCAGCCGGGTGGCCCGGGCGTACTCCTGCGGATCCTCGGCGTAAGGTTCAAAGCACCGGAACGCCTGCATGGCGGTTTCCGCATGCTCCGGCTGGTAGCGCTGCATGTAGTCCAGCGTGGCCTGCAGCGATTCCCAGAGGCTGTAGACATCCAGGCCAAAGAAGCCGACGCGCTGCTCCGCCGGAAGATCCGCGTTGTAGGCGCGCAGCCAGCGGGTAAAGTCCACGACTTCGCGGTTGGCCCACATCCAGGTGGGCCAACGGTCGAAAGCGTGCAGAGCCTCGGAGGGATCCTCCGGCGCGTCCGGGGCCAGCGTCACCGAGGCGTTCACCCGGTAACAGTCCGGCCAGTCACCCTCGACGCCCACAAAGGAGAACCCCCGCTCGCTGATCAGCCGCTTCGTCAGCAGGGCCCGCCACGCATAGTAGTCATGCGTGCCGTGCGAGGCCTCACCGATCAGGACATACCGCGCGTCCCCGATCCGCTCCATCAGAGCGTCCAGGTCCTCGGTTTCTCGCAGCGGCCCGGCGGTCATGTTGATTTCCGCGTGCTGATCCATGGCCGCTTGGTTCCTACTCGTTCTCCTGGTCCGCCGTTTCCTCTGCTGCATCAGCCGCTGCGCTCTGCGCAGTTCCGCCTTCGCCGTCGTCCAGCGATTCCGTCTGACGCCATTCCTCGGTATGCGCCGGCTGGGGACTGCCCTGCACGGTGCCCTGCACTTCCTGCTTCATCTGATCGTCGAGGGCCGGTCCATGCTTGTCGCTGCCGCGCTCTGCCATGATGTTCTCCTCTTCTCTCCAGGGAACGGGACTTTCCCGTTCCTTTGTGCTGCAGTGGCGCCGTTCAGCGCTGCTGGGGCCTGAACTTCGCCAGCGGATCACCGCCGCGGTGGGAGGGATCGTCGCTGCTGTCCAGCTCATCTGCAGAGACCGTATCGCCGAAGTCCACATCCGCTGCGGCCTGGCCGATGGTCGGCTCCTCCGGCGGCACCTGCTCGTCGCCCGCTTCGAAGCGGGCCCGCTCGGTCTCGTCCCGCAGGGCCTGGTCGGACTGGCCCGAACCCGGGCGGCCCGAGTCCGGTTGGTCCGACAGGGCGGGTTCGGACAGGAAGTCTTCCTCTTCGCCGGAGACGGTGTCGTCCTGGATGAGCGGGTCCTCCTGCCAGCGGTCCGGGTTCTGCTCGGCGGCTCCCGGGTAATCATCCGGCACGGCCCGTTCGGACTGCAGCTGCTCCGGCGGAACCGCATCCACGCCTTCATCCGGAATCACCGGCTCTTCCCCGATCAGGGTCAGTTCTTCATCGGGTAGGTTCTGTTCGCTCATCTTGATGCCTTTCTGCTGGGAACGGCAGGTCAGCCTGTTTCAGTAAGCGTACTGATGATCGTGCCGGTTGGCCATGACGCGGTTGGCCCTGGCGGACCGGCCGGTCAGCGGCGGTCCTGCTCATGCGCGGCATAGGCGTCGACCAGGCGCCGGGCGTGGTCCCCGGCTCCGCCCTCCTCGTCCAGCGCGCCGTACATCGGCTCCAGCTTGGCTGCGCCCGCCGGAAACGGCGGGAGCAGCGGCACCGCCGGGTCGGTCACGACATCGAGGACCACCGGCCGGTCAGCGGACAGGGCCCGGTCCCAGGCGCCGCCCAGCTCCTGTGGGTCCTCGACCCGGATGCCGGTGAAGCCCAGCAGCTCGGCGTAGGCTGCATAGTCGAAGTCCGGAAGGGTCTGGCTGGCGTCGAAACGCGGTTCGCCTTCGGTCTCGCGCTGCTCCCAGGTGACTTCGGCCAGATCCCCGTTGTTGAAGACGCAGACCACGAACCGCGGATCCGCCCAGTGCCGCCAGTGTTCCTTGACCGTGAGGAGTTCAGCCAGTCCGGCCATCTGCATGCCCCCGTCCCCGGCCAGGACGACCGCCGGCCGGTCCGGATAGGCCAGCTTCGCGGCGAGGGCGTAGGGCACCGAGCAGCCCATGCTGGCCAGGGTGCTGGACAGGTGCGCACTGGCGCCGCGCGGCAGGCGCAGCTGGCGCGCGTACCAGTAGACCGGACTGCCGACGTCAACCGCTACCTGCACGTTGCCGGGCAGCCGGTCCGTCAGTTCCCGCGCCACCCGCTCCGGATTCACCGGGTTCGCCGGGACGGCGGCGCGCTTTTCGGCGATGTCCCGCCACCGGCTGACGAAGCCTTCCACTTCGCTGCGCCACGGCGCCGGCCCGCGGTCCTCGAGCCGCTCCAGCAGCAGCTGCAGCGTGGCCCGGGCATCACCGACCAGCCCGACCTCGACCGGGTAGCGGTTGCCGATGATGCGGCCGTCGTTGTCGATCTGGACGGCCCGGGCGGCACCGGGCGGCGGATAGAACTCCGTCCAGGGGTCGTTGGAGCCGACGATCAGCAGGGTGTCGCAGCCGCCCAGCAGATCCGCGCTGGCCGTGGTGCCCAGGTGCCCCATGACGCCGGCGGCGTTGGGGAGGGACTCATCCACGTAGGGTTTGCCGAGCAGGCTGGTGGCGATGCCGGCACCGAGCCGGTCCGCCACGGCCACCACTTCGCGCTGCGCGTCCTGGGCGCCCTGTCCCACCAGCAGCGCAACTTTCCGGCCGGCGTTGAGGACCTCCACCGCGGCGTCGAGGTCCTCGCGCCGCGGAACCACTTCCGCGGAGCGCCAGATCGGCGCCGTGATCACCAGTCCGTGCTCCTGCTTCAGCTCCGGCGCCGGTTCCTGCTGCACGTCGTGGGGCACGATCACCACGCAGGGCGAACGCGTGGCCAGCGCCGTGCGGAAGGCCCGGTCGATCAGCATGGGGACCTGTTCGGCCGTCGCGGCCTGCTGGGAGAACTGCGCTGCCACGTCCTTGAAGAGGTTCGGCAGGTCGATCTCCTGCTGGTAGGCCGATCCCAGCACGCTGGTGGTCTGCTGGCCCACGATCGCCACCACGGGAACACTGTCCAGCTTGGCGTCGTATAGGCCGTTGAGCAGATGGACCGCCCCCGGTCCCTGGGTGGAAGTGACGACGCCGGCACCGCCGGCGTACTTGGCGTGCCCCACTGCCATGAACGCCGCGTTTTCCTCGTGGCGCGCCTGCACGAACTCCGGAGCGTCCGCCCTGCGCATGGCGCCCAGGAACGCATTGTTCCCGTCACCGCTGTAGCCGAAGACCCGTTCCACGCCCCAGGCCTGCAACCGCTCAACCATTACATCCGCAACCAACCGCTTGCCCACTGCAGAACCGCCTCCTGAACCTGTCGAGCCTTGAACTTCCGAACTTCCGTAAATCAGAACTCCCGCTGGAGTGCCCGGACCAGCGAAGCGAAACGCTCATGGCCCGGCAGGTCGTCAATCAGCACGGCCTTGCCGTCCGCGCCGGCCAGCGGGATCCGCCAGTTGGGGTATTCGTCATGGGTGCCCGGCTGGTTCTGGGTCCGCCGCTCCCCCACCGCGTCTACCAGGGCGACGCCCAGCAGCGTGGACGGTGTCTGGGCCGTGAAAGCGTACAGCGCCTCGACGGTGCGCTGGACCTGCTCAGGCGAGCCGCCGCCGTCGTTCTTGTCCAGCAGCCCGCGCTCCCGCAGCAGCGCCAGCACCTGGCCCTGGTCCGCCGCATCCGCCGCGCGCTCCTCCTCCACCGTGCGTGCCAGCAGCCCCAGCGATTCGCGCAGGTTGACATGCTCACCGGCCAGGTAGCCCGCCGTCGGCGGCAGGTCATGGGTGTTGACGCTGGTCAGGCACTGCTCCCGGTATTTGTCCGGCGTCAGCGGTCCCTTCTTGTCCCGCTCGAACCAGAGGATGGATGTGCCGTAGATGCCCCGCTCGGCCAGGTAGACCTGCACGCTCGGTTCGAACACGCCCAGGTCCTCGCCAATGACGACGGCGTTCGCCCGCTGCGCTTCCAGCGCCAGGATGCCAATGAGCGCCTCGTGGTCGTAGTAGACGTACGCCCCGCCGCCCGGCTGCGCGCCTTCCGGGATCCACCAGAGCCGGAAGAGCCCCAGGATATGGTCGACCCGGATGCCGCCGGCGTGGCGGAGGATGGTCCGCAGCATGTCCCGGTACGCGGCATAGCCGGATTCGGCCAGCCGTTCCGGATGCCACGGCGGCTGGGACCAGTCCTGGCCGGCCTGGTTGAACATGTCCGGCGGCGCACCCACGCTCACCCCCAGCGTCAGCACATCCTGCAGCGCCCAGGCGTCAGCGCCGCTGGGATGGACTCCGACGGCGAGGTCGTGGACGATTCCGATCTCCATGCCGGCCTTCTTTGCCGCACGGTGGGCGGACTCCAGCTGCTCGTCGCAGAGCCACTGCAGCCAGCGGTAGAAGTCCAGCCGTTCCTCCAGCCGGGCGCGCTGCTGCTGCGCATACGGCGTGTGGGGACTGGCTGCTTCCTTCCACTGCGGCGAGCCGGCGGGTAGCTTTTCGGCCAGTGCGCACCACAGCACAAAGTCCTCCAGCCCCTGGCCCTGCTCCGCGCAGAAGGCCGCGAACTGCTGCTCGCGCGCCGGGCTGCGCGGCACGTCGTACAGCAGTTCCAGGGCGGTGAGCTTGGCCGTATAGGCCGAGTCCCGGTCCAGCAGGTCCGCGCGGCGGTTGGCCGGATGCAGGTCCCGGGCCAGTTCCTCGACGACGGCACGCTGCTGGGGTGCCAGATAGGCGTATTCGGGAATCTCCTCCACGCGGATGTACAGCGGATTGAAGAAGCGCCGCGTCGCCGGCAGGTACGGGGACGGTTCGACCGGAGGCACCGGTTCGGCCGCGTGCAGCGGATTGACCAGCACGAATCCGGCGCCGTATTCAGCTCCGGCGATGGCGGCCAGGTCGGCCAGGTCCGCGAAGTCGCCGATGCCCCAGGACCGGGACGACCGCACAGAGTACAGCTGCGCCATCAGGCCCCAGCTGCGCTCGCCGGGGCCGGGGGCCGCCGGCTCGAGCCGCTGGGGCGTCACCACCAGGTTGCAGCTGGCCTCGGCGCCGCCCTGTTCGGCGAACAGTGAATGCCAGCCCAGCGGCAGGTCCGGCGGCAGGGCAAACATCACGCGGTCCGTCGCCGCACCGTCGACCTCCCGCTGCTCGGTGGCCACGTGCTGCGGCAGGACCTCGAACCGGGAACCGTCTTCGGCAACGATCCAGACCTTCGCACGCGCCCCCCGTGGGATGTGCACCGGAACGCGCGCGTCCTGCCCTTCATGAATGACGACGACGGGCGGCAGCAGCCGCCGCCACGGCGCCAGTTCGCGCTCCAGCAGGGAGGCGCGGATCTGGTCCGGGGTGTCCGCCGGCACGCCCAGGGCGGCGAGGATGCGCCGCAGCGTGTCCTCGCCGACCTCCTGCTGCTGCCCGTCCCAGCCCTGGAACGAAATACCGATATCGTGCGCCTGCGCCAGCCGCTGCAGCTCGCTCAGCGCCTTTACCGGCTGCTTCGCGCCCGCGTCGTGCTGTCTGTCCGTCATCTTGTCCTGAGGGTCCTGCTCGCGAAGATCAGCCATGGGTCCACTCTAGGGAGCCAAACGCGATCAGGGCCATAGGCAGGAACCTGCACGCCTACTCCGTGCCGCCGCCTCCGCCGGCGGGATACTCCTCCGTGTCCGCGGGCTCCTGCGCGTCCGCGTCCGGATTCTGGCCATTGCGCAGTTCGTACTCCCCGCCCTCATGACGGGTTTCGGCCGACGGCACGGCGCCGCGGCCCTGTGTCTGCTGCGCCTGGGTGGTGTCGTCCGCGTGGGCCTGTTCTTCCGTCCGGCCCGCTTCTTCGGTCATGGTGATAACCTCCTGCACTCCACGGTCCGCCAATCCGGCACGCGGCGCAAGCCCCCGCAAGCCCTGCAGCTGGCTAACCGCCGTCCCACACCACCCGGCCGGAGGCGTCCAGGCGCGCTCCGTCCGCCGCCCGATGCGGGGCGAGTCTGCCGCCGGGCATCAGATGGGTCACCGGCAGCCCGTATTCCAGGACCACGACGTCGGCAATCAGCCGGCGGTGGCAGCGCCACCACACGCTCTCGCTGCACATCACGGCCACCGGCTGCGCTGCGGCGAGGGCCAGCAGGCGGCCGAGGGCCTCCCGGAATTCCCCGGTCCGGGTATATGCCGCGTACGCGCGGAACGCTTCCACCGTCCACCACGTGTCCGTCACCGGTTCGCCGGCCGGCAGCCGGCGGCGGCCGCCCAGATGTTCCTCCCAGCTGTAGCCGATCCCGGCGGCGGGCAGGTGGCCGGCCAGGAAATCCCGCTTTGTCTCCGGATTCCGGCGGCTGCCGGGGAACCGCCGGATGTCCACGAGGTGCCGGATTCCTGCCCCGGCCAGCAGCCCGACCAGCTCCGCGGCGTCCATCTTGCCGTGGCCCACGGTGACGAACCCGGCGGCATCGTGGGTTGTTCCGGAGCTCCCCATGGCGTCAACCGCTCAGACAGCGGTGCAGCCGCCGTCGGCGTTGATGCACGCACCGGTAATGATGGAGGACCTGTCACTGGCCAGGAACGCCACCACCTGGGCAACCTCCTCCGGCTCCGCCAGCCGCCCGATCGGCTGCCGGTCCAGCATCGCCGACCGGACCTCCTGGGGCAGGCCGGCCACCAGCAGGGTGTTCACGTACTTCAGGATCGAAGCCATGCTGATCACTGAGCCGGAGCCGTTCGCCAACATCCTGGCGGCGGCATGCTTGTTGCACAGCGCCACACCGGTCAGGTCGATGTCGAGGACCTTCTGCCAGGAGGCGAGATCCAGTTCCTGCACCGGCCCCTTCTGTTCGGCGATCCCGGCGTTGGCCACCAGGATGTCCAGGGCGCCGAACCTGCTGACGGCTGCGTCCATGAGCGCTGCCACGTAAGCCTCGTCGGTGACGTCGGGAGGCACAAAAGCCGCCCTCGTCGCTACCTCCATCAGCAGACGCTGGTGCGCTTCAGCGACAGGATCCGGCAGGAACGGCCCGTTGGTGGTCCTCCGGCCCCGGACTGCTTCAAGAAATTCCACCGGCTTCAGGCGCCCCGGCGGCCGGTCGGGGCCGCTTTCAGGGAATCGCGGCGTCGGATCCAGGCGCAGATGAATCCGAGCTGGACGGCCGCGTCCGCCAGATACATCCTGCTGATGTGCCCGGCCGGAGCGTAGGTGATGTCGCCCGCCGCCAGGGCCGACGATGTCCCCAGTCCGATCCGCCGGGACTGTTCAATACTGTGCGGGTCCGGACGGGTGCCCAGTTGGACCAGTCCGTTCGCGAGCAGCAGCCCGCTGACAGTGCGCACCAGCCACCGGTCCGTCTTCGGGCCGAACACCGCCTCGAACCTGCGCATGTGCAGCAGCGGCCACAGGCCTCCGGCAACATTGAAGGCCCCATGGATCCGGGCCAGTCTCTGGTCGTCCATCATCGAAACCTTTCGTCCATCCGGTTCACCGGACTAGCCGAATGATCAGCATGCTGATAAGACCCTACTATGGCCCGTCCCCATCTGTTCGTCACCCAGGGTGATATCCGGAACCTCAGCTGCTCCGCCTGGTTGCTTCCCACCAACGAACGGCTGGAAGTGGAGGACCATTGGTTCCGGTCGCCGGCCCGCGACCAGGAGCAGGAGCAGGGCGGGGACGGCACGGCGTACGGGCGTCTCCGGTCCGCCTTCGAGAACCTGAAGGGCGACCGGCAGGCCTGGGCCGGGCTCGGCCGGACCGGCCGCTTTGCCGTCCCGCTGAAGCTGTCGTCGCAGGATCCGGTTCCGGTCCTCACTGCCCTGCCGGCGGAAGGGATCCGCAGCGCGGAGGAACTCGCTCCGCGGCTTGAGGACTACCTTCGCTGTGCCGCGGAACTGGTGTGCGCGCCCCGGGAGGACGACGGCGGCGGCCGGGGTGCCGCCGTCGGAACCGGAAGCCCGGGGCCGCACCGGAGCGTGCCGCTGCTGGCTGTTCCGTTCTTCGGCACCGCCGGCGGCGGGGGCGACATCTTCCGCGGAGCGATCCTGGACGTCATGCTCCGGCAGATCCCGTCCACGTTGGAGGACATCCAGCGGCAGTGCGGCCGGCTGGTGGATGTGGCCCTGGTGCTGCAGGATCGGGCCGCGCTGGCCCTCGCACAGGAAAAGCGCCGCCTGGACCGTGCGGGTTCGTGGCCGGCGCTCGAGGGGCGGTTGTGGAAGCACATCGACCGGCTCAAGGACGTGGCCCTGGCCGGAAAACTGGTGCCGTTCATGGGTGCGGGAGTCAGCGCGGCGGCAGGCGCGCCGACTTGGCGGGAGCTGCTGGACCGGCTGGCCGACAAGCTGGGGGTGCCGCCGGACATCCAGGCGGAACTGCAGCGGCTCAACGCCCTGGACTGCGCCGAGTACCTGCGGTCCCAGTGCAGCGACCCCGCAGAGTTCGGCCGCCAGGTGGCGCAGCTGGTCAATGTGCGGCGCTATGGTCTGGCGCCGCTGCTGCTGGCCGGACTTCCGTCACCGGCGGCCATCACGCTCAACTTCGACACGCTCTTCGAAGACGCAGCCGCCGACACCGGGAACCCCTGCACCGTCATCCCCGACGGGCCGGGACCGGATCCCGGGCGCTGGCTGCTGAAGCTCCACGGCTCCGTGCGGAAGCCGGAGACCATCGTCCTGACGCGCGGGGACCACCTCGAATTCACTACCAGCGGCGAGGCGCTCTCCGCCCTGGTCAAGGCCCCCATGCTGACCCACCACATGCTTTTTGTCGGCTTCGGGCTCAGCGACGACCACTTTCACGCCATCGTCCATGACGTCAACCGGGCCCGGCCGAGGCGTGGATCCGGACAAGGACCGGACCCGGAGCGGATGGCCACCGTATTGACCCTGCACGCCGACCAGGTCCGGGAACGGCTGTGGCAGGACCGGCTCAAGCTCGTGCCCATGCTGGAAGGACGGGCACCGGCCGAGGGGGATGGCCAGCGATCCGACGATGCCGGGCGGCTGCTCGAAATCTTCCTGGACGCGCTGTCCGCGCACGTTATCAAGAGCCATGCCTATTTCCTTGCTCCGCATTTCGAGGAGGCGCTGGGCGAAGACCAGCGTGAACTGCGCCGGGCCGTCCTCGACTTTGCGGACCGGACGGCAGGTAACCCGCGCTTCGGACGGCAGGAAGCCTGGCTGAAGCTTGAGGAGACCCTGCGGGGCCTGGGCTGGGAGGGGAACGACGGCCGGCCGCCGGGCGGGCCGAAAGGGTAGTCATCCCCCGCGGCCCTCGATAGGCTAACTATCTGAGCATGTTTTGGATTCCAACTGTCTATTCAACTCGCCAACGCCGAGGGACTTCAGATGGGCTTTGACCAATATCATGAACCGGCCGGGGAACTGTCGGCGCAGACGCGGACTTTCGCCCGGATGTGCGCCAACCTGACCGAGGAAGCCGAGGCGATCGGCTGGTACGAACAGCGCATTTCCCTGGAGCGGGACCCGGCGGCCCGGGCGATCATGCTGGATTCGCTGGGTGAGGAATACAAGCACTTCAGCATGGAACTGGAATACCTGTTCCGCAGCAAGCCGCAGTGGCGGGAGATCGCCCGCGGCATCCTGTTCCGCGACGGTGACATCGTCGCCCACGCCGAGGCGGCGGAGGCTGCGGCCACCGAGGGCGCCGCAACTGCCGGCGGATCCGAAGCAGCCCCTGGTGCGGCCGCACCGGACGAGCCTGCCGGACCGGCTCCTGCCTCCGGCCCGCGCACGCCCTCTCCGGACACATCCCTTGGAATCGGCAGCCTAAAGGAGCAAACGCTGTGGCCATGAACCATCTGCTGCGAGAACACGCACCCATCTCCGACGGCGCCTGGCGGCTGCTGGACGCGGAGGCCAAGCAGCGGCTCAGTGTCGCGCTGGGTGCCCGCAAGCTCGTCGACTTCTCCGGACCGCTGGGCTGGGAGTACTCGGCCACCAACCTGGGACGGACCGAACGCGTGAACGGAACCGCCGTCGAGGGCGTCGAGGCGCTGCGCCGCCGTGTCCTGCCGCTCGTGGAACTGCGCACCGACTTCAGCGTCTCCCGCCGGGAACTGCTGGACCACGACCGCGGCGCCACCGACGTGGACCTCCGGAGCCTGGACCAGGCCGCACTCCGGATGGCCAGCGCGGAGAACATTGCCGTCTTCCACGGCTGGAACGACGCCGGCATCACCGGTATCACGGATGCCTCGCCGCTGCAACCCATCCCCCGGGTAGAGGACTTCAACGACTATCCCAAGCGGGTGGCGAAGGCCGTGGCCGTGCTGCAGAAGGCTGGCATCGGCGGCCCATTCGGCCTGGCCATGGGACCGGAGCATTACACCGCGGTGATCGAATCCACCGAACGGGGCGGCTACCTGCTGGCCGAACACATCCAGCGGATCCTCGGCGGTCCGATCGTCTGGGCGCCCGGGGTGCGCGGGGCGGTGCTCACCAGCATGCGCGGCGGCGATTTCCTGTTCGAGTCCGGGCAGGACCTGTCCATCGGCTACGACCACCACGATGCCGAGGCGGTCCACCTCTACATCGAACAGTCGTTCAGCTTCCATGTGGCGACACCGGAGGCAGCAGTCCAGCTCGAAAGCAGCTAGCCGGGGCCCGGCCAAGGGCGGCTCAGCACTGCTGTGGGCGCGCCTAGAATGTTGCCCATGGAACAGCTCTCCGAAGAACAGACGAACAAGCTCATCACAATGGCGATGGACCTCGCCCGCCAGGGCAGCACCGCCGAGCTCCTGGAATTCTTCGATCACGGACTGCCTGTCAATACCCAGGATGGGGGCGGCAACACCGCGTTGATGCTGGCGGCCTACCACGGACATGCGGAAACGGTGCAGGCCCTGATCGAGCGCGGCGCCGACGTCGACCTGCGCAACGACCGGGACCAGTCCCCGATCGCCGGGGCGCTGTTCAAGGGCGAAGATGCTGTGGTGGCAAAGCTGGTGGCGGCCGGGGCGGACCTGGAGGCCGGTACGCCGACAGCCCGCGATGCGGCCAGGATGTTCGGGCGGGAACACCTGCTGGAGAAATGAGAAATGCCCGGGCCGACCACATAGGCCGGCCCGGGCATTTTCCGCTGGTTGCTAGATGCTAGACCGAGTCGGAGTTTACGTCCGTCTCGGAGAGGTTGCCTGCCCGCAGGGCCTCGATGGCCTTGCGCACGCCTTCGCCGTAGGCCGGGTCGGCCTGCGTGCAGTTGGCGATGTGCCGCTCAATGGTGGCCTCGGAGGCACCGTCGATGGCACGGGCGGTGTTCTCGAAGAGCACCTGCTGCTGCTCGGCGGTCATCTTCTCGCGGAAGAGGATGCCGGGCTGCTCGAAGTAGTTGGCGTCGTCCTCGCGGTAGTTGAACCGGTCGGCGACGGCACCGACGGCGAGCTGCGGCTCGCGGTAGGCCTGCTGCTCTTCCCAGCGGCCGTAGGAGTTCGGGTTGATGCCCGGGGTGGCGCCCTGGTTGCCGTCGACGCGCATGGCACCGTCGCGGTGGTAGGAGTTGACGACCTTGGCGCCGCGCGGGTAGTTCACCGGGATCTGGTGGTGGTTGACACCGAGGCGGTAGCGCTGGGCGTCACCGTAGGAGAACAGCCGGCCCTGCAGCATGCGGTCGGGCGAGAAGCTGATGCCCGGAACCACGTTGGCCGGAGAGAAGGCGGCCTGCTCAACGTCGGCGAAGTAGTTCTCCGGGTTGCGGTTGAGCTCGAACTCGCCGACCTCGATCAGCGGGTAGTCCTTCTTGGACCAGACCTTGGTGAGGTCAAACGGATGGAACTTGTAGGTTTCCGCCTCGGCCTCCGGCATGATCTGCACGAAGAGGGTCCACTTGGGGAAGTCGCCCTTCTCGATCGACTCGAAAAGGTCGCGCTGATGGGACTCGCGGTCCTCGCCGACGAGCTTGGCGGCCTCTTCGTCGGTGAGGTTCTTGATACCCTGCTGGGTGCGGAAGTGGAACTTCACCCAGTACCGCTCGCCGGCCTCGTTGTAGAAGCTGTAGGTGTGCGAGCCGAAGCCGTGCATGTGGCGGTAGGAAGCCGGGATGCCGCGGTCGGACATCACGATGGTGACCTGGTGCAGGGCCTCGGGCAGGTTGGTCCAGAAGTCCCAGTTGTTCTCCGCGCTGCGCAGGTTGGTGCGCGGATCACGCTTCACGGCGTGGTTCAGATCGGGGAACTTCAGCGGGTCGCGGAAGAAGAAGACCGGGGTGTTGTTGCCGACGACGTCCCAGTTGCCCTCTTCGGTGTAGAACTTCACAGAGAAGCCGCGGATGTCGCGTTCGGCGTCGGCGGCACCGCGCTCACCGGCGACCGTGGAGAAACGGGCGAACATCTCGGTCTTCTTGCCGACCTCGGAGAAGATCTTCGCGCCGGTGTACTTGGTGATGTCGTTGGTCACCGTGAAGGTGCCGAACGCGCCGGAGCCCTTGGCGTGCATGCGGCGCTCGGGGATGACTTCACGGTCGAAGTGGGCCAGCTTCTCCAGGAACCAGACGTCCTGCAGCAGCATGGGGCCGCGCGGGCCTGCCGTCAGGCTGTTCTGGTTTTCGGGGACGGGCGCGCCCGCAACGGTGGTCAAGGGATTGGTGTTGTTCACAGTCATTCCTTCTCCTTTGTGTGAATTTGTGAATAGCTTCGTCGTACCGGCCTGAGTGGCCCGCGGCCCTGGGGCCAACGGTCACGCCTTTCCCTCATTGCTGGTGACTGCCGTCTTGGTCCGGCAGTCCGCGCAGAGCCCCTGGTACAGGACATCCGCAATCTGGATGGCCATTCCATGGGTATCCGATGGAGTGAGACAGGGGGCATGGCCCACTGCGCAATCCACGTCTTCGATCCGTCCGCATTCGGTGCAGACGGCATGATGGTGGTTGTCCGCCACCCGGGTTTCGTAGCGTGCCGGATTCCTGGGTAGCTCGATCCGGCGCAGCAATCCGGTCTCGGTCAGATCGGAGAGCACTACGTAGACTGACTGCACCGTAATGTCCGGCAGTTCAGCACGCACGGCAGCGGCGAGGTCCTCAGCAACAATGTGCGGAGAACGTTCGACGGCGTTGAGGACCGCCAGCCGCTGCCTCGTCACCCTGCGGCCGCGGGAACGCAACTGTTCGGCCCAGCGGGCCTCACGTTCGTTAGCCGGTGCGATCCACGTCATAGCCTCATTTTTACCACTTATTGTGAGTAAGTCATAGTAAGGACAGGTTAAGTTTTCATGGCCGGCGGATGACATCCGTGGCCGCATGGGTCAGCGCTCTGAAGAGCTCCGATCCCTCGGCGCTATAGGCTGTGGGCATGTCTGCACTGACTCAACCTGCATCCATCCAGCGCAGCAGCCGGCTGACCCGGTACCTGCTGGCGCCCAATCCCGGGCCCATGAGCCTGGACGGCACCAACTCGTACCTCATCGCGGACCCCTCCCCGGAAGCATCCGGAGGCCGGGTGGTTGTGGTGGATCCGGGACCGCTGGACGAGGGCCATCTGGCGCCGCTGGCCGCCGCCGGCACGGTGGAACTGGTGCTCATCACGCACTGGCACCCGGATCACACGGCGGCCAGCGACCGGTTCCACCGGATGACCGGCGCCCCGGTGCGGGCCCTGGACCCTGCCTACTGCCACGGGGGGCCGCCTCTGCGTGACGGCGAGGAGATCCAGGCGGCGGGCGTGCGCCTGCAGGTGCTGGCCACCCCCGGCCACACGGCCGATTCGGTGTCTTTCCACCTGCCCGACGACGGCCCGGCCGCGGGTGCCGGCCCCGCCGGTTCCGGAACCGGGAATGGTTCGGTGCTGACCGGGGACACCATTCTGGGCCGCGGCACCACCATCATTGACTACCCGGACGGGCGGCTGGGCCCCTACCTGGACTCGCTGGAACGGCTGCGCACCCTCGGCCCGGCCACCGTGCTTCCTGCCCACGGACCGGTCCTGCCGGATCTGGCTGCCATCTGCGCCAAGTACACGGCCCATCGCAGGGAGCGCCTGGACCAGATCCGCGCCGCCCTCGCACAGCTAGGGCGGGCCGCGCCGGTGGAGGCCGTCACGGACGTAGTGTATGCCGACGTCGATCCGTCCGTGCGCCGCGCGGCCGAAAAGTCCGTGGCCGCGCAGCTGGACTACCTGCGCGGCTGAACCGGCTGACCGCCGGGATCAGGCCGTCAGCACATTCACCGGCCGCCCGGCCCGCCAGGCCTTGATGTCCTCGAGCATCTGCGTGTAGCCGAGCCGGTGGGCCTGCCGGCTGACAAAGCCGATATGCGGGCTGAGAATCAGATTCGGAGCATCCAGCAGCGGCGATCCGGCCGGCAGCGGCTCGGTGTCGAACACGTCCAGGGCTGCCGCGGCAATCCACCCCTCGTGCAGCGCCCTGACCAGCATCGCCTCATCCACCAGCGGCCCGCGGGAGGTATTGACCAGGCGCCCGTCGGGCCCAAGCAGGCGCAGTTCCGACTCGCCGACGATCCCCCGCACGCGCTCGGACAGGCGCAGGTGGATGGTGACGATATCGCTGCGGCGGAACAGTTCGTCCTTGCCAAGCAGTTCCACTCCGGCGGCCGCGGCGCGCTCCGAGGTCAGATGCGGGCTCCAGCCCAGGGCATGCATCCCGAAAGCCTCCGCGAAGCGCGCCATCCTGGTCCCCAGCCTGCCCACCCCAAAGATGCCCAGCGTCGCCCCGGCCAGATCCATGCCCAGCCGGGCCTGCCACACCCCCGCGCGGATGTCCCGGTCGTTGAGCGGGATGTCCCGGGCCACGGCCATGACCAGGGCCCAGGCGAGCTCGGCCGTGGCATTCGTGGTGCGGGTGGTTCCGCAGACCGTGATCCCGAGCCGGCCCGCCGCGGCCAGGTCGATCGAGGCATTCGCCATTCCCGTCGTCGTAATCAATCGCAGCCGCGGCAGCCGGGCCAGCAGAACGGCCGTCATGGGTGTGCCCTCCCGCATGAGGACGACGACGTCGAACGGCTGAAGCCTGTCTGCCAGGGCGTCGACGCTGTCCAGATGGTCCGTGAAGCGGGCCA
The DNA here is from genome assembly GCF_059092905.1 of Arthrobacter sp. B0427-1-12. Taxonomy (NCBI): domain Bacteria; kingdom Bacillati; phylum Actinomycetota; class Actinomycetes; order Micrococcales; family Micrococcaceae; genus Arthrobacter; species Arthrobacter sp. B0427-1-12. The sequence continues at coordinate 142,207 of NZ_JBNHIC010000001.1, read as the reverse complement.
CGGAAACCTCCGGACCCAGCTCATGCCACGGCGCGCTGCCCAGTGCCGCGTCCTGGTAGTCGTCCAGAACGGCGACGGCCAGCGGGCCCGCCGGCAGCTGTGGGGCGTCAGTCATGGCTCCATTTTTCGGCATCCCGGCGTGCTTCATGAACTTCGCCGGGGCAACTACTCACTGGAATACTGGGCCACGCCCAATTCCTTGCCGTAAGGACTATGTATGACCGACCAGATATTCCAGATCATCGCCATGGCGCTCTACATGATCGCCATGCTGTGGATCGGGTGGTGGGCTTTCCGGCGCACCAGCGACCTGGACGACTACATGCTGGCAGGGCGGGACCTCAAGCCCGGGGTCGCCGCGCTGAGCGCGGGTGCGTCGGATATGTCCGGCTGGCTGCTGATGGGCCTGCCCGGCGCCATCTACGTGTCCGGCCTGGTTGAGGCCTGGATCGCCATCGGGCTGACCGTCGGGGCGTGGCTGAACTGGAAGTTCGTGGCCCCGCGGCTGCGGACCTACACCGAGGTCTCCAGCAACTCGATCACGATCCCGAGCTTCCTGGAAAGCCGGCTCAAGGACCGGTCGCGCCTGCTGCGGGTGGTGTCCGGCCTGATTATCCTGGTCTTCTTCACCTTCTACGTCTCCTCCGGCATGGTCGCCGGCGGCGTTTTCTTCGAAAGCTCGTTCGGCTCGACCTACCTGACCGGCATGCTGGTGGTCGGCGGGGTCACGGTCCTTTACACCTTGTTCGGCGGCTTCCTCGGGGCCAGCTACACGGACGTCGCCCAGGGCCTGCTGATGCTCGCCGCGCTGGTGGCGGTTCCGATCGTCGGGATTTTCGCCACCGGCGGCCTGGGGGAAACGGCCGCCGCCATCCGCGAGGTCAACCCCGACGCCCTGAGCCTGGTGGCCGGGGGCTCCGTGGTGGCCATCATCTCCGCGGCCGCCTGGGGCCTGGGCTACTTCGGCCAGCCCCACATCATTGTCCGCTTCATGGCGCTCCGCTCCGCCGCCGAGGCCAAGGCCGGCCGGCGCATCGGCATCGGCTGGATGGTCCTCACCGTCTGCGGCGCCCTTGCCACCGCCCTGATCGGCGCGGCCTATTTCCAGCAGAACCCCGGCGCCACGCTCTCCGATCCGGAATCTGTCTTCCTGGATCTGGCGCAGATCCTGTTCCACCCGTTCATCGCCGGACTGGTCCTGGCCGCCGTCCTCGCGGCGGTCATGAGCACCATCTCCTCCCAGCTGATCGTCTGCTCCTCTGCCCTGGTGGAGGATCTGTACAAGATCGTGGCCAAGAAGGACGCACCGGCCAAGGCGCAGGTGGTCCTGGGCCGGCTGGGGGTCCTGCTGGTGGCCGTGGTCGCGGCGGCACTGGCCTGGAACCAGAACGACACGATCCTGGCGCTGGTGGCCTTTGCCTGGGCCGGGTTCGGCGCGGCGTTCGGCCCGATCATCCTGCTCACCCTGTTCTGGCGGAAACTGACCACCGCAGGTGCCCTGGCCGGCATGATCGTCGGGGCCGTCACGGTCTTCATCTGGGGCAATTCCGAGCTGGCCGCGGTGCTGTACGAGATCGTGCCCGGTTTCGCCCTGAACCTGCTGGTCGCCGTCGTCGTCAGCCGCATGACCTACAGGCCGTCCGCTGAAATCGACGCGGAGTTCGACGCTGCCCAGCGCCTGCTCACGGCCGAGACGGCGGAAGCGGTCGCCGTCCGGAGCTAGCTGCCGGTGGGGGGAACGGCGGTGGTGGTGCCACGGCCGTCGGGTCTACGGTGGAGGCGTAACATCCCCAACTATTTGGAGGCAGTTATGGCATCGGATTCCCACACCACCACCGACCACGACGAGATCCGCAAGTGGGTGGAGTCGAACGACGGCAAGCCCGCCAGCGTCAAGGGCACCGAGTCCGGTGAGGCAGCCGGCGTGCTCCGCATCGACTTCCCCGGCGGCGCCTCGGAAGAAAGCCTGGAACAGATCAGCTGGGACGACTGGTTCAGCAAGTTCGAGGACAGCAAGCTCGCCTTCCTCTACCAGTCGGAGAAGGCCAGCGGGGAAAAGAGCACGTTCTTCAAACTGGTCAACCGGTAACCCGGTTAAGCGCAACGACGACGGCGGCACACCGGTGCCGCCGTCGTCGTCGTTAATACCGCGGGAGACGGGCCGCTACGCGGGGTCCAGCACGAAGTTGTAGGTCACCTGCTCGCCCTCGTCCTCGGACCGCGGCTGCGGATCCAGGATCAGTTCCGGCTTGACGGCTGAGGCGATGTCGTCCGAAAGGTGGGCATCGCCGGTGAAGTACAGCTGGGCGGTCAGCAGTTGGTGGCCGGGAGCCGAGACCTTCAGGTGAAGGTGGGCCGGCCGCCATGCATGCCAGCCGGCGGCGGCAATGAGCTGGCCACAGGCGCCGTCGGTCGGGATCTGGTACGGCGCCGGCTTGATGGTGTTGATCTGGAAGCGGCCCTCGCCGTCGGCGATCACGCTGCCGCGCAGGTTCCATTCCGGCAGGTTGGGTGCGAACTGCGAGTAGTACCCGTCATTGTCCGCGTGCCAGATTTCCAGCTTCGCGCAGCCCAGCGCGCTGCCGTCCGTCGCGGTCACCTGCCCTTGGAAGAGCAGCGGAGTACCCTGTTCCCCGTCACGCATCGGCAGGGTCGCCGGGGTCTCGAGTTCGGGGGAATCCGGAATGTAGTAGGGTCCCTCGATGGTGCCCTTGGAGCCGTGCCGGTCCCCGGTGGCGACCTCCTCGACGCTGTGCTCCACCCAGACATCAAGGAACAGCGGCCATTCGCCGTCCTCGCCCACCCTGATCAGCCAGGCTTTGAAGGCGTTGTACTCGTCGTAGGTGACCTTGTGCCGGTGGACGGTTTCATTGACGGCGTTGATGACTTCCGAGGCGAGCAGGTCGACGCGTTCCGTATCGACAGCAGCGGTCCCGACCTTGCCGCTCTGCCGGAAGCGGTTGGTGGCGGCACCGCCTGATGCGGCTGCGGTTGCTTTTTCACTGGTTTCGTGGGCCATGGCAAATCCTCTGGATGCGTGGGCCGTGCGCCGCAGCGGCGGGCGGCCGGCTTGGCGAATATTGGGGATATGGGTTCGGCCCGAAGGCCGCAGTAAAAAGAGCTATGCCTCCGCATCCTACCGCATGCCCTTGTTCCGCAGCGCCATGGCAATGGCTGCCGACCGGGTCTCCACGCCCAGCTTGGCGTAGATGTGCGCCAGGTGCGTCTTGACGGTTGCCTCGCTGATGAACAGCCGCCGGCCGAGCTCCTTATTGCTCAGCCCCTCCACCAGCAGCGACAGCAATTCCGCTTCCCGCGGCGTCAGGGCCTCCTGGGGATTCTGCATCTGCTGGAAAAGCCGGGAGGCCACCGGCGGGGACATTACGCTGCGGCCCGCCACCGCTCCGCGAAGGGCCGCGAAGATCTCCTCCGGCGCCGAGTCCTTCAGCAGATAGCCCATTGCCCCCGCGTCGACCGCGCGCACAATATCCGCATCCGAATCGTAGGTGGTGAAGACCAGCACCGCCTGTTTCGGCCGCTGCCGGCGGATCCCGCGAATGGCCGTGATTCCGTCCGGTCCCTCGCCGAGCGCCAGGTCCATCATCACCACATCCGGGGAATGTTCGACGGCGGCACTCACCGCGTCGTGGCCGTTGCCGGCCTCTGCCACCACGGAAATATCGGGCTGGGAGTCCAGCAGCGAGCGCAGCCCGGCCCGGACCACCAGATGATCGTCGACCAGCAGTACCGTGATCACGAGGCGCCGCCCGGGCGCGCTTCGTCGAGGGAGCCGGCGCCGCTAAGGACCGGGGCCGGCAGTTGGGCCGCGACCACGGTGCCCTCCCCTGGCGCACTTTCCACCGAGAACACCCCGCCCAGCTGTTCCGCCCGCTGCTGCATCGCGCGCAGGCCGTACCCTCCGGTCTCCGAACCGGTTACCGGACGCTGCGGGTCGAAGCCGGTGCCGTCGTCGTAAATATCCAGCGACACGGCCCCCGGCAGGAAACTCAGCGTGATGCGCACCGTGGCTGCCTGTGCGTGCAGCATGATGTTCGCCGCAGCGCTCTCCGTGATGCGCAGCAGCGCGTTCCGGGTCTCCGGAGCCAGCGGCCGGACTGCCCCGCTGACGCTGACCTGTGCCTGCGGCACGTAGCTGTGCGCGATCTGGGACACGGCCTCCGTAAGGCTCAGCTCATCGGCCGGTGACGCGAGATTGTGCACCAGCCGGCGGGTTTCGGCCAGGTTCCGGCGCAGCAGCGCCGCGGCACGCTCCAGATTGGTCCGGGTGGCCGCAGCATCCGCCGGGAGCTGCTCGGCCGCCTCCAAATGCAGCAGGCTGCTGGCCAGCCCCTGGGTCACCGTGTCGTGCAGTTCGCGCGAGAGCCTGTCCCGCTCCGCCCGGATCCCCGCCTCATGCTCCAGCCGGGCGACGCCGGCCTGAGCGGCGGCCACCTGGCGCAGCAGCGCCTGGCGGGCCGCGGCGTCGCGCTCGATCCTCTCATAGACCAGCAGCAGCAGTGTCCCGGCAGCCAGCGGACCGAGCAGCATGGCCGGGTCCCGGGCATCCTCCAGCAGATACAGGCCTACGGCCGCGGGAACCACCACGCCCGCCGCACCCAGGTATCCGGCCGTACCGGACAGGCGGCCGCGGCAGATGAAGAACAGGGGAAAGGCGCACCAGGCAAAACTCGGCGCGGTCAGCACCAGGGTCGCCCAGATGGCTATCAGAACGGCAATCCGGGTGCCGTCCGGCAGCCGCCGGCCGGCGCACAGCGCGGTGGCAAGGTAGGCAAGGGTGAGCAGGATGCTCAGGGCCGCCACCAGCGTCCCGCCTGCGTCCATCCCGTGCCGGAGCAGGTAGCGCACGGCGGACGTGGCCAGCAGGACGGCGAAGCTCAGGTGGACGACCAGGGAGCCGTGTCCGGGCAGGCCGGCCATCGTCCCCGGATCGCTGCTCCCCCGGGTGCACTGTGTGTTGTCCTTCACTGCTGCCCTCCTGTCCCACCATGGTAGTTCCGGCCACGGTGGTTCCGGCGGCTGCGGCCGGCCCTCTCATACTTTTGGCTGATATCGCCACCTATCCGGATGAGGACCGGGGCGACGGACCGCCGATGTGCCCGCGTCCCTGGGGCGGCCAGCATGGAGAGGACAGCAACAAGCGAATCCAAAGGAAGTGAATGACTATGCAGCGTTCCGCACTCGTTCTCGCCGCCGCCTCCGCTGCGGCAGCCCTGGCCCTGACCAGCTGCTCCGCCGCAGGCACCACCGCACCGGCAGCCGCCGGCTCGACCCAGCCCGTCGCCGTTAAGCCCGCTGCCGCCGTCGAGCCCGCTGCCAACCGTGGCCCCCAGCCGGCGCCGGACGCCGGAACCGTCCCTGCCGAGAACACCGTGCAGCAGCGCCGGATCAGCGTCCAGGCTTCCCTGGACGCCGTCGCGGCGGCGATGGAACACTGCCAGGCGGACAACCTGCCGTTCGTCACCGTCGCGCTGGTGGACCGCTTCGGCACCGTTCAGGCGGTCCTGCGCGGCGACAACGCCGGCGAGCACACCATCGAGGCCGCCAAGCAGAAGGCCTATACGGCCGCGGCCTTCGGCGCCCCCACCAGCGAACTGGCCAAGCGCGTGAGCGGCAACGGTCCCGGCATCGACGACCTGACGGGAACGCTCTTCCTGGCCGGCGGCGTTCCGCTGAAGGTCGACGGTGCCTCCATCGCGGGCATCGGCGTCGGCGGGGCGCCCGACGGTGCGCGGGACGAAGCCTGCGCTGCGGCCGGCGCCGCGGCGATCGCCCAAGCCACTCAGTAGCGGGCAGGAGGGACACGCTGCTTAGTGCTCGCCGAGGTCAGCGCCGGCCTTGCGCTCGCGTTCCTGATACGCGTCCTCGCCGGGACCGGCGAACTGCCGGTGCCGCTCAACGGCCTCGAGCGAGCCGGTGAACAGCGCACTGTCGGTGGCATCCGCCGCACGGGGGCCGGAACGGCGCCGGCCGCCGTCGTGCTTTTCCCGCGCCGGCACGGGCTCCCAGCGCTGCCGCGGCAGGCCGTACGCATGCTCGGACTGCAGGAAGGTGACCATGGTCTCGCGGATCAGGCAGCGCAGGTCGAACAGCGCACCGCTGTCCGCCGCGCTGACCAGGATCCGCAGCCGCACCACACCGCCGACCGCGTCGGTCACCTGCAGCACGCCGGTGCGGCCGTCCCACAGCTCGGTCCTGTCCAGCGTCTCCTTCAGGCATTCGCGCATTTCCTCCACCGGCACCCGCCAGTCCACATCCAGCTCCACCGTGCCCAGGATCGCCGACTGCCGGCGGGTCCAGTTCTCGAACGGCGTCGTAGTGAAATACGTCGAGGGCAGGATCAGCCGGCGGTCGTCCCAGACCCGGACCACCACGTAGGTCATGGTGATCTCCTCGATAGTGCCCCACAGCTTCTCCACCACCACGACGTCATCCACCCGGATGGCGTCGGTGAAAGCCAACTGCATGCCCGCGAACACATTGGTCAGCGAGCTTTGCACTGCCAGCCCGGCAACAATCGAGATCAGGCCCGCAGACGCCAGGATGCCGGCGCCGAGCGCGCGGACTTCGGGGATGGTCAGCAGGACGCTGGCGACGGCCAGGGTGATGATGACGGCGATGCCGACCCGCCGGGCGAGAGTCACCTGCGTCTTCAGCCGGCGCATCCGCCGGTTGTCCTTGGTGTCCGTGGAGTACTTGGTCAGCAGGGCAGCCTCGATGATCAGCAGAATGACGGCCGCCAGCCAAGCAATGGCGGCCACCAGCCCCACCACCAGCACGAAGTCGACAATCGGGAACCATTCCGTGTCCCGCGCGGTAGCACCCAGCGCTATGCGGGTGCCCACCAGCACCAGCACCAGCCGGAACGGATTCCGGGCCCGGGCCGACTGCTTCCGAATCCCCGGAACCTTGCGGAACAACCGGTTGAAAACCGCCCGCAGCACCGCGGTGACCAGCAGCGCTCCAGCCACCACGATGCCGACCGCAATCACCGGCTCAAGCACAGTCAAAAGATCATCCATGTTCCGATGCTGTCAGATCGGGCCCGGAAGGTGTCCAATTGCCGGCCGGGTACCGAGTAGGACGGCGGCAGCTGGCTGCCTGGCCGGCGTCAGTTCCCCGCTGGGTCAGTTCCGCGCTGGGTCAGTTCCGCGCTGGGTCAGTTCCGCGCTGGCCGGCCGGCGTGACGGGTGGTCATTGCGACGGCGGTGCGGCGGGTAATTGCGGTGCGGTGCTCCAGGAGCCACTCGCCGGTGGAGAGGACGGAGAAGGCGGCGGCGACCAGTCCGACCATGAGGGTCAGGACCACCAGCGGATCGATCGCGATGCTGGTCAGGTTGACGGCCAGGACCAGGGCAGCGGGAGCGCCGACCCAGCCGAGCCAGACCGGACGCAGTCGGTCGAAGGCATGCACCACGACCCGGAAATGCGATACGACGAAGCCGACCACGGTCCCGAGCACCGGCAGGGCAATAACCGCGTCCAGGTCCAGGGCATCGGCTTCACCGGGATCGGACATGCCCATGGCCCCCAGGCCGGCCGCCAGCGTTCCCACCAGCAGCCCGACCAACGCCCCGATACCGGTGGCCTCGGCGGCAACCCGGAGCGTCGCGGATCCGCGGCTGCCCATGCCAGAGGCAGACGGCGCACCAGACAACGGCAACCGCGGGCGTGGCCGCGACGATCAGGGCGAAGCCCATGAGCGCGAGCGAATGCTGCAGGAGCACGCCGTAGGGCAGGGGAACCGCCATGGTCCGGACCATCACCGCCAGGGCCAGCAGGCCCGTGATGCTGACCAGCAGCAGTCACCGGCCCAGCTTGGCATCGGCGCCGTGGCGGTGCCGGTGCCCGCCGGACTGCGTCCCTTCCATTCCTGTTCCACCGGGCCCTGTGCTGTGGCTGAGGCGGGCTGCTTCCTTCCACCACGTGGAGACTGCTGGTGCGTCCATCCGGTTATGTGTCCTTCCCCCTGCGGACAGCTGCGGCACGTGCCGCCGTCGTACTCCTAGTCGATGTTCTCCAGAATCTCCTCCGGCTCCGGCGCCGCCTCCGCGGCGGAGGTCCGCCGGTACAGGGCCAGGAAGCGGGCGACCCGGCGGACGGCTTCCTCGATGTCCTCCACCGAGGGCAGGATCACGAAGCGGAAGTGGTCCGGCGTCGGCCAGTGGAAAGCCGTCCCGTTGGAGATCAGCATCTTCTCTTCCGTAAGCAGCTGCAGGGCGAATTGTTCGTCGTCCTCGAACGGATACATGTCAAGGTCCAGCTTCGGGAACAGGTACATGGCCCCGGCGGCCGGCACGCAGCTGACGCCCGGTATCCGGTTGAGCAGCTCGTGGGCACGGTCCCGCTGTTCCCGCAGCCGCCCGCCCGGCTTCACCAGATCGTCAATGGACTGGTAGCCGCCCAGCGACGTCTGGATCGCATGCTGCGCGGGCACATTGGAACACAGCCGCAGCGAGGCCAGCAGTTCCAGCGCCTCCCGGTACCCGGCGGTGACGGGGCGCGGCCCGGTCACCGCGACCCAGCCGGCCCGGTAGCCGGGCATGCGGTAGGCCTTGGAGAGTCCGCTGAACGTCAGCACGCACAGGTCCGGGGCCACCGAGGCGGTATGGGTGTGCGTGGCGCCGTCGTAGAGGATCTTTTCGTAGATCTCGTCGGAGAACAGCACCAGGTCATGCTTGCGGGCCAGGGCCGCGAACTTCTCCAGGATGTGGCGCGGGTACACGGCGCCGGTGGGATTGTTCGGGTTGATGATCACGATGGCGCGCGTCCGCTTGGTGATCCTGGCCTCCACATCCGCCATGTCCGGCCACCAGTGGTTCTCCTCATCGCACAGGTAATGCACGGGTCGGCCGCCGCTGAGCGTGGCCGCCGCCGTCCACAGCGGGTAGTCGGGCGCGGGGATGAGGACCTCGTCCCCGTCCTCCAGCAGCGCCTGCAGGGTCATGGTGATCAGTTCGCTGACGCCGTTGCCAATCACCACGTCGTCCACGCCGATCTGCATCAGTCCGCGGGTCTGGTAGTACTGCGAGATGGCTGTGCGGGCGGAGAAGATGCCCTTCGAGTCGCTGTAGCCCTGCGCGCCGCGCAGATGGTGGATCATGTCCACTACGATCGATTCCGGAGCCTCGAGGCCGAAGGGCGCCGGATCGCCCAGGTTCATGCGCAGGATCCGCTGGCCTTCCGCCTCCATGTTCTTCGCGGTCTGGAGGAGCTGGCCGCGCAGCTCGTACCGGACGTTCTTCAGTTTGCTGGAGGGCTTCATCGAGAGCATGCTTTATTTTTCCACGCGCAGGCAAGCGGCCGCGCTGCACGAAAGGACACCAGATTGAATTTCCTGCACGGCTTGGAGCTGCCTAAGCGCCGTGACGTCAAGGCCATGACCCAGCTGCTGGCCGATGTCGCGCCCCCGGAACGGATCCAGGCCACGTTCAAGAGCGAACAATATGGCGTTTTCAAGGTCGCGGGCCCGGCGGTGAAGTCCGCGTCGACGGGCAGCATGGCAGTCGGTTCCTTGTTCATCGAGTCCCGCATGAAGCCGGAGAAGAATCTGCAGCTGCTCCAGATCGATTCGCTCGACGACCCGGATCCCGGCGCGGTCGATCTTCTCGCCGCGGCCAACGGGGAAGCAGGAACGGCTGACGTTATCGCCAACCTGTCCCACGGGGATCTGGTCCAGGCCGACTTCGAGATGGCACCCTACGGGCGCTTCACGGTCACCGGCGCCGCAGTCTGGGCACCGGTTGCCGGGTTCTTCATGCTGGGCTCGCTGATTCTGTCGAAGGACGGCGCGCCGGCTACCCGCGTTGCCGGCGTCCGGTTGCTGGCGGGAGCAGGAACCCACCATTTGTCCGTGCCGGAACCGATCCGGACCTGGCAGTTCCACGAAGGGGAAAGCCTGTAAGGTTCGACGGCGGCGCCCCGGCTTGGGTGCCGCCGGTTACGCCTGCAGCAGGCCGCGCACGTACGCGGCCTGCCCCGCGTGCTGCGTGCAGTCATTGATGACGCTGACCAGCCGGACGGCCAAGGTCACCGGCGGATCCCAGTTCCTGTCCACGATGCGGTCCAGATCCTCCGCGGTCAACGTTCGCAGGTAGCGGAGCGTCTGCCGGTGGACGTCGTCGAAATAGTCGGTCAGCAGCCCCGCCGATTCAACCTGGACCGCGGCGGCCTTCTCCGGGGTATGACCGTAGCCCGTTTCCTCGTCCGCCATCGGAAGTCCAAACCGTTCGGCCCAGCCGTTGGCAATCCAGCACTGCGGCGTTCCGGCCAGGTCGGTGATGTGGCCATCCTGCACCCGGGTGAGGTGCCAGACCAGCCAGGCGATCGAATTGCCCCGGCCGTCCGGCCGCATGGCCAGCTGTTCCGGAGTCAGTCCCTCCACTGCGTCATGGACGTTTTCGCTGACCCTGCCGAAGGCATCGGCAAGGAGGTCGTTGAATTCCATCGGAACCTCTCTTCAGGTAGGTGAGCCCGCCCGCTGGCATTGACGCTACTGCCGGCCACCGCCGTGGTCCAGCGTTCCGGCACGAAGCCGGGTGCCGCCGTCGTGGTCAAGGCCGGGCGCTATAGCGATTCGGGCCGGCCGGTGGGAAAGTGTAGCTAGGCCCCGCCGCGCCGGGACCGTACAGGAAAGAAGCCCCTCATGAACGCCGCCGTGTTCGCCATTATCGTCGCCGCCGTTGTCCTGCTCCTGGCCGTGCTGTCCATCCGGATCGTCAGGCAGTATGAACAGGGCGTCCATTTCCGTCTGGGCCGGGTGATCGGCGTCAAGATGCCCGGACTGCGGTTCATTGTTCCCGTCATCGACCGGCTGCCCATGGTTAGCCTGCGGATTGTCACCATGCCGATCCAGTCCCAAGGCATCATCACCCAGGACAATGTCAGCGTTGATGTCTCGGCAGTCGCGTATTACCGCGTCATCGATTCGGTCAAGTCCGTGGTGGCGATCGAAAACGTGGCCGCCGCCATCAACCAGATCGCGCAGACCACGCTGCGCAAGGTGGTCGGCCAGCACGACCTGGACCAGATCCTCTCCGAAACCGACAAGCTGAATATGGACATCCGGGAAATCCTTGATGCGCTGACCGGGGACTGGGGCGTGGAGGTCACCCTGGTGGAGCTCAAGGACATCCAGCTGCCGGAGAGCATGAAGCGAGCCATGGCCCGCCAGGCGGAGGCGGAACGGGAGAAGCGGGCCAAGATCATCGCGGCCGAAGGCGAAGCCATCTCAGCCACCGCCCTGGGCGCGGCCTCGGACACCATGATGGCCCATCCGCTTGCCCTGCAGCTGCGGAACCTGCAGACCCTGGTGGAACTGGGGATGGACAAGAACACCACAGTGGTTTTCCCCGCTCCGCTGATGAGCACCATCGGTGAGCTGGGGAACTTCCTCGCCAGTGAGAATGCTGCCGCCAAACCGGCGGCTGCTACCTGACGGCCTTATCCTCGAAGAACCGCGGACGGCTCACGATGAACGCGCCCACAGTCAGGATGGCCAGTGCCCCGCCAAGCAACCCGAAGGATGCGGTCCAGGTTCCGGCCAGATCGTGCACCAGTCCGAAGCACAGCGGGCCGGCGCAGGCCACGGCGTAACCGATGCCCTGGCTGAAGCCGGAGAGCGCGCCGGCGCCCGCGGTGGTCCGGGTCCGCAGGTTAATCAGCAGCAGCGCCATGGCATACGTGCCCTGGCCCAGGCCGGCGAAGGTGATCCACAGCCAGGTTCCGGCACCGAGCGAGAAAATCAGGCCCAGGTAGCCGCCGGCGTACAGCAGGATGAACAGCACCGCGAGCGGGAACGGATTGCGCAGGCGGGCGACGATGACCGGCACCAGCAGGCTGGTGGGAAGACCCAGGATCGCGTAATAGGCCAGCATGCTGCCCGCCTCGCCCCTTTCCAGGCCGGCGTCGGTCAGCAGGGGCGGCAGCCAGGAGAACATGGAGAACGTGTTCGTGGAGGTGCCGGCGAAGACGAGCGCCAGCCCCCAGGCCACCGGCGAGCGCCACGGGGCGAACCCTGCGGCCGGCGCGCAGGCGCGTGGAACCGGTGCGCCGCCGTCGTTCCGGCGCCGTGAACGCTCCCCGGCAATGGTGACGATCCACGGTACCAAGGCCATCAGGCAGATCGAGGTCCAGATGCCAACGGACCAGCGCCATCCCGCCGCCTCGGCGATGGGCACGGCAAGCTGCGGACTGAGGGCTGTGCTGACGGCCAGCAGCATGACGTACAGCGCCGTGACCAGGCCAAGCCGGTCCGGGAAGTAGCGCTTGACCAGGGGCGGCAGCACGATGTTACCGATGCCGTAGCCGATCATGATCAGCGCGGAAAACCCCAGGAACAGCGGCACATCTGAGACCAGGGCGCGGCCGGCCTGGCCGACCACTGTCAGGGTGATCGCGGCCAACAGCAGCGGATCGAGCCCAACGCGGCGGATCAGCCAGGGAGTCAGGAAGCCCATGAGCGCGAACGCTGCGGTGGGCAGCATGCCCAGCACGCCCATGGAGGCCACGCCGAAGGGAACATCGGCAGCGATCTGCCCGATGACCGGCGAGACTCCGGCGACTGCCACACGCAGGCTGAGCGCCAGGAACAGGATGCCGGCAAGCACCATCAGCCGGCCGCGGAAGGGTCGCGGGGCAGGCTGGGCGGTGGGCGCGGGCTGGCCGGTGCCGGATTCTGTTGTCCCGGTGGCAGGGGTGGTCATCGGCGGTGATCCTCCAGCAGCAGGGTCCCCATCTGCCGGGCCCGCCGCGCAGCATCCGGGTCACCCTCCACCGCCGCGATAATGGCGCCCTTGATCAGGATGTGCCACGAGCGGGAAAACGCTTCGGCATCCCGCAGCCGCGCTTCCTGCGCCAGCGCGCACACCTGCTCCCGGACCCTGGCCAGATGGACGATGCTGGCCTGACCCAGGGCATGGTCGGGCCCCATCTCCAGCAGCACCCGCACATAGGTGCACCCCTCGTAGTCCCGGCTGGCGAACCAGTCCCCCAGGACATCAAACATGGCCAGCAGACATTCGTCCGGAGCCGTGCCCCGGCGCCGGGACTCCGCCATCAGCTCCGCCGCCCACGCGGAATCGCGGCGCTGCAGGACCGCGAGCACCAGATCGTCCTTGGCGCGGAAGTGCCGGTAGAACGTCGCCTTGGCCACCTGCGCGCGGTGGATCAGTTCGTCGATGCCGACATCGCGGATGCCCCGAGTGGTGAACAGGTCGTACGCAGCGGCGAGTACGCGTTCCCGGGGCTCGGTCAGTTCCCGCTCGGCCTGTTCCAGGGACTTATCGCACACGGCGGCTTCCGGCATGGCACTCATACCGGCCATCCTAGACAGCCAGGAGGACCGTCAGGAGAAAGAGACAGACCGGTCTTTGCTTTCCGGGCGATTCCGTGTATGGTCATGGACCGAAGCAACATCCCGCCGTATCTGTCCCCCAACGAGATACGCCCGGATGGGCCCCCGCCGTCCCCCCAACGTGGCGGGGGCTGCTTCTTTTTAACGGACCGCTGATGGCACGAACGACGGCGGCACCTCACCTCACCCCCCCGCTGGGTCTGCAGTACGCGCATCATACGGCGCGCTTTCGAACGTCTGCCGCTGACTCACCGTGAGGGGGAAGGCGAGGGGTGCACGCGAGGGGTGCGGAAGCCCCCAAGAGATGGAGCCTTAAAGAGAGATGGAGCCGGCGGCTGGAATAATTGGGGGGCTATTCCAGCCTGCCGGCTCCTGATCGGAGGGGAACCGATCTTCATCACTCGCACCTTCAAGAGGTAGTAATAACTGTAAGGAGCGGACCTGTGCGCAAACCGGCCGCAGCCTGAGAATAAGCTGGGAAAACCGAACTCCGGCTGGACACCGGGGCGAATTGACAGCCAAAGGTGACGTATGTCATATTTCTCGGCGTGAACCTGTCAGACAGCAGGACAGCTGAGGTCCAGGCCCAGCCGATCGTCCGGAAGCGGCGCTCGCGGAGCAGTACGGCGTGAGCCGCTCGGTGATCCGCGACCGCCGGCCGGCGGGCTCGCCGCCGCGTGGCGCAGTCCCGAGGAGCTGGAGCATCTGCGGGACATCGTCCAGACCATGGCCGCCGAAGACGACCCCGACGCGTGGGTGAGCCTGGACGCAAGCTTCCATTCCGCCGTCGCACGCGCCAGCGGTAACCGCGTGTTTGAAAACGTGGTCACGGACATCCGGGAGTCGCTCTCCCACCAGTCGCAGACCCTGAACCTCGTCGCCGACCGCCAGCGTGGCTCCGATGCGGAGCACAGAGCCATTCTCAAAGCCATCGAGAATGGCTCGGCGGAAGAGGCCAGCGCCGCCATGGCCGCCCATCCCAAGGCCGTGCGCTCGGCCCTGGCCACGATCCTTGGCGCTGACTGACCTTCAGGATCGAAGCCGCGGACCAAGCCTCCGCCCCCGAAACCGCAAGCAGACCCACAGGACTTCCATGCCCCTCATGACCCCTGACCTCCAGACCGCCCCACAGCGGCGGGGGCCGCAGACCCGCCCGCGCCACGTTCCTGTGGCGGAGCAGACGCGCGGCGGCCTCGTGGAGAGCATCCACTACGGCTCCGTCATCGCAGTCGACGCCGCCGGGCAGCCCCTGCTCTCCGGCGGCGATCCGCTGGCCCTGTTCTACCCGCGCTCCGCGCTGAAGCCGCTGCAGGCCGTGGCGCTGGTACACGCCGGGCTGGAGCTGCCCGCGGACCTGCTGGCCCTGGCCGCCGCCAGCCACTCCGGCGGCCCGGAGCATATCGACGGCGTCCGCCGGATCCTGCGCCTGCACGGCCTGGACGAGTCGGCGCTGGAGAATTCGCTGGACCTGCCGTACGGCGGCCCGGAACGGGAGCGCTGGCTGCGCGACGGCGGCCGGCAGTCCCGGCTGGCACAGAACTGTTCCGGCAAGCATGCCGCCATGGCGGCGACCTGCATGCTCAACGGCTGGCCGGTTGCCGGGTACCTGGACCCGGAACATCCGCTGCAGCGGCACGTTGCCGGCGTCGTGCGCGGGCTTACCGGCGAGGACCTGCCCCACGCGAGCACCGACGGCTGCGGAACTCCGCTGTTCGCCGTAACGCTGCACGGCATGGCCAGGGCCTTCGGGCGGATCGCCTCGGCCGGATCCGGCACCGCGGAGGCAGCGGTGGCCGCCGCCATGAGGGACCATCCCGACCGGGTGGCCGGCGACGGCCGGGACGTGACCGCGCTGATGCGGCTGGTCCCCGGGCTGCTGGCCAAGGACGGTTTCGAAGGGCTCCAGCTCGTCGGCCTGGCCGATGGGCGGGCCGTGGCGGTCAAGATCGCCGATGGCTCCGACCGGACCCGGATGCCTGTAACGGTCCATGCCCTGGCAGCGATCGGCGTCAGGACAGCGTTCGCCGGGCTGGCCACCGTACCGGTCCTGGGCGGCGGCCGCCCCGTGGGCCGGCTGCAGGCCATCGGCTTCACCTCAACCAGCTAACGACAACCACCGTTAAACCCACTCCCCACAAAGGAAATCCATGACTTCCCACACCCAGGGACAGCACGGGCAGACCCAGCCCGACCACGTCTCCGACGCAGCGCTGCACGCGGAGGACCAGGGCTACCACAAGGGCCTGAAGTCCCGGCAGGTCCAGATGATCGCCATCGGCGGCGCCATCGGCACCGGCCTGTTCATGGGCGCCGGCGGCCGCCTCGCCGACGCCGGCCCGGCGCTGATCCTCACCTACGCCGTCTGTGGCCTCTTCGCCTTCTTCATCCTGCGGGCCCTCGGCGAACTCGTGGTGCACCGGCCGTCGTCGGGCTCCTTCGTCTCCTACGCCCGCGAGTTCTACGGCGAAAAGGCCGCCTTCGCCACCGGCTGGCTGTACTGGCTCAACTGGGCGATGACCGCGATCGTGGACATCACCGCCGTCGCGCTCTACATGAACTTCTTCGCCAAGTACTGGGCGCCCATCGGGGATGTGCCGCAGTGGGTCTTCGCACTCGGCGCGCTGGTGCTGGTCCTGGGCCTGAACCTCATCTCGGTCAAGGTCTTCGGCGAGCTTGAGTTCTGGTTCGCGCTGATCAAGGTCGTGGCGCTGGTTGCGTTCCTGCTGGTCGGTGTCTACTTTGTCATCTTCGGCACGCCCGTCGAAGGCCAGGAGGTTGGCTTCAGCCTGATCAGCGGCAACGGCGGCATGTTCCCGAACGGCCTGCTGCCGGCGATCGTCGTCATCCAGGGTGTCGTCTTCGCCTACGCCTCGATCGAGCTGATCGGCACCGCCGCGGGCGAGACCAAGAACCCGGAAAAGATCATGCCCAAGGCCATCAACACCGTGGTTATCCGCATCGCGGTCTTCTACGTCGGCTCGCTGATCCTGCTTTCCCTGCTGCTGCCCTTCACTGCCTACAAGGCCGGCGAGAGCCCGTTCGTGACGTTCTTCGGCTCCATCGGCGTGGCCGGCGTGGATGCCATCATGAACCTGGTGGTGCTGACCGCGGCCCTGTCCTCGCTGAATGCCGGCCTGTATTCCACCGGCCGCATCATGCGCTCGATGTCAGTGTCCGGTTCCGCGCCGAAGTTCGCGGTCCGGATGAATCAGGCAGGCGTGCCCTACGGCGGCATTGCGTTGACGGCCGCTGTGGCGCTGCTGGGCGTGGTGCTGAACGCGATCGTGCCGGCTAAGGCGTTCGAGATCGTGCTGAACATGGCTTCGATCGGCATCATCAGCGCCTGGGGCATGATCATGCTCTGCCAGATGAAGCTGACGGCCTGGGCGAAGAAGGGGCTGGCCACCCGCCCGTCCTTCCGCCTGCCCGGTGCTCCGTACACCGGCTACCTGACGCTGGCGTTCCTCGCTGCCGTGATCGTGCTGATGGCCTTCGATTCCCCGATCGGTACCTGGACCGTGGCCTCACTGGCCATCGTGATCCCGCTGCTGGTGCTGGGCTGGTACCTGTGCCGGGACCGCATCCGCGAAATCGCCGCCGCCCAGGAGGCGGCAGCGCAGGAGACCGCTGCCGCGGCTGAGCGGGAACTGGAGCCGGCCGGCCGGAACTGACGCAACAAGAACGACGCCGGCGCCTTGGGTTCCCCTTCGTACGGAACCTCAGGCGCCGGCGTCGTCATTTAATGCCCGGTTTCACATGGGTTCGGGGCTCCCCATCGTTTCAGGCGGGCACCAGGCCGCTGACCTCGGCCAGCAGCTCGACCGAACGCAGCCGGGCCTCGGTGGTGGTCGATTGGTGGGCGACGATCAGCTCATCGGCGTCGGCGTGCCGCGCGAATCCGTCGAGGTACTCCTTCACCGCGCCCGGCGTTCCGACCGCCGAATACTTCACCATCTGTTCCACGTGCTGGCCGGCCGGCGATTCCAGGACCACGTCCGCTTCCTCCGTGGTGAACGTCCGGTTCTTTCCGAACAGGAGCGAGACCCGGGCCCGCTTGACCTTGCGGTGCTGCTCCTGCGCGTCCGCGTTGCTGTCCGCGGCGATCACATTCACGCCGGCGATGACGTACGGCTCATCGAGCTGGGCCGAAGGCTGGAACTCGCGGCGGTAGGTGGCCACCGCATCCTGCAGGGCAGCCGGGGCGAAGTGGGACGCGAAGGAATACGGCAGGCCCAGGGCGGCCGCCAGCTTGGCTCCGAAGAGCGAGGAACCCAGGATGTACAGCGGCACGTTGGTGCCCTTCCCCGGTGTCGCGTCCACGCCCGGGACGCGGGACTGGCCGGTCAGGTAGCCCTGCAGTTCCAGCACGTCCTGCGGGAACGTGTCCGCCGAGGCGGGGTCGCGGCGCAGCGCCCGCATGGTCTGCTGGTCGCTGCCGGGAGCCCGGCCCAGGCCCAGGTCGATCCGCCCGGGATGGAGAGTTTCCAGCGTACCGAACTGCTCCGCGATGGTCAGCGGGGCGTGGTTGGGCAGCATGATCCCGCCGGCGCCGAGGCGGATGCGCTCCGTGTGGGCCGCAACGTGGGCGATCAGCACGCTCGTGGCCGAGGATGCAATGGCGGGCATATTGTGGTGCTCCGCGTACCAGACCCTCCGGTAGCCCAGCCTCTCCGCCAGCTGCGCCAGGGCCACGCTGGCCTCAAAGCTGTGCCGGGCGGATTCGCCCTCTCCGATCGGCGCCAGGTCAAGGATGGAGAGGGGAACGGTCACGGTGCAGTCCTTTCATCGGCGGCTTCCGGACACCGGAGCCGGTGCATCGGGCGAAGGTTGCCCGGGCGTACTTAGGGCACAACGCCGCCCGGGCCTCCCTTATTTCAGCCGCCCCTTCAGCCGTCAGAGGCCGGTCAGTCCTCCACCGGTTCCAGCGCCCCGGCGAACTGGGACTGGTACAGCCGGTAGTACGCGCCTTCGGCCGCCAGCAACTCCTGATGGTTGCCCTGTTCCACGATCCGGCCCTCCTCCATGACCAGGATGATGTCCGCATCCCGGATGGTGGAGAGCCGGTGCGCGATCACGAAGCTGGTGCGGTCCGTCCGCAGCGCGGCCATGGCGTGCTGGACCAGCACCTCCGTGCGGGTGTCCACGGAGCTGGTGGCCTCATCCAGGATCAGCAGCGACGGATTGGCCAGGAAGGCGCGGGCGATCGTGATCAGCTGCCGTTCGCCGGCGCTGACGTTGGTGGCGTCCTCGTCGATGACCGTGTCATAGCCATCCGGCAGCGCGCGGACGAAGCGGTCCACGTAGGTGGCCCGGGCCGCCGCCATGACGTCCTCCTCCGTGGCGTCCAGGCTGCCGTAGCGGATGTTGTCGTAGATGGTCCCGCCGAACAGCCAGGCATCCTGCAGCACCATGCCCACTTTGGAGCGCAGCTCGGCCCGGCTGATCCGGGTGATGTCCACCCCGTCGAGGGTAATCCGGCCAGAATTGAGCTCGTAGAAGCGCATGACCAGGTTCACCAGAGTCGTCTTGCCCGCTCCGGTCGGCCCCACGATGGCCACCGTCTGACCCGGCCGGGCCGCGAAGGACAGGTTCTCGATCAGCGGCTTGTCCGGGCTGTAGCTGAAGCTCACATGCTCGAACGCGACGTGGCCGTCAGCCCGCGCCGGCAGCGCCGTCTCGGCGGTGTCCGGTTCCTGCTCATCCGCATCCAGCAGTTCGAAGACCCGCTCGGCGGATGCCACGCCGGACTGCAGCATGTTGGCCATGCCGGCCATCTGCCCCAGCGGCTGCGTGAATTCGCGCGAATACTGGATGAACGCCGTCGCATCCCCCAGGGTCATCGCGCCCGAGGCCACCCGCAGTCCGCCCACCACCGCGATGCCCACGTAGGAGAGATAGGAGATGAACTGCATGACGGGCATGATCATGCCGGAGACGAACTGCGCACCGAAACTGGCTTTGAACAGCTCCTGGTTCTTCTCCTCGAAGCGCTCCATGACGTCCTGTTCCCGGCCGAAGACGCGGACCAGTTCGTGGCCGCTGAAGGCCTCCTCGATCTGGCCGTTCAGCTCGCCGGTGTTCTTCCACTGGCCGGCAAACAGCTTCTGGCTGCGCGTGCCGATCAGCCCCGCCCCCGCCGCGGAGAGCGGCAGGGCGATCAGCGCGATCAGGGCCAGCTGCCAGGACACCACGAACATCATCACGGTGATGCCCAGCACCGACAGCACGGAGAACACCAGCTGCGCGAAGGCCTGCTGTAGCGCCTGCTGGATGTTGTCGACGTCGTTGGTCACCCGGGAAAGCAGGTCCCCGCGCTGCCGTGTGTCGAAATAGTTCAGCGGCAGCCGGTTGAGCTTGGCCTCCACGTCCTGGCGCAGCCGGTACACCACGCGCATGACCACCTTGTTCAGCACGTAGCCCTGCAGCCACATGAACACGGAGGACACCAGGTACATGACCAGCACCAGCATGATCAGCCGGCCCAGCAGCATGAAGTCGATCCCCTGCCCCGGGGTCAGCTGCATTCCGGACAGCATGTCCGCCAGCTGGTCCTGGCCGTCGGCGCGCAGCCCGGCCTCCACCTGGTCCTGGCTCGCGCCGGCCGGCAGGTTCCGGCCGATCACGCCGCTGAAGATCACGTCCATGGCCTGGCCCAGTACCTTGGGCGCGATCACGTTGAAGACGACGGCGGCCGTCACCATGGCCAGCACCAGGTAGATCACCGCGCGCTCGGGTTTCAGCAGCCCGAAGAGCCGTTTGGCAGACGGCCAGAATTGCTGTGCCTTCCGTGCAGGGGCGCCGCCCCACATGTCCCCGTGCCCTTCCCCGGGGGTGAACTCCTCCTCAAGGTCGACCTCCGGAGCGTCGGCTTTCCGGTTTTCGGCGCTCATGCCGCCTCCTCCACGCTCAGCTGGGACTCGACGATCTCCTGGTAGGTGGGTGAGGTTTCCAGCAGCTCCTCATGGGTGCCGCGGTCCACGATCCGGCCCTTGTCCAGCACCAGGATCTGGTCCGCATCCGTAATGGAGGAAACGCGCTGCGCCACGACGATCACGGTCGCATCCCCGGTCCGGGACTTCAGCGCGCGCCGGAGCCTGGCATCGGTGGCCACGTCCAGCGCCGAGAAGGAGTCGTCGAAGAGGTAGACCTTGGGCCGGGCCACCAGGGCCCGGGCAATGCAGAGCCGCTGGCGCTGGCCGCCGGACACATTGGTGCCGCCCTGGGAAATGCGCGATTCCAGCCCGTCCTCCTTCTCCCGGACAAAATCCGCACCCTGGGCGACCTCCAGCGCATCCCACAGTTCGCCGTCGTCCGCGGCAGGGTTGCCAAAGCGGAGGTTGTAGCCGACGGTGCCGGAGAAGAGGTACGGCTTCTGCGGCACCAGCGCCACCCGGCCGGTGATTTCCCGCTGCCCCAGTTCGGTGACCGGCACTCCATCCAGCAGCACCTGGCCGCCGGCGGCATCGAACAGCCGCGGGATCAGCGAGACGAGCGTGGTCTTGCCCGCTCCGGTACTGCCGATGATCGCCGTGGTTTCCCCCGGCCGGGCGGTGAAACTGATGTTGCTGAGCACCGGCGCTTCCGCCCCCGGATAGGCGAAGGTGACGTCGCGGAATTCGACGACGCCGGCCCGTTCGGCGGGCTCTGCCGGCCGGACTGGCTCATGGATGCTCGGCTCGGTGTCCAGGACCTCGCCGATCCGGTCCGCACAAACGGCCGCGCGCGGAATCATCATCGCCATGAACGTGCCCATCATCACGGCCATCAGGATCTGCAGCAGGTACTGCAGGAACGCGGTGAGGGCGCCGACCTCCATCTCGCCGGCGTCGACCCGCAGCCCGCCGAACCACAGCACGGCCGCCGTCGAAATATGCAGGATCATCCCGATCGCCGGGAACATCAGCACGAACAGCGACCCGATGCGCAGCGAAACATCCGTCAGGTCCTGGTTGGCCCCGGCGAAGCGCTGGGTTTCGTACGGCTCACGCACGAAGGCCCGGACCACACGGATGCCCACGATCTGCTCGCGGAGCACGGCGTTGATCCGGTCGATCTTCGCCTGCATGGTCTTGAACAGCGGCAGCAGCTGCCACACCAGGTAGCCGACCACCACGAACAGCAGCGGCACGGCCACCCACACCAGCCAGGACAGCTGCAGGTCCTCGCGCAGGGCCATGATGATGCCGCCGATGCACATGATCGGGGTGGCCACCATGAAGTTCAGGCCCAGGAGAAGCAGCATCTGCACCTGCTGGACGTCATTGGTGCCGCGGGTGATGAGTGTGGGTGCGCCGAAGCCGTTCATCTCCCGGGCGGAGAATCCGGAGACGCGGTGGAAGACACCCCGGCGCAGGTCCCGGCCGAAGGCCATGGCCGCGTTGGCCCCGAAGTAGACAGCGGCGATGGCGGTGGCCACCTGGACCAGGCTGACGCCGAGCATCAGGGTGCCGGTGCGCCAGATGTAGTCCGTATCGCCGCGCGTGACGCCTTGGTCGATGATCTGGGCATTGAGGCTGGGCAGGTACAGGGCGGCGATGGTGGAGGCCAGTTGCAGGACGACGACGGCCAGGATCCATGGGGTGTATGGCCTGGCATAGGTGCGGATGAGGCGGAGCAGCATCGAAGGCCGGCTCTTTCTAGGAGGAGGTGCGCTGACGTCCACAAGCTACACCACGCCCCGGACACTCTGATCACCCCTGAGGATGATCTGCGGGGGAAGGCATATCCTACGGAGGGACTTTAACCACAAAGGAGACAGGTTTGACTGAGGCCGCCGCTACCGCCATCAGGACCATCACCTGCGCAGTGGGGATGCGCTGGGGCGACATGGATGCCTACGGGCACGTGAACAATGTGGAGATCCTGCGCATCCTCGAGGAGGCCCGCATCCATGCCTTCGGCCCGCCCGGCGGCACGGGCGGACCCGGGCAGGAGCCCGACGTGCCGCTGTTTTCCTCCGTGCCGGAGGGAACCCAGGCGCTGGTGGTGGAGCACCGGATCAAGTACCTCGCGCCCCTGACGTACCGGAATGTGCCGCTGGACATCGAGGTCTGGATCAGTGCCCTGAAGGCGGCCAGCCTCACCATCGCCTACCGCGTGCACGATCCCGTCACGGGGGTGCTGTGCGCCAAGGCGGAGACGGTGCTGGCGTTCGTAGACGGGGCATCCGGGCGGCTGCTGCGGATCACTCCGGAGCAGCAGCAGTTGATCCGGCCGTATGTCGGCGAGGCCGTGTTCAAGTAGCAACAACGACGGCGGTCCCCCCGGGTGCGCTTGGCACGGAACCCGGGGTGCCGCCGTCGTCCGGGTCAGCGGGGCTGGTAGGTGAGGCAGTCCGCTGCCTCGGCGCCGGGGCCGACGTGGACCTTCTCGGCGTCGCACATCAGGTGGTCGTTGTACTTGCACTCGGACCGCTGGCAGGCGCCGACGTGAGCCAGCACCTTGGGCAGGCCGCCCATGGCCGAGGTATCGATGAAGGTGGCGCAGGTGGCATGCTCCGCGCGGCCGCCAATGGTGATGGCGTAAGCGGTGCAGTCGTGCTCATGGTTGAAGGAGCAGGTGTCGACGTCGCACTCGGTGACGTCCGCTACATGTGCGGTCATGGTTCCTCCTGGTCACTGGTAACCGCCAGCCGCAGAGCTGCTGACGGCCACCAACCTAGCACTGAATTCCCGGTCCGGACCCGGAGAATATGCGCACTTTAACCTGACCTATTTAGGGACCGGAATCAGTAGCTGGCGCGGGCCAGCAGCGCCACGTCCGCGCCGAAGGTTCCTCGGGTTCTACTCGAAACGGCATGTGATGGATCCCAGCTGTCCATAGTCGGCGTGGACGGTATCCCCCTGGTGCACCCACATCGGGCGGGTGAAGGAGCCGGCCAGGACGATCTCCCCTGCCTCCAGCACGGTGCCGTGCTGGCTGAGCTTGTTGGCCAGCCAGTACACGCCGGCAGCCGGGTGGTTCAGCACGGCGGCGGCCACGCCGGATTCCTCGATGGTCTCGTTGCGGTAGAGCAGCGCGGAGATCCAGCGCAGGTCCACGTCGCCGATCCTGACCGGTGTGCCGCCCATGACCATGGCTCCCATCGCGGCATTGTCCGCGATGGTGTCCACAATGGTCCGCCCCTCCATCTGGACCCGCGCGTCAAGGATTTCCAGCGCAGGGACCACGTATTCGGTGGCATCGAGGACCTCGAAGAGGCTGCAGTTCGGGCCCTTGAGCGCTTTGCCCAGGACAAAGGCCAGCTCCACCTCGATCCGGACGTTGGAGAACCGGTCGAACGGCACCGTGGAGCCGTTTTCGATCACCATGTCATCGAAGATGATCCCGTAGTCGGGTTCGGTGATGCCCGTGGCTGCCTGCATCACCTTGGAGGTCAGGCCGATCTTGCGGCCCACCAGCTTGCGCCCGGCCTGCAGGCCGCGCTCCTTCCAGAGATTCTGGACGGCGTAGGCGTCCTCGACCGTCATGCCCGGATAGCGGGCGGTGATCAGCGGTACCGGTGTCCGCGTCCGGTCCGCCTCGACTAGCTCGTCGGCAATCTTCTCAATCGTCGTTGCGTCAAGCACGCCTTTGCACCACTTCCAGTTCGCCGTTGGACGGGAATGGGGACGCGGACTCGATGCTGCCGCGTCCCTTAGGCTTTAAAACCCGCCGGACAGCCGCTTCCGGGCCTCGTTCCGCGCCCGCTGGATCTTGTCCGTGTGCTTGCCCTTCGTCGCCTTCTCGGCGGCGCCCGCTGCCCGGTCCAGCAGCTTGCCGCTGATTTCCTGGCCCTTCCTGCTCCGCAGCGCTTTCTTCACCTTCGGATTCCGTGCCAGTTCCTGGGCCTTCCTGGCCCACCCGCTCAAACCTGCCATGGTAATCAGCCTCCTGTGCCATCCGTTTTCCCGAGACATCCACCCTACGACGCGAGCCTGAATAGTCTCTGGACAGGTCCAGTATCGTGGTGCCCAGCAGCGCCACAGAACCAGCAACTCCATCGGAAGGCCACAGCATGCGCAGCGCACTCTTCAGCGACCAGCACCAGGAACTGCAGACCGGCGAGCGGTGGGGGCTCCAGTCCTCCAGGATGCTGCGGACGGTCCTCGGCGACGATGTCATCGCCACCAAGGGCGCGATGGTGGCGTACCAGGGACAGATCCAGTTCCACCATGAGGGCGCCGGCAGTGTCGGCAAGCTCATGAAGAAGCTACTCACCAGCGAGGACGCTCCGATGATGCGGGTCTCCGGCCAGGGCGAGGTGTTTTTCGCGCGGCAGGCCAACAACGTGTTCCTCATGCAGCTCGAGGGCGATTCGATCTCCGTCGCCAGCAAGAACCTGCTGGCCATGGACGCGAACCTCCAGTGGGATATCCGGCGGGTGCAGGGCGCGGCCATGGCCAGCGGGGGCCTCTTCAACCTCCTGCTCGAAGGCCACGGCATGGTCGCCGTCTGTTCCGAGGGCGAGCCGCTCATCCTGGACTGCAGCCAGCAGCCGACATTCGTCGACGCCCAGGCTGCGGTGTGCTGGTCCGGCCATCTGGCACCGCAGGTGCACAGCTCCATGAACATGCGCTCGCTGCTGCGCGGCGGTTCCGGCGAAGCCTTCCAGCTCGCCTTCCACGGGCCGGGCTTCGTCGTCGTCCAGCCCAGCGAAGGCGTTCCTGCGCCAGCGGGCCAGTAGCTGCCGGCAACACCGGAGAACCTGCCGGGCATCGCCTAGTCTGGGAGCATGTCCCTGCCACCGCGGTCCGCGCTCGGAAAGCAGCCATCGTCCGGCGGCGGGGCCGCGGGACATTCGGTTTTCCGGCTCCCCGGCCCGCTGGCGCTGCTGGTTTCCGTTGCCGGCGGTGCCGGGCTGGCCCTGCAGGGCCGGATCAACGGTGAACTGGCCGTCCGGATGGATGACCGGATCGGCGCGGCCCTGATCAGCTTCGCCACCGGTCTTCTCCTGATGCTGGTCTTCAGCCTTGCCCTGCCGGCCGGACGGGCCGGGCTCCGCCGGGCTGCATCCGCCTGGCAGGAACGGCACTATCCGCGCTGGTACCTGCTCTCCGGCATTGCGGGAGCCTACTACGTCTTCACGCAGGCCGTGGCGGTGGGGGTGATCGGCATCGCGCTGTTCATGATCGCCGTCGTGACCGGGCAGACCGTCTCCGGGCTGGCCGCGGACCGGATCGGCATGGGACCCGCAGGACGCCGTCCCATCAGTGCCTGGCGGGCCACCGGGGCTGTGCTGACCCTGGTGGGAGCCAGTGTGGCCGTACTCCCCCACTTCGAAGCGAGCGCCCGGGCCGGCGCACTGTTGCTGCTGGTCCTGCTGCCGCTGCTTGCCGGCCTGTTCCAGAGTTTCCAGCAGGCCATGCTGGGGCAAATGGCCGCCGCCTACGGCACCCCGATCACGTCGACGCTGTTCAACTTCGGCGTGGGTACGGCCGCGCTCCTGGTGCTCTGGCTGGTGCAGACGGCGGTGACCAGGCAGGCTCCGCTGCTGCCGGCCGAATGGTGGCTCTACATTGGCGGTCCGGTGGGTTGCCTGATGATGGCGGTCACCACGCTGTCCGTGGCCAGCATCGGCATCCTGCTGACCGGCCTGGCTATGATCGGCGGCCAGCTGCTGGGGTCACTGGCGCTGGACGTTTTCTTCCCCACCGCCGGCAGCATCGTGACGGCGGCGACGGCGCTGGGACTGCTGCTGACGCTGGCCGCCATGGTGGTTGCCACGCTTCCCTGGCCGAAGCGTCTCCTGCGCCCCCACTCCCGTTGAGTCCGCAGCAAACGCACGTTTCAGCGCTGGAACGTGCGCGTGCTGCTGAGCGAGCGGGGCGTCAGGGAGGATTCAGGACAAAGCGAAAGGGATATGACGGTGGCACCGGAGCAAGATTCATCAACAGCCGGCCTCACGCGGCAGCTCAGGACCGCCGTCCTGCTGGTGGCCGGACTCAACCTGGCCTACTTCTTCATTGAATTCGGCGTGGCCGTTGCGATCGGTTCGGTCTCGCTGTTCGCGGACAGCGGGGACTTCCTCGAGGACACCGCCATCAATCTGCTGATCTTCGCCGCGCTGGGGTGGAGCCTGCAGCGCCGGGCCGTGGCCGGCAAGGTCATGGCAGGAGTCATCCTGCTCCCCGTCCTGGCTGCCGCCTGGCAGGCGTTCGTCAAGTTCGGCCATCCCGAGCCGCCGGATCCGGTATCCCTGGTCGTGACCGCGGGCGGCGCCGCCGTCGTCAATCTGGCCTGCTCGATCCTGCTGGCCCGCTTCCGCCGCCACGCCGGATCGATGTCGGCGGCGGCGTTCCTGTCCGCGCGCAACGACGTACTGGCCAACATTGCCGTCATCGTGATGGGGCTGCTGACAGCGTGGCTGGCCTCGGGCTGGCCGGACATCGTGCTGGGACTGATCATCGTGATGCTCAATGTCAGTGCAGCCAAGGAGGTCTGGGAGGCCGCCGGTCAGGAGCGGCTCGCCGCCAAGGCCCTGGCCGGCGAGGAGATCGGATAGCGGACCACTTGACCGTGAACGTCCCCTGCAGTTCACGGACTGTTCACGCTGGCCGGATAAGGTGGGGAGCGCCTGTCCGGCGCACGGACGGGCGCAAAGCTGACGCCGCCGCAACGGCTCTCTTTGAAGGGGACAGACCCATGAGCCAGACAGCCAAGGACCGCCTCCAGCCCAGCCTTCGGATAGAGCCTAGCCTCCATCCCGGCTCACTGTGCATGGACGAACCGGAGCTCGGCCCGTACCCGGTGACGGCAGCGGACGCCGACCGCAACTCCTGGACGGAGGGCGAAGCCAACGCCTACATCCAGCACACCAGCGGCATGCCCTCCCCCGATATTGTTGTGGCAGTGGAAGGCAGCGGGCAGCGACTCATCCTCAATGCCGCAGAGGCCCGCATCCTCGGCGAACGCCTGGTCTCGCTGGCGGACCTGAGCGACAGGACGCAGGGCTAGGGACCAGCCAGCCAACGGTTACAAAGAGATGGGCCGGCAAAGCCGGGAAACTCCCAGCCTTGCCGGCCCGAATCGGTTCTAGCCAACCGATCTCCATCACTCGCACCTTCAAGAGGTAGTCACCACTGTAGGGACCGAACCTGAGGGCGCACTGGCGCGAAGCTGCGCGTTGGCTGGAAGCCGCGTGCCGCCGTCGTACTTTTACTGGGACGGCTGAGGCAGTTCGCAGCCGACCTGCGGATTCACGCCCATGTAATTAAGCGGCCCGGCGACAATCGTCACCAGGACCGTTCCCGTCTGCGCGCAGGTTTCCGGAGTGCCCTGGAAGTAACCGCGCTGGAAGGCGGCGACCGCTCCGACAATCAGCCACAGCAGGACGATGAACGAGACGATCGACGTTCCGCGCATTCTCTTCGCCACCTCGGGTGCCTTCTCCCCTTTGCACCGGCTATAGCGCACATTATCCGCCGCTGCCCGGCGTTATCAAAGGTCTGCCGGACGGGTTCCGCTAACGCCGGCGGTGACCGGCCCGGTCTTGACCTGGCCGTTGGTGTAGACCGGCTCCGCACCCTTCGGAACAATGGGTGCCGCGTCAGGCTCGGCCGCCGCTGGCGGCAGGTGGTGCTGCTGGTGCACATCATCTCCGGCGTCGGCTGGATGGAGGTAGACCTGGCGCTGGCACCGCTGGCCATTACCGGACTGACCACCGACGACGGGCAGGTGGCCGCGGCCTGCTACCAGGCGATGGCCGTCCTGGTTCCGCCACACCCTTCCTGGCCGTGACAATGACCGCAACAGGGATCCTGCTCGGCTAGGGAACCCAATGGGGGGGCTGCTGCGCTACTGGTGGGTCTTCACCAAGCTGGCGATCGCCCTGGTGCTGACGGCGCTCGTCTTCGTGCTCCTGCTGCCGGCGGTGACCGGCGTGACCGGACTGGATCCGGCGGTCACCGGGGACCAGGTGCGCACAGCGCTGGGCACCTTCCCGGCCCAGGTAATGTTCCCGACCAGCGTTTCGTTTACGGCCTTGGCGTTCGCCGCGGTGCTCTCGGTGGTCAAGCCGTGGGGCCGGACGCCGTGGGGGGTCGGCCAGGCGGGGGAACAGGTTGAGGTAGGCCTCAAAGACGGCCCGACGGCGGCCCTTCAGTTCCGTGCCCGCGGAACCGAAGGGCCGCCGTCATACCTTAGAACCTAGAACGGGTACTGGGCGTGGCCCTGCTGCTGGACCGTGATCCAGCGCAGCTCGGTGAACGAGTTGATGCCGGCCTGGCCCCCGAACTTGCCGTAGCCGGACTGCTGGATGCCGCCGAACGGGGCCATCGGTTCGTCCTGGACGGGCTGGTCATTAACGTGGGCGATGCCGGTCTTCAGCCGCTGCGCCACCTTGATGCCTTCCTGCAGGTTCTCGCTGATGACGCCCGCGGTCAGACCATAGCTGGTGTTGTTGGCCAGCGCCACGGCCTCGTCCGGGCCGTCGACCGGCAGGACGGTGGTGGCGGAGCCGAAGATCTCCTCGTGAAAGATCCGCATGTCCTCGGTGATGCCGGTCAGCACCGTCGCCGGCACCACGGCCTTGTCCATCTTTTCCCCGCCGGCGCGGACCGTGGCGCCCTTGGAGACCGCATCCTCGATCAGCCCGTACTGCCGGTCCGCCGAACGCTGGTTCACCTGCGGGCCGATGAACGTGCTGCCGTCCTTCGGGTCGCCGGTGGGCAGTTTGGCCACCTTCTCGGCAAAGCGGTCGGTGAACTCCTCAGCGATGCTGCGGTCCACGATGACGCGGTCCACCGACATGCAGATCTGCCCGGCGTTCATGAACGCCCCGAAGGTCGCCGCCTGCGCAGCGTACTCGATGTCCGCATCCTTGAGCACCACCAGGCTGTTCTTGCCGCCCAGCTCCAGCACGGCCGGTTTCAGGTTCTGGGCCGCGAGGGTGCCGATGATGCGGCCGACGTTCGTGGAGCCGGTGAAGTTGACGTTGCGGACCCGTTCGTCGGAGATCAGGGCGGAGACGACGTCGTTCGCGTCCTGGCGGTCATTCGTGATGACGTTGAGGACCCCGGCCGGCAGTCCGGCGTCCAGCAGCGCATCGGCCAGGAAGAGGCCGCAGGCCAGCGGAGCATCCTCGCTGGGTTTCAGCACGGCGGTGTTGCCCACCGCCAGCGGAACGGCGATGGACCGGATGCCCAGAATGAACGGCGCGTTCCACGGGGACAGCGCGGCGACGACGCCGTAGGGCTGGCGGACAGCCAGCGAGTATTTGCCCGGCAGGTCGGTGGCCAGGACATCGCCCTGCGGAGCGGTGGTGGCCGCGGCCGCCGAGCGCAGGATATTCGCCGCCAGCTGGATGTTGAACTCTGCCCAGGGGCGCACGCCGCCCACTTCTTCCGCCATCAGCTGCACGCCCTGTTCGGTGCGTTCCTCCAGGATGTCCGCGGCCTTCAGGAAGATGCGGGCACGGGCGGTGGGGCTGGTGGCGGCCCATGATTCGAAGGCCGCGGAAGCGGCATCGACTGCCCGCTTCACATCCTCGGTGCCGGCAGCGGCCACGGTGGCGTAGGCGGAACCGGTGTAGGGATTGATGTCCTCGGTGGTCCGGCCGGAGGCGGCCGGGACGTGCTCTCCGTTGATGATCAGGTCGCGGGTAATGGACATGGTGATCTACTCCTTAGCGATGGACGGGCATCAACTACGACAGTAGGCTCACGGGTCACCCTTGGCCAGAAGAAAACCCTTGACCGCCGAGCGGCAGCCGCCTACTATATTTCATATAGCAATAAACTTCTTTCACCATATGAAAATTAAGAAAGGCGAAGGAGGAACGAGGAAATGGAGGCTCACGTGGGACACAACCCCACAACTGCCACGCCGGACTACGAGGCCGGGGGTACGGACCCGGACTTCTACTTCCCGCCCCGCAAGGAACGCTCTCCGAGCATCATCCGGAGGATGCTGCTGGGCGTTCCGGGACTGCGCCGCGTCCTGTCCGCCAAATAATCCCACCGCCGACGGGACAGTCCGGCCGCGCCCATCTTTGGTGCGTGCCGCCGTCGTAGTGACCGCGTGTCCGACGGCGGCACGCACTTTTGGCTTTCAAAGCTGGGCTGGGCGGGACGCTGCATGAAACTCGGCGTCCTCAGCGGCCGGGACGCGTGGCGGCCGAACGGAGCAGCTCCAGGCGCAGGCGCCGGGCTGTCTCCATATGCTGCCGGGCCAGGGACTGTGCGGTCCCGGCGTCCCGGGCCTCGATGGCGGCAATGAGCGCTTCGTGCTCGTCGAGGGACTTTTCCCACCGGTCACCCACCGACAGCGTGGACCGCGGGGCGTGGACCAGATGCGTGGACAGCCGCTCCAGCAGATCCTGCAGTACGCGGTTATGCGCCGCAGTCCAGACGGCTGCGTGGAATTCCAGGTTGGCGGCGGTCCGCTCTGCATCATCCGGGGACTGCAGCCGGCGGTCCCGGTCCAGCAGTCCCTTCAGGTGCATCAGGTCCGCCTCGTTCCGGGACTGCGCCGCCTGCCCGGCAGCCTCCGCCTCGAGCAGCACGCGCATGTCATAGACCTGGATGACTTCCTGCGGGTCGACCGCCGGGACCTGCAGCCCGCGCGCGGCCCGTTCCAACAATCGCTCGTGCTGCAGCCGGCCCAGCGCCTCCCGGACCGGAGTCCGGGAGACACCGAAGCGTTCGGCCAGGCCGACTTCGCGCATGGGAGTACCGGGCTGGTGCGTGCCGGCCAGGATTTCCGCACGGAGCCGGCGGTAAATGCCCTCCCCGTCAATGCGTTCCTGCGGGGGCGTCGGCACAGACACTGTTGCTTCCTCCAGTACTTTCATCGCGGCGCTTTCATCCCGCCCCGTTGGGCCGGACCACGGCTACGCCAGATTACCAGCGCGCCGGCCGAAGACCAGGCCGGCGGCCAGTCCTGAGCCGCCCGGGTAATTGGCGCTGAAGAGACCGCCGAGCATCTCCCCGGCGACATACAGGCCCGGTATATGTTCGCCGTCGATATTGAGCACCCGGCCATGCGTATCGGACTTAAGCCCGCCGAAGGTGAAGGTGATGCCGCAGGTGACGCCGTAGGCGTAGAACGGACCGGTTTCGATCGGTGCGGCCCAGTTGCTCTTGGGCGGGTCCACCTTGGCGGCCCGGCCGTCCTTGATGGTGGGATCGAACGGGATGCTGCGGTCGATGGAGTTGTTGAAGTCCGTCACCGTCTTCTCCAGGGCCTCCGGGCTGATGCCGATCTTGGACGCCAGCTCCTCCAGGGTGTCCGCGACGGTCTCGGAAATGCCGGGCATTTCGTATTCCTCGCTGCGCAGCATGGGACGGAGCGAGGCGTCGAAGATCTGGTAGGCCACCGAGCCCGGCTGCTTGAGGATTTCCTTGCCGTACTTGGCGTAGGTGTAGTTCCGGAAGTCGGCACCTTCATCCAGGAAGCGCTTGCCCTCGGTGTTGACGATGATCCCCAGCGGGTAGCTCTGCCGGGTCAGCCGGTTGGTCAGCTCGCGGTTGCTTTCATTGGTGGCAGTGAAGGCGTCCCACTGCACGCTGTGGCAGGTGCCCCAGTCTCCGCCCCTGGCGGCGCCGATCTTCAGGGCCGCCTCGATCATGGTGCCGGTGTTGTACGGAGTGCCGCGAACCTTGGCGTTCTCCCAGCCCTCGCCGAGGTGTTCGCGGCGCCACTGCGGGTTGGATTCGAAGCCGCCGGCGGTCAGGACCACCGATTCGGCGCGGAGCTCCGCGGGGCCGTTTTCCGTGCGGATCGTCACGCCGGCGACCCGGCCGTCCTCCACAATGAGGCCGCCCACGTCCTGGCCGTACCGGATCTCGACGCCCAGTTCACGGGCCACGCGGGTGTGGTCGGCGATCAGGCCCTCGCCGCCGTCAACGTTTCCGACATGCAAACCGCCCCAGAACAGGTAGCTGCCGTCGGGGCGCTCGTAGGCCTGCCGCTCGTACATCAGCCGGTACTTCAGGCCCAGGGACTGCAGCCAGCGCAGCGTCGGCTGGGCTTCCTCCACCAGCACCTTGGTCAGCTCCAGGTCGTTGCGGCCCTCCGTGACCTTGGCCAGGTCCGCGGCGTATTCCGCCGCCGAGTACGGCGGCACCTCGGTCACTGCGTGCCGCTCGTCCGGCTCAATGAAGTCCTGCAGGTCCTGCAGGCCGTTGTGCGCAATCCGGGTGGCCCCGGCCGTGTAAAAGCTGTTGCCGCCGGCCATATCTTCGGCGCCCTTCTCCAGCAGCACGACGCGGCGGCCGCGCACGGCGGCGGCGTGGGCTGCGGTGAAGCCGGCGTTGCCGCCGCCGACAACGATGACGTCGGGCTGGCCGGTTACGGCGGCTGAGGTGGAAGCGGTCTGGTTCATGTCACCCTCCTGTGGACTTGTGTATTCTACTGTATACAATAGAATACAAGGATGTCGAGAGGCAATCCGAAACGAGTGCAAAAACGGCTGCCGGTGCAGACCTCGGCAACGGCTACTGCTGCAGCGAATACCGGTTTTCCGGGCGCCCTGCCGAGCCATAACGGGGCCGCAGCAATGCCGCCCCCGTAGCGGTCAGATACTCCAAGTAGCGGCGGGCGCTGACGCGCGAGATTCCGCAGGACTCGGCGATTTCGGCGGCGGACATGTCGCCGCCGCTGCTGCGCAGGGTCGCCACCACCAAGTCCAGCGTGGGGACGGCCAGCCCTTTGGGGAGCACGCCGGCCCGGCGTACGACGGCCCGTGGCGCGGCGTCCACGCCCAGCAGCCGGTCCACCTCCTGCTGGGACAGCGGTTCCGGACCGGCCGCGCTCTGCCGGGCCCGGGACTGCCGGTAGCGTTCCAGGCGCGTAGTGAAATCGGCACGGCTGAACGGCTTGACCAGGTAGTCGACAACACCACTGGTCCGGGCCTGGCGGACGGTGTCCATTTCACTGGCGGCGGTAATCATGATGACGTCCACGGCGCCGGTATCTTCGGCGCGGAGCCGCCGCAGCACCTCCAGCCCCGACAGGTCCGGCAGGTGCACATCGAGCAGGATAAGATCCACATCGCCACGGCCGGCCAGCTCCAGCGCCTGGCTGCCACTTAGCGCGCGGCCCACCACCTCGAACCCCTCCATGGCTTCCAGAAAGCCCTCATGGACCATCGCCACGGCGAAATCGTCATCGACCACCAGCACCCGGATGGTTGCCTGCCCGTTGCTACCCATCGTTCCCTTCATTCACGGAGGCCGTCGGCCGCAGCTGCGAGCCGTTGCCCGGGAGGCTCACGGCGAAACGGGCGCCGCCGGCCGACGACGTGCCCACAGTTACCGTACCCCCACGGTGCCGCGCGATCCGCTCCACCAGCATCAGGCCGACGCCGCGCTGCGCCCCATCCTTGGTACTGAAGCCCCGCTCGAAAATGCTTCGGCGGGCCTGAACCGGAACGCCGGGGCCGTCGTCGTCCACCTGGATGCGCACCTCCTGGGGAGTGCAGCGCAGCCACACCTCGATCCGGCCGCTGCCACCGGTGGCCTCGAGCGCGTTGTTGATCAGGTTCCCCAGCACCGTCACGACAGCATCGTCGCTGCGCCAGCCGGGATCGATGTCGCTGGCCTCGTCCAGCCGGATCACACCGCCCGACTCAGCGGCGACGGCAGCCTTCGCCGCCAGCAGTGCCGCCAGGGTGGGGTCCTCGAGGTTCAGCTTGGCGGCTTCATGGACAATGCCGGTCCGGGTCGCCGAATCGATATAGTCCAAGGCCGCCTCCGGCTTGCCCAGGCCGATCAGTCCGGACACCACATGCAGCCGGTTGGAAAACTCATGCGTCTGGGCCCGGAGGGTCTGCGCCAGCGAGCGCTGCCCCTCCAGTTCGCGCAGCGTGTTTTCCGCCTCCGTGCGGTCCTGCAGGGTGAGCAGCCGGCCCACGGATCGGCCGTTGGCCTGCGGTTCGCTGCGCTCGGCCACCAGCACCCGCTCGCCGGCCAGCACCAGCTGCGCCTCGCTGGCGGCGTCATCGTTGCGGCTGAGCAGGGCCACGACGTCGGCGTCCAGGACCTCGGCCATGGGCCGGCCGACGGCATCTGCACCGACGCCCAGCAGGCGCGCGGCCTCGTCATTGATGAGGGCGATGCGCCCCTCGGGGTCCACAGCCACGACGCCGTCCCGGACGCCGTGCATCATGGCCTCGTGGGACTGCAGCAGGGACAGGATCTCGCGCGGTTCCAGCCCGTAGATCCGCCGCCGGACAATCCGCGAGACCCACGCCGCCGCGGCGGTACCGATGACGACGGCGGCAACCAGCCAGGGTGCCAGCGACTCCATGCTGTCCGACAGATCCGCGGCGATGTCGCTTTCGAGCAATCCCACGGACACGACGCCGATCGCGGTCCCCGGCTCATGCACCGCCCCGGAAGGATCCGGATAGACCGGCACCTTGGCCCGCAGGGTGACGCCGACCGGCCCCTCCTCGGTGCCGAGGAACTCCTCGCCGGCCAGCACCGGAGCATGGTCGGAGGAAGAGGGCAGGCCGATCAGGTCCGGATCCGGATGGGACACCCGGTTGCCGCTGCGATCGGTCACCACGACGAAATCGACGCCCGAGGCTTGGCCCACCAAGCTGGCGATGGGGGCGATCGAGGCCGCAGGGTCGGGGCCCTGCAGGCCTTCGATGACCGTGGGCAGCGCGGCCATGCTGCGGGCCACGGACTGCACCTGCGTCTCGGTGAAGGAACGAATCTGGCGGGCCTGGACATTGACCGCGATCACCGCCACCAGCGCCACGACGCCCAGCACGATGGCGATCTGCAACGCCAGCAACTGCAGATGCAGGGAGTCCTTGGCCTTGGAACTGCTCATTGATGCATACCTTCGAACGCTCCGTCTGCGCGGAGATTTCCCGTGAACTTAATGTCCAATACTGCCGATATGACCACAACCGGTTTTGCTCTGTGATGCCGGTCATAGCTTTGGCACCCTGAGATTACCAAAGCTACCGATTCGGTCGGTGAACAAAGATGTTAGGACCGCACACATGAGAAAACCGCTCCCCCGGATCATTTACGGGGCGATCGTCGCAGTGGTGGTTTCGCTGGCGTTCGTCAATGCAGCGTCCGCCGGCGGCGCCAGCACCGCCCGCCAGAAACTGACACTGATGGCACCGGCCGCCCCCGGCGGAGGCTGGGACGGCTTCGCCCGCGAAAGCCAGCAGGCCCTGCGCGCCAATGGCATCGTCAACAACGCCCAGGTGATCAATGTCCCGGGCGCCGGAGGCACCATCGGGCTGAGCCAGTTCGTCCAGATGCCCGGCCGGGAGGACATGCTCCTGGTTACCGGCGCCGTGATGATCGGTGCCATCGAACTGGCCGAAAACCCCGAGTCCATGCAGGATGTCACGCCGATCGCCCGGCTCTCCGATGACTACGCCGCCCTGGTGGTTCCGGCCGATTCGCCGTACCAGACGCTGGAGCAGTTCATCAAGGGCTGGCGGCAGGACCCGGGCGGACACGCCATCGCCGGCGGATCGCTGGGATCGATCGACCACCTGATGACCGGCCTGCTGGCCAAGACCGTGGGCATCGACCCGAAGCAGGCCAATTACGTTGCCTACTCGGGCGGCGGCGAGGCCCTGACCTCGATGCTGTCCCACACAACGGCGGCCGGCATATCCGGCTACAACGAGGTCAAGGACCAGGTCGAGGCCGGCAACCTGCGGGCCCTGGCCATCTCCTCGGCCGAGCCCCTGGAGGGCGTGGACGTCAAGACCTTCAAGGAGCAGGGCGTGGACGTGGCCATGTCCAACTGGCGCGGCGTGGTGGCCGCCCCCGGCATCAGCGACGAAGCGAAAGCCGAGTTCGAGGAGATCGTGCAGGAAATGCACGACTCCCCCGAATGGCGGGACACCCTGGAGCGCAACAACTGGGCGGACAGCTACCTGACCGGACCGGAGCTGGACGAATTCATTGACGAGGAAGTTCTCCGCGTCAAGGCGATCGTGGAGGACCTGGGACTATGAGCAGCAGCATTGACACCAAGCCGGCAGGCACCCAGCCAGCCGACTCCCAACTGGCCGGAGGCACTGAGGCGGCGGGCGCCGTCGTACCTGGTCCGGGCCCCGGAACCCGCCGTCCGGGATTCTGGACCGGCCGCAGCGAACTGGTGGTCGCCGCCCTGGTGCTGGCCGTCGCGGTCTTCCTGACCGTCGGCACCGTCACCATGGAAGTCACCGGCGACGCCGTCCCCGGGCCGCGGTTCTTCCCCGTGATCGTCTGCGTGGTGCTGTACGTGATGGCCGGGGTTCTCACCGTGCAGGTGCTGCGCCGGCCCCGCATCCCGGAAGCCCGCACCGAAGCGGCCGAAACGCCGAAAGCCCACTCGGACTGGCGGACCGTCGGCATCATCGTCGGTGCCGTCACCGCCTTCATCCTGGTGCTGAACCCGGTGGGCTGGATCCTCAGCTCCGCCATGCTGTTCTGGTCCGTCTGCTACGCCCTGGGCAGCAAGCGCCCGATCTTCGATCTCAGCCTGGCCATCCTCTTTGCCAGCGCCATCCAGCTCGCGTTCAACGCCGGGCTCGGCCTGCCGCTGCCGTCCGGCTTCCTGGAAGGTGTGATCTAGATGGATCAGCTGTCCCTGCTCTTCGAGGGCTTCGCCCACGCGCTGACGCCCATGAACCTGCTCTGGGTCACCGCCGGGGCCATCCTGGGCACCGCCGTCGGTGTCCTGCCCGGCCTGGGGTCGGCCATGGCAGTGGCGCTGCTGCTGCCGGTCACGTTCTCGCTGGAACCTACCGCCGCGTTCATCATGTTCGCCGGGGTCTATTTCGGCGGCCTGTTCGGCGACTCCACCTCCGGCATCCTGCTCAACACCCCCGGCAACTCCTCGGCCATCGCCTCCACCATTGAGGGCCACAAGATGGCCCGCAACGGCCGCGCGGCCAAGGCGCTGGCGACGGCGGCCATCGGCGCCTTCGTCGGCGGCCTGCTGGCCACCACCCTGGTGGTCTTCTTCGCCCCGACCCTGGTCAAGCTGGCCACCCTGTTCGGCCCGGCCGAGTACTTCGCCCTGGCGGTCTTCGCCTTCCTCGCCATCTCCTCCGTGGTCTCCGAGTCCGTGGTCAAGGGCCTGATCGCACTGGGCCTGGGCCTGGCGCTGGCGCTGGTCGGCGTCGACGGCCCCAGCGGCACCCAGCGGTTCACGCTCGGTCTGCCGCAGCTCTTCGACGGCATCTCCGTCATCGTGATTACCGTCGGCCTGTTGGCCCTGGGCGAGGTGCTGCACGTCGCCTCCCGCATCCACCGGGACCGGCAGGAGACCGGCATCATCTCCAACGGCCGCCCCTGGCTGGGGCTGGCAGACATTAAGCAGGCCCTGCCGGCCTGGCTGCGCGGGGCCTCCTTCGGCATCCCGTTCGGCATCATCCCCGCCGGCGGCGCGGAGGTTCCCACCTTCCTGGCGTACGGCACCGAAAAGCGGCTGGCCAAGAAACGCCGGGACGCAGAGTTCGGCAGCACCGGGTCGATCAAGGGCGTCGCCGCCCCGGAGGCCGCCGCGAATGCGACCGCCGGAACGGCCATGGGCGCGCTGCTGGCCCTGGGCCTTCCGACATCGGCCACCGCGGCCATCATGCTCGCTGCCTTCCAGCAGTACGGCATGCAGCCGGGTCCGCTGCTCTTCGATCGCAGCGCGGACCTCGTCTGGGCACTGCTGGCGTCCCTCTTCATCGGCCTGGTGGTCCTGGTCATCATCAATATGCCGTTCGCCGCCCTGTGGGCCAAGCTGCTGACCATCCCGCGCCACTACCTGTATGCGGGGATCACGGTCTTCTCCATGCTGGGCGTCTACGCCATCAGCTCCTCGGTAGTGGACCTGTGGCTGCTGCTGGCCGTGGGCCTGGTGGGCTTCATGATGCGCCGCTACAGCGTGCCGCTGGCGCCGGTACTGATCGCCGTCATCCTGGGCCCGATGGCCGAGACCGAACTGCGCCGCGCGCTGGCCGTCTCCGAGGGCAGCCTGGGCATCCTGGTCGGCAGCCCCATCACCGTCACCCTGTACCTGGTGCTCGCCGCTGCTCTGATCGGCACCGGAGTGCAACACCTGCGCCGCCGGCGGGCGGAAGCCCGCGCCATCCCCGCTGAGTCAGCAGCAGATGCTGGAAAGAGCGTCGAAACGAGCGTCTCGCGCTGAGTCAACGAGGGTAGGGAAACGAAACGCTAACGACGGCGGCAGCCCGGGTTCCGTAGGCACGGAACCCGGGCTGCCGCCGTCGTACGTGCCGTGGCTCTCCTGACCGCATTCCTGTGCCACGCCTTCGGTCTGCTACCCTTGGCCTATCCACGGACCTCCCGGCCTATTCTCTGGCCGGTCGCAGATAACGGGTGGACACCCTTTTTTGAAGTATTAGCGCAGGAGATCCCTATGCATTTGTCGCCCCGTGAGCAGGAAAAACTCATGATCGTGGTCGCTGCCGACCTGGCCAGGAAACGGCAGCAGCGCGGCCTCAAACTCAACCATCCCGAATCCGTCGCCATCATCACTTATGAGCTGATCGAGGGCGCCCGGGACGGACGCACCGTCGCGGACCTGATGAGCTACGGCACCACGATCCTCGGGCGTGACGACGTCATGGACGGCGTGGCTGACATGATCAGCGACGTCCAAGTGGAAGCGACCTTTCCCGACGGCACCAAACTGGTGACCGTGCACAACCCGATCCGCTAACCGAAGGAAGGACAAATCCCATGAAACCGGGCGAATACTTTCTCCGGACCGATCCCATTACCTGCAACGCGAACGGGGAGACAACCACGGTGCGGGTAACCAACCGCGGAGACCGGCCCGTGCAGGTCGGCTCGCACTATCACTTCGCCGAGGTCAACACGGCCCTGGAATTCGACCGTGCGGCCGCCTACGGCTTCCGGCTGGACATCCCCGCCGGAACGGCCGTGCGCTTCGAACCCGGCGATGCCCGGAGCGTGAATCTGGTGGCCATCGCCGGAGACCGCGAGGTCTTCGGGCTGCAGGACCGGGTCAACGGGAGGCTGCGCCCTTCCGCCCCGGAGGGACAGTCCGCCGCTGAAGGAGGCACGCGATGAGCTTCGACATGAGCCGCAGCCAGTACGCGGAAATGTACGGCCCCAGCACGGGGGACGCCATCCGCCTGGCCGATACCGATCTCTTCCTGGAGATCGAAAAGGACTACACCATCTATGGCGAGGAAGTGGTCTTCGGCGGGGGCAAGGTCATCCGTGACGGCATGGGGCAGAACGGCCAGCGGATCCGGGACGAAGACATCCCGGACACTGTGATCACCAATGTGGTGGTGCTGGACTACACCGGCATCTACAAGGCGGACGTAGCGCTGCGGGACGGCCATATTTTCAGGATCGGCAAGGCGGGCAATCCGCAGATCTCCGACGGCGTGGACATCGTGATCGGCGCCGCCACGGACATCATCGCCGGCGAGGGCAAGATTCTGACCGCCGGCGGCATCGACACCCACGTGCACTTCGTCAGCCCGGACCAGGTTCCGGTGGCGCTCGCATCCGGGATCACCACGCTGATCGGCGGCGGCGCGGGCCCCAGCGAGGGCAGCAAGGCCACCACGGTCACCCCGGGGACCTGGCACATCAGCCGGATGCTGCAGGCCGTCGAAAACCTTCCCATCAACATCGGCTTCCTGGGCAAGGGGCACGCCAGCGCCGTCGAGCCGCTGGCGGAGCAGATCCGTGCCGGCGCGATCGGCCTGAAAGTCCACGAGGACTGGGGCGCCACCACATCCTCGATCGACATGTCCCTGAAAGTGGCGGACGAATACGACGTCCAGGTTGCCATCCACGCGGACACACTGAACGAGTGCGGTTTCGTCGAGGACACCATCCGGGCGATCGGCGGCCGGGTGATCCATACCTTCCACACCGAAGGGGCCGGGGGCGGTCACGCCCCGGACATCATCAGGATGGCCGGGATGGCCAATGTGCTGCCGGCCTCCACCAACCCCACCCTGCCCTATACGGTCAACACAGTGGATGAGCATCTGGACATGCTGATGGTCTGCCACCACCTCAACCCGGATATTCCGGAGGACGTGGCGTTCGCCGACTCCCGCATCCGCCGCGAGACCATCGCCGCGGAGGATGTGCTGCACGATCTGGGGGTGTTCTCCATCACCAGCTCCGATTCCCAGGCCATGGGGCGCGTGGGTGAAGTGGTCCTGCGTACCTGGCAGGTGGCGGACGCCATGAAGAAGCAGCGCGGCCGGCTGGACGCGGATCCGGTGGTCGGGGACAACTTCCGGCTCAAGCGCTACATCGCCAAGTACACAATCAACCCGGCGATCGCGCAGGGAATCGCCGATTCCGTAGGCAGCATCGAGGTGGGCAAATTCGCCGACCTGGTCCTGTGGGATCCGGCGTTCTTCGGGGTCAAGCCGGAAATGGTGCT
Organism: Arthrobacter sp. B0427-1-12; assembly: GCF_059092905.1. Classification (NCBI taxonomy): domain Bacteria; kingdom Bacillati; phylum Actinomycetota; class Actinomycetes; order Micrococcales; family Micrococcaceae; genus Arthrobacter; species Arthrobacter sp. B0427-1-12. The sequence goes on along the minus strand of NZ_JBNHIC010000001.1, from coordinate 101,490 downwards.
TAAGGGTGGCCAGATCGTCACCAGCATCATGGGCGACTCCAACGGGTCGATTCCAACGCCCCAGCCCCGCACCCTGCGCAGCAACTTCGGTGCGCTGGGCAGCGCCGTCCACGCGTCCTCGATCACCTTCCTGTCCAAGGCCGCCATCGAGGCCGGAGTGCCTGAGCGGCTGGGGCTGCGCCGGGTCATTCGCCCGGTCGGCGGCATCCGCCATCTCACCAAGGCGGACCTGAAGCACAACGGCGAGACGCCGGATATCCAGGTCGATCCGGAAACCTACACCGTGACAGTCGACGGCGAGAAAGCCACCTGCGAGCCCTCGAGCGAACTGCCGATGGCACAGCGGTACTTCCTCTTCTAAGCATCTCTCCTTCTTGAAAGCGATTAACCATGACCATCATTGAGCGCGTCATCGCCAACCGGCATGACCTGCCCGCCGGCGAACTGGACGGGCTGCACGAAGAAAAGGTCCTGCTGCCCAGCGCGGAACTGGTGAAGCGTATCCAGCGCGTCACCACGGACCACGGCCGGGAGCTGGGAATCCGGCTGGCCGAGGCCCGCGACCTGCGAGACGGGGACATCCTGCTGCGCGATGAGCGCAACGTCGTCCTTGTTTCCGTCCTGCCCACCGACGTCCTGGTGATCGCACCGCGGAGCATCGGGGAAATGGGATCCGTGGCGCACAACCTGGGCAACCGGCACATGCAGGCGCAGTTCTTCGGTCCGGAGAGCGAATACCGGGCCGAAGTGATGGTGGTGCAGTACGACCACACCATCGAGGATTTCCTGCAGCATGTGCAGGTTCCCTATTCCCGCCAGGAACGCGTGATGCCGGTGCCGTTCCGGCACGCCGGGCACACACACTGAGCCGGGGCAGCGGTGAGGCCGAGATGACTGTCCCCGCCCACGATACCGGCCGCCCGCCGTCGTACCTGCTGCCACTGCTGCAGCTGTCCGATTCCGCGCTGCCGACGGGGGCCTTCAGCCATTCCTTCGGCATGGAGACCTACCTGGAGCGCGGGCTGATCCACGATGAGGCGAGCTTCGCGGAATGGCTGCGGCAGTTCATCGGGATCCAGTTGACCTTCAGCGACGGCCTGGGCATCCGGCTGGCGGTGCAGGCCGGAGACCGGACGGAAATCCGCCAGCTGGACCGCATGCTGGCCGCCCAGGCCCTGCCGCGCCAGGTCCGCGAGGCGGGCATCAAGATGGGGGCCAGGATGCTGGACATCACGGGGGCGGTCTTCCCCTGCGCGGATCTGGAGGACTACCGGGCGGATGTGGCGGCCGGACGCTGCGCCGGGCATCCGGCCCTGGCGTTCGCCCTGGTGGGGCGGACTTTGGGCGCCCCGCTGCCGGAGCTGCTGTCCGCGTACCTCTTTTCCACTGCCACCTCGCTGACGCAGAACGCTATCCGTGCCATCCCGATCGGTCAGAACGCGGGGCAGCGGGTGCTGCGCGGGGCGCACGACGACGTCACCGCCGCGGTTGCCCGTATCCAGCAGCTGGGGCCGGAGGATTTCGGCGCTGCCGCGCCGGGACTCGAGATTGCCCAGATGCGCCATGAACACCAGCGGGCGCGCATGTTCATGTCCTAACCATGACACCTAGTATTCACAGATTCGTAAAGGAGAACTTCATGGAACCCGTCAAGATCGGCATCGGCGGCCCCGTGGGCGCCGGCAAGACCCAACTGGTGGAGCGCCTGACCAGGCACCTCAGCGGCGAACTTTCCATGGCCGCCATCACCAATGACATCTACACGATCGAGGACGCGAAGATCCTGGCCAAAAACGGCGTCCTGCCGCTGGACCGGATCATCGGTATCGAAACCGGCGGCTGCCCGCACACCGCCATCCGTGAAGACACCTCGATGAACTCCGCGGCCATCGACGAACTCAAGCAGCGCCACCCCGACCTGCAGGTGGTCTTCGTGGAAAGCGGCGGGGACAACCTGTCCGCCACCTTCAGTCCGGAACTGGTCGACTTTTCCATCTACATCATCGACGTGGCCCAGGGCGAGAAAATCCCGCGCAAGGCCGGCCAGGGCATGATCAAATCTGACCTGTTCATCATCAACAAGACGGACCTCGCCCCGCACGTGGGCGCGGACCTGGCCGTCATGGAGGCCGACTCCCGCCAGTTCCGCGGAAACAGGCCCTTCTGTTTCACCAACCTCAAGACGGATGAGGGCCTGGAGCGCGTCATCGACTGGATCAAGCGGGACGTGCTGATGCTTGATCTGGCACATTGAGCAGCCATCCGGTCGCCGGTGCTCCGGAATCTGCCGCCCCGAAATCTTCCCTCCCGGAGCTGACCGGCGACCTCAGGCTGACGGTGGGCCAGCGCGGAGAACGGGCCATCGCCACCCGGCAGTTCCACCGGGGCGCGCTGCGCATCATGCGCCCTCACTACCTGGATGACTCCGGCCAGGTCTGCTACGTCATCCTCAACCCCGGGGGAGGTTACCTGGGCGGAGACACCTATAGCATCGACGTGGAAGTCCGGGACGGCGCCAGACTGCTGCTCACCACCCAGTCAGCCACGAAGGTCTACCGCACCCCGGGCAGCCGCGCCGAACAGCACATGCGGCTCCGGCTGGGGCCGGGAAGCAGCCTGGAATCCGTGCCGGACCAACTGATTGCCTACAGGGAGGCTCGATACCGCCAGCAGACGATGGTCGACATGGATCCAACGGCGTCCCTGGTCATGGCAGAGGTGGTGACCCCAGGCTGGTCTCCTGACGGCCGGCTGTTCCGCTACGACGAACTCCGGCTCCGCACCGACATCTATGTGGGCGGAGAACTGATGGTGCTGGACAACCTGCTGATCCGCCCTGCCGATGAAGCGCCGGTGGCCGGGATGACCTTCCTGGAGGACTACACCCACGTGGGTTCGCTGGTGGTGATCGACCCGCGCGTCGACGCCGCGCTGCTGGAGGAAATCCGCGCCGCGGTGGCCGGGCTGGACCCGGACGGCCAGCTGGGGCTCTCGCTGCTGAACGGGCACGGCTTCGTGCTCCGTGCACTGTCCCGCTCCACGGAGGGCCTCAACTCCCTGGTGCTGGCCGCCGTCGATCTTTTGCGCGCCCGCTGGTACGGGCAGGGCCCGCTCAACCTGCGCAAGTACTGACGGCACCTGCTTCCACAGGCTGCCACCCACGATTACTGCCACCAAGGTGGCGGAGGAGGAGAAACCCGTGCCTGCCGCATCCCGGCTGTCCACCCGGCCCAGCTACCTGGACCGGGAGAAACTGCCCCTGGCCCGCCGCATCGGCATCACCTTCACGGCGGTCGCCGCGCTGCACCTGGCCGCCGCCCTGCTGCTATTGTCTTCGCTGACCAACGCCCGGCCGCTGGCCCTTGGCCTGGCGCTGACCGCATACCTGACCGGCGTGAAGCACAGCTACGACTGGGACCACATCGCCGCGATCGATAATTCCAGCCGCAAGTTCGCCGCGCAGGGCCGCGCCCCGGTCAGCGTCGGCTTCGCCTTCAGCCTGGGGCACAGCTCAGTAGTGCTGCTCGCCGGCGTGCTGGTGGTCAGCGGCGCCGGCATCATGGCCCAACTGCTGGAGGAAGGGACCGCGGCCAACACCACACTGGGGCTGATCGGGGCGTCGGTGTCCGCACTCTTCCTGCTGGCCATCGGGGTCTTCAACGGCACCGCATTCCGTCGGACGGCCCAGCTGTACCGCAGGGCCAGAGCGGGGCTTCCGGTCTCCGCCAAGGACCTGCAGGCCCGCGGCTTCGTGACGCGACTGCTCGACAAACCGCTGTCACGGATCCGGCGCCCCCGGGACATCTACGTGCTGGGCTTCCTGTTTGGCCTGGGCTTCGACACCGCCACCACTGTGGCGTTCCTGCTGATGACGGCTTCCGCCGCGTTGGCCGGAGTCTCCCCGCTGGCCCTGCTGGCGCTGCCGCTGGCCTTCACCGCCGCAATGACGCTGTGCGACACGCTCAACGGACTGGCCATGATGAAGATGTACCACACGGCCGTGGCGGATCCGGTCCGGAAGATCGGCTTCAACATGGCGGTCACCGGCCTGTCCTCGGTGTCCGCCCTCGTCATTGCCGTCATCACCATCGGCGGCATCCTGAACGGCGTCTTCGGCCTGGACGACCCGGTGTCGGCCTGGCTCGGCGGCCTCGACCTGGGCCACGCCGGGCTGGCGCTGGTGGGCACATTCCTTGCCGTGTGGGGCATCGCGGCTCTGACCTGGCGCCGCCGGCACCCGGCAGCTGCCGGATAGCTCAGCCGCCGGTTCCGCTGAACAGCGGCACAGAATAACGACGTCGGCCCTTGGTTCCGTGAGCACGGAACCGAGGGCCGACGTCGTTACTGACGCTAATTAAGGAGTCAGTGCACCTGCGGGAAGCCGAGGTCGATCTCGCTGGTGGACGGGTCCGGCCAGCGGGTGGTGACGACCTTGCCCCGGGTGTAGAAGCGGATGCTGTCCGGTCCGTACATGTGCGTGTCGCCGAAGAGGGAGTCCTTCCAGCCGCCGAAGGAGAACGAGCCGACCGGAACCGGGATGGGCACGTTGATGCCCACCATGCCGGCCTCGACGTCAAACTCGAACTGCCGGGCCGCGCCGCCGTCTCGGGTGAAGATCGCGGTGCCGTTGCCGAACTGGTTGTCGTTGACCAGCCGGACGGCGTCCTGGTAGGTCTCCACGCGGACCACGGCGAGCACGGGGCCGAAGATCTCGTCGTCGTACACCTTCATGCCGGGCTTGACGTGGTCCACCAGGCTGACGCCCAGGAAGAAGCCGCCGCCGTCGAACTGCTGCTCGCGGCCGTCGACGACGACGCTGGCGCCCTCCTCCTCCGCCCCCGCCACGTAGGAGGCGACGCGGTCGCGGTGCTCGGCCGTGATCAGCGGTCCCATCTGGGACGCCGGCTCCGTGCCCGGGCCGATCTTCAGGCGGGCCATGCGGTCGGCGACGGCGGCTACCAGCCGGTCGGCAATGTCCCCCACGGCCACCATCACGCTGACCGCCATGCAGCGTTCCCCGGCGGAGCCGTAGGCGGCGGAGACGGCAGCATCCGCGGCCATGTCCAGGTCCGCGTCCGGCAGGACGACCATGTGGTTCTTGGCGCCGCCCAGGGCCTGGACGCGCTTGCCGTTGGCGCCGGCGCGCTGGTAGACGGCCTGGGCGATCGGGGTGGAGCCAACAAAGCTGACGGCCTTGACCTGCGGGTGCTCCAGCAGGACGTCGACGGCTTCCTTGTCCCCCTGGACCACATTGAGCACGCCCGCCGGCAGGCCGGCCTCGGCGAAGATGTCCGCGAGGAAGATGGCGGCGGACGGATCCTTCTCGCTGGGCTTGAGCAGCACGGTGTTGCCGCAGGCGATGGCGCTGCCGATCATCCACAGCGGCACCATCGCGGGGAAATTGAACGGGGTGATGCAGGCGACCACGCCCACGGGCTGGCGGACCGAGTGGACGTCGACGCCGGAGGACACCTGTTCCGAGTGCTCGCCCTTGAGCATGTGGGACAGGCCGGTGGCGAATTCGATGTTCTCCAGGCCGCGGGTGATCTCGCCGGCCGCGTCGGAGAGGACCTTGCCGTGTTCGGCGGTAATGACCGCCGCGAGCTCGGCCTTCCGCTCGGTCAGCAGCTGCCGGACCTTGAAGAAGATGTCGGTGCGCTTGGCCAGGCTGGTGGCCCGCCAGGCCGGCAGGGCGGCGCGGGCGGCCTCGATGGCCTCCTCCACGCGGGCGGCGGAGGCGAGCGCCACCTCCTTTTCCTGGCTGCCGGTGGCGGGGTTGAAGACCGGGCCGTAGCGGTCGGCGTCGTGGATCTTGGTGCCGTTGATGAAGTGGGGAATCTGCTGCATGGCTACATTCTTCCTGTTGGTTCTCTTCACGTTCTTTACCGGGCCTGGTCCAGGGTGCCGTCGACCAGCTTGATGATCATCGAGCAGTCCCTGCCGGCCTGGTCCGCGTCGATCAGCCGCTGGAACAGTTGCTGGACGTGCCGGCCGACTTCCAGCGGCACGCCGGTTTCCTGCGCCGCGGCGATGGCCAGGTTGATGTCCTTGTTGGCCAGTTCCGTGGTGAAGGTGGGGGCAAAGTCCTTGTTGGAGGCCGCCGTGGGCACGACGCCGGGAACCGGGTACCAGGTCCGCAGCGCCCAACTGTCCCCGGAGGAGACGGAGGCGATGTCCCAGAACACCTGTTTGTCCAGCCCCAGCCGGTCCGCCAGGACGGCGCCCTCGGCGGTGGAGGCGAGGTTGATGAAGAGCATCAGGTTGTTGCAGATCTTCGCCGCCTGCCCGGTGGTGGGTCCGCCGGCCGGGATGATGTTGCCGGCCATCGGTTCGATGAAGACGGACGCATCCACCACAGCGGACTGCTCGCCGCCGATCATGAACGTGAGCGTTGCGGCCTCGGCGCCGCTCATGCCGCCGGAGACTGGGGCGTCGACGAACCGGAATCCGGCCGCGGCCGCCTTGTCGTGGAGGGTGCGGGCAGCCTGGATGTCGATGGTGGACGAGTCCACCAGCAGCGTCCGCTGGTCCGCTGACTCGAGGACCCCGTCCTCGCCCAGGTACACGGCCAGGGAATGCTCGCCCTTGGGGAGCATGGTGAAAACGACGTCGGCCCCGCGCACCGCATCGGCAATGCTCATCGCCGGTTTCACTCCGCGCGCCTCGGCCTCTGCAAGGGCCTGCGGATTGAGGTCGAAGCCTCGGACGTCATACCCGGCCTTGACCAGGTTTGCCGACATCGGGCCGCCCATGTGCCCCAGACCGATCCATCCGACTACAGCCATGATTCGAAGCTCCTTTGCTTTCCGGTTGGCGAGATATGACCACCATCACATCCTGCTAGAGTGCATTCAAGGCAAAAAACCACAGAGAGCATGTGCATGGATGCACACGCACCATGCACCGCCCAAGGAAGGGTCCATGGTCGATTTCAACCGCCTCCCCAGTCCGGACGACCTGCTGATCCTGCTCACGGTGGCCCGCCTGGGCCGCTTCAATGCGGTGGCCGACGCCCTGGGAACCACGCACACCACCGTGTCGCGCCGCATCCTGGCGCTGGATAAGCAGCTGGGCGGCCGCACCCTGGAGCGCAGCCAGCACGGCTGGGAGCTGACAGAACTCGGAGCGCATGCCGTCGCCGCGGCGGAAACCATCGAAGGCAGCCTGGGCGCCCTTGCCGCCACTTTGTACGCCGCCCCCGACACCGTCTCCGGGCTTGTGCGGATCGGGGCGCCGGACGGCTTCGGCGCCGAATTCGTCACCCCAGCTCTGGTGAAGGTCCAGCGGCGCCACCCGCATCTGGACGTGGAGATCCTCAGCGCCACCCGCAAAGTCAGCCAGAACCGTTCCGGCGTGGACCTGGAAGTCGTGGTGGGACGGGCGGAGACGCACAAGGCGCAGCCGCTGTTCCTGACCAACTACTTCCTGCGGCTCTACGCCACGGCCGACTACCTGGCCAAGCACCGCACGCCCCACACGGTAGACGACCTGCGGAACCACGCCTTCGTTTCCTACGTGGAATCGGCGCTGCAAGTGGGCGAACTGGGCCACCGTTCCTCCCAGCTTCCGACGCCGGTCCGCAGCTTCCAGTCGACCAGCATCTTCGCGCAGGTGGAGGCGGTGCGCCGGCACGCGGGGATCGGCCTGCTACCGAACTTCATGGCGGCCGCAGACCCGGCCTTCGTCCCGGTACTGCCAGACCTCTTCGAACGCCAGCTGCCCATCTGGGCCGTAGCGCGCCCGGAATCCCTGCGCTCGCCGGCCGTCACCGTGGTGCTGGAGGCCATCCGCGGGGAGATCGCCAGCCGGCGCAGGGTGCTGGCCGCCTGAGGTCCTGGCGGCGGAGCGAGCCGAGTCAGCCGCGCCGCCGCATCCGGATCCACGCTGTGCCGCATGCCTTTCGCTGCGCACGGTCCCGACATTCTCCCGGACGGAGCAACCATGTCCCATCACCATTCCGACCCTTTCGAGCCGGTCAACCCGAATCCCACACAATTCGCCGACCTGGATCTCCTGCTGGCCGAGCTCACCCAACGGGCGCGCGAGATTCTGCAGAGCAATTTTGTCGGCGCCTACTTGCACGGCTCTTTCGCCGTCGGCGACGCCGACCGTTACAGCGACTGTGACTTCCTCATCCCAGTCCACAGACCGATCACAGCCGGACAAGAGAGCGCCCTGCGTGCACTGCACTACTAGCCTGGACACAGCGCTACGCCGTCGCCACCTACGCCCGGATGCTGCACACGCTGCACACCGGCGAGGTCACCTCAAAACGAGCCGCCCTCCAATGGGCCCTCGGCGCACTGGATGAGCGGTGGCAACCGCCGCTGACCCAGGTGCTGGCAGACCGGACGCATCAGTGGGACGACCGTCCCCGCCCGGGCAGTGTGGCCGCCACCTTGGAGTTTGGCCGGTACGCCGAGCAACTGGCCCTCCACGCCTCTCCCCCGCCGGGGGCACCGTGACCAGCCCTGATTGAATTCGGTTCTTTCACCGGACCACCTGCACCTTCACCACCGCTTTGCCATACCTAGAACTGCTATGGTTCAATGCATTGCAGATCTAGGTATAGGAGGCGCGATGCGCATCGATAAGGACCTGGTCGCCGCTTCGGCTACCCCGCTTGTGCTGGGGATTCTGTCGGAAGGCGATCTGTACGGCTACGCGATCATCAAGCGCGTGGGCGAGCTGTCGGGCGGGGGCATGCAATGGACCGACGGGATGCTTTACCCGCTGCTGCACCGGCTTGAGCGGCTCGGCTACGTGTCGTCGTCATGGGGCACATCCGAGGCCGGGCGCCGGCGCAAGCACTACGCGATCACGCCGGCAGGCCGGGAGGTGCTCGCGGACAGGCAGGAGCAGTGGACCGTCGTTGCCGACGCGCTGCGGCAGGTGTGGCAGGCCGCGCAGCGGCCGCCCACCACGGCCGGGGGGTGGGCGTGATGGAGCCGCACGTGGAGCTGGAGATCCAAATCAGCCGGTGGCGCGGGTACGTCCAGCGGCGCCAGGTGATCTCCCCCGCCGACCTGGACGAGCTGGAGGACCACCTGCGCGAGCAGATCGCCGACCGACAGGCGACCGGGCTCGACGACGAAGAGGCCTTCCTCGTGGCGATCAAGCGCATGGGCAACCTCGACGCCGTCTCGCGCGAGTTTGCCCGCGAGCACTCGGACCGGCTGTGGAAGCAGCTCGTGCTGGTCCCGGAGGACTCCAACGACGCCGGCGCGCCGCCGTGGCGCGAGCTGGCGATCGTCCTCGCGCTCGCCGTCGGGGCGGGCGCGGCGGCCAAGGCCGGATTGGGATGGCTCGACGACGGCGCAGTGCTGGCACGCAACATGGGCCTGCTCGTCTTCCCCTTCCTGGCTGCATACTTCGCGTGGAAGCGCCGGCTCACCGCGCAGGTGGCGGCGATGCTGCTCGTCCCGTTCGCCGCGCTGGCGGTCGTACTCAACGTCTACCCGTTCGCCTCCGGCGGTTCCACGGAGCTGCTCGCCACGCTGCACGCCCCGGTCATCCTGTGGCTGCTTGCCGGGGTGGCCTACGTCGGAGGGAGATGGCGGTCCGACAACCGGCGCATGGACTTCGCCCGGTTCACCGGCGAGCTCGCGATCTACTTCACGCTCCTGGCCCTGGGCGGTGCCGTCCTGATCGGACTCACCTTTGCGGCCCTCCAAGCCGTCGGCACCGACCTCGAGCCGGTCCTGGAGGACTGGCTCCTGCCCTTCGCCGTCCCCGGGGCCCTCGTCATCGCCGCGTGGCTCGTCGAGGCCAAACAAAACGTCGTCGAGAACATCGCCCCTGTCCTCACGCGCGTTTTCACGCCCCTGACGATTGTCATGCTGCTGTCCCTCCTGGCCGTGCTCACGGCTTCCGGCGGCCTCGTCGACGTCGACCGGGACCTGCTCATCCTCATGAACGCGATCCTCGTGCTGGTCCTGTGCCTGCTGCTCTACTCGAATTCCGCCCGCGACTCGCTCGCGCCGCCCGGCCTGTTCGATGCCCTGCAGCTGGTCCTCGTCGTTGCGGCCCTCGCGGTCGACGCGGTGATGATGACCGCGATGCTGACCCGCATCGCCGAGTTCGGCTTCAGCCCCAATAAGATCGCCGCGCTCGGCCTGAACCTCCTGCTGCTGGTGCATCTGGTCCGAGCGGCCTGGCTCACCGTCGGGTTCCTGCGTGGGCGACGCCCGTTCACCTCGCTTGAGCGCTGGCAGACACGGTACCTGCCGGTCTACGGTGCCTGGGCCGCCGTCGTGGTCGTGGCCTTCCCGCCCGTCTTCGGCTTCGCCTGATCAGCGAGCCGACGGCCAGGGCGAAGCCGGGAATGTACTTCATTCCCGGCTTCGCCCTGGCTTTGGATCAGGAATGCCGCCGAGGTCAGCGGTGGCTGCGGCGGGACTGCCAGGCTGAATAGGCCAGCCACAGCAACCAGACAACGACCATCGTGGCAGCTCCGGCCAGCAGGCCGGACCGTGGAAGGCCACGGGCTGCGGAATCGGGCAGCAGTGCGAATCCGCCCGCGACGGCCCCGGCCACGACCAGAAAGGTGAGCAGACCGGCAAGCATATCGGCCGTCGCCCTTGGGCCGCGGACCCATTTGGCCGCCAGGTCGAAAGCCATGATCAGGACCACGGCTGCGCCCATGCCCAGCGGGTAGGAACTGAAACTGCTGCCAAAATCCTGGGCCGCGGCCCAGAACAGGAAGATGACCAGACCGGCCAGCAGTGCCAGCGCCTTGATCCAGGCAGCGGCGACGGCCAGACCAGTCAGCCGGCGGTCCGCGTCATGACGCTTCCGGGGAATGTAGTCCCAGGCCGCCCGGATGAACCGCGAACTGCTGAACGTTCCGATAACCAGGACGGTCAGCGGGGCCAGGAACGGCGTGACGTAGTTGTTGCTGATGACCCACATGCCGGCCAGCAGGGCCGTAAAGACCTGCGGGGTGGCAGCAACGCCGAACCACCAGCCCTTCAGGTACTCTTTCCGGGCAGCGGGCAGGTCGACGGGGTGGACCAGGTACTGTTGCTGCGGGTCCGGCAGCTGGACCTGTTCATTGATCGGTTTCATGGTGTCCTCCAGGGGACCGAGTCGATATACGGCGGACGAAGGCCGGCGCGGGCGATCTCGTAGACCTTCTGACGCGAAACGCCGAGCTCTCCGGCCACAGTCACGGCGCTGTACTCTTCCAGCAGTTCGCCAACGGCCGCGGATCTGACACCCGACGCCCGCGAACTTACCTGTGCGGCGAGAACGCTGATCTCCGCTGCAAGCAGGGCAACGGCCAGGGGGCCGCCGAAAGGCTCACTCCAGCCGGGACCGCCCTGCTGCGCCGCCGCATACAGGCCATCCCCGCCGTCAGCCAGGACCGCCCGCACCTGTGCGACGGTGACTCCTGCCTCCGTGAACCGACGGGCGGCAGATTCCCGTGACCCATCCTCGACCGGACGGTGGGCCAGGGCAGCCTGCCACTGCTCCTCGGCGGAAGGGGACGACATATTGTCACCCCGGGGGTTACTTGGCATGGTTCCATCGTGGAAGCCGCACCCCCCGTTTGTCAACCCCCGGGTGACAGCATTCCGAGTGGTGGGCCGGGACCACCGCCAATCCCGCCGACCGACCGCAAGGGCATCCCCCATTTTCGGGGGTCGACCCACCCCACACGGGGCTGTGGCCCGACGGCACCGGAGAGAAGAATTATTAAAAGTTCTCTGGGGGAGAGATGATGGAAAACACCACAGCATTAGTCGCTGATTATGCAGGCCGGATTTTGGGCCGCCGGTGGACCACGGACCAGCTGTATGCCTTGGCCGACAGGGACCGCAAGGTCCAGCGGCACGTCGAGCATGGTGCGGCCCGAAGCGCCCTGGCCGCGTATTTCCCGACCGTCGACACAGCTACTCTCCGTACGATGGTCACCGCGACCATGGGAACCATCGCCGGAACCTACTGGATGGTCGCTGCTCTGCACCTGGCCCAGCTGGCGCTGGCCCATCCAGAGCTGCTGACGTCCACCCAGTACAGCCTTCTGCTGGCTCCCCTGGAAGCCGCGGAAGCGGTGCCGGCCGCCGCCGACAACCGCACGGCCCCGGCTGACAGCCTCATGGCCGCCTAAGCACAGCCATCCCCTGGGTGGCTGCGCCCGGAATAGCTAGGCCCGGAACAGACGCCGCACCACCCTGCCGGCCGCCAGATCGTCCAGTCCCTCGTTGAGTTCGGACAGCGGGCGGGTGTCGGTATGCAGCAGTTCCACGGGCAGCCGGCCCTGGCGCCAGAACTCCAGGTACCGCGGAATGTCCCTGCCCGGAACGGCGTCGCCCATGTAGGAGCCGAGCAGCCGCTTGCCGGCGCCGGCAAACTGCAGGGCTGGGACGGACAGCTCGGCCGACGGGTGCGGCAGTCCCACCGCGGCCACGGCGCCGCCGCGGGTCGCCAGCTCCAGGCACGTGGCGATCACGGCGGCGGAGCCCGCCGCTTCAATGGCCACATCCACCCCATCGCCGGTGGCGTCGGCAACCAGGCGGGCGGCGTCGTCGGGCGTTCCCACCGCCGTCGCCCCGCACTGCAGCGCCAGCGGATGCTTGCCCTCATTCGGATCAATCGCGAGGATGCTGGACGCCCCGGCCAGCTTCGCAGCCATGACCGCGGACAGCCCCACGGCACCCAGTCCAAACACGGCCACGGACTGGCCCTCCGTAACCGCTGCCGTGTTGAACACCGCGCCCATCCCGGTGAGGACAGCGCACCCGAACATCGCCGCGACCGGTGCGGGGACGTCGTCGTCAATCACCACCGCGGATTCCCGGGCGACCACGGCGTAGTCGGCGAAGGCGGACACGCCCAGATGGTGGTTGATCCGCTCCCCCGCCGGCGTTTTCAGCAGCGCTTCGCCGTGCAGCAGGTCCCCGGAGCCGTTGACCTCCGCGGCCCGGTGGCACAGCGCCGGCCGGCCGTTGCTGCAGGCCCGGCAGCTGCCGCAGCTGGGAACGAACACCAGGACCACCTGGTCGCCGGGACGGACGCCCTCGACGCCCTCGCTGACCGCCTCAACCCGGCCGACCGCCTCATGGCCCAGCGCCATCGGCAGCGGCCGGACGCGGGTGCCGTCCACCACGGACAGGTCGGAGTGGCAGAGGCTGGAGTAGATGATTGCCACGCCCAGCTCCCCGGCGCGGGGAGCAGGGCGTTCCAGTTCCTCAAGGACCAGGGGCCGGAGCCCGGCGTAGGAAGCGCCGGACTCCGGCTTGCCTGCCGTCCGGTAGAGGACAGAGGCGTGCATCGTCACCGTGCGGCCGCCTGGGTCTCGGCGCCGGTCCGCAGGGCGGAGGTGGCGGCGGCATCGGCCGCGTCAACATCCTGCAGCGAGATGCCCCGTGTCTCCCGCAGCGCCAGGACGGCCACGACCGTGATGACACAAGCGATCAGCAAGTACACCGCCACCGGAACCGAGGAGCCGGAGCTCTCCAGCAGCCCGGAGGCGATGATCGGCGCCAGCGACCCGGCAACGATCGAGGTGACCTGGTAGCCCAGGGAGACGCCGGAGTAGCGCATCCGGGTGGGGAACATTTCCGCCATGATGGAGGGCTGCCCCGCGTACATGAGCGCGTGGAAGACCAGGCCGATCATGATCGCCGCGAGGATGACCAGGTCATTGCCGGTATCCATCATGGGGAAAGCGAAGAATCCCCAGGTGGCGCCGAGGATGGCCCCGGCCAGGTAGACGGGCCTGCGGCCAAGGGCATCGGAGAGCCGGCCGACCATCGGCACTACGCAGAAGTGGACGGCATGCGCCACCAGCAGCAGAAGCAGGATGCGGGCGGTGTCCGCCTCCACCACCACCTTGAGGTAGGTGATGGAGAAGGTGACCACCAAGTAGTACAGGATGTTCTCCGCAAAGCGCAGGCCCATAGCGGTGAACACACCGCGCGGGTAGCGACGGAAGACCTCCACCACGCCGTAGCCGGCCTTCGGGTTGGCTTCCGTCTGCTGCCTGGCTTCCACGAAGATCGGAGCGTCGCTGACCTTGGTGCGGATGTAGTAGCCGATGATCACGATGACGGCCGAGAGCCAGAAACCCACGCGCCAGCCCCAGCCCAGGAAGGCTTCGGCGGACAGCGTTGCAGACAGGACGAACAGCACACCCGTGGCCAGCAGGTTGCCCATCGGCACGGCCGACTGCGGCCAGCTGGACCAGAAGCCGCGGGACTTGCTGGGGCTGTGTTCGGCCACCAGCAGGACGGCGCCGCCCCATTCACCGCCCACCGCGAAGCCCTGAACGAAGCGCAGGATGACCAGCAGGGCCGGAGCCCAGTACCCGATCTGGCCAAAGGTGGGCAGGCAGCCCATGAGGAAGGTGGAGACGCCCACCAGGATGATGCTCAACTGGAGCAGCTGCTTGCGGCCGAACCTGTCGCCGAAGTGGCCGAAGACCACGCCGCCCAGCGGCCGGGCCACAAAGCCGACGGCGTAGGTCAGGAAGGCGGCAATGATCCCGTCCAGTTCCGAGCCGGCGTTGGGGAAGAACAGCTTTCCAAAGACCAACGTCGCGGCGGACGCGTAGAGGAAGAACTCATACCACTCCACGACGGTTCCGGCCATCGAGGCGGTGACAACCTTCCGTAGCCCCGATTCCTTAACTCTGTTCTTAACGACTCCGTCGTCAGACCCGCCGTTTCCGGCAATCCGTGCACTCATTCGAATCTCCTTTGGTCATCATTGACCCTGGTTTCGAACGCCCCAGCCCCGACGGCCGTGGCGGCAGTCACACTGCTTATGGTGCTACCGAGTATTGCCGCGGCCTCCGGCACCTTCAACCGCCATTCCTGCAGAAGCCATCTGCATAAATGCACATGGGCCGTGCCACCGGAGAGCTACTGCTTGACTAACGCAGAGACAGCCGGCGGGTCAGCAGCAGGGCCAGGACCCCCACCGCGAAGGCCCCGCCGAAGACCGCCGCGAAACCGGACGCCGGCGCCACCGGCAGCAGTGCCGCGAAGACTATGCTGCCCAGCGCCAGCCACAGGGACTGGACCACCGCGTCGTTGATCTGCATCGCCGAACTGGCCGCCCCTTCCCCGCCGTCCGCCGACCGGTCCAGCAGCAGCACACCCAGCGTCGAGTACGCCATGCCAATCCCCAGGCCGGCCAGTGCCCAGGCGGCCACAATCAGGCCGATCCACACTCCCCGGTCGATACTGAACCCGGCCGTTCCGACGCCGACTGCCAGCAGCAGCACACCGACCCGGGCCCGGACCACCTTCTCCGCCAGGAACGGAACATTCGCCGCCAGCCACGACCCGGAGAACCAGGCGACCGCCGAGGTGGTCAGCAGCAGGCCCGCCGCCGTGGGCGTGAAGCCGCGGAACTCCACCAGCGCCAGGGGAAGGTAGACCTCGGCCCCGAAAAACGCGGCCCCGACCAGGCCGCGGACAGAAATCACCGCGGGCAGGCCGCGGCGGAACAGCCAGGTGCCCACTGGCAGGAGCCCTGGCAACGCGGCCAGCACTGCGGCCACGGCCGCCATCAGCAGGACGGGCCACCAGGAGAACGCCTGCTGTCCCGCATAGCCCACGCCGAGGATCCCGGCGGCGACCATTGCTGCGCGGGCCGTGCGGCCGCCGTCGTACTTCCAAGTTCCGTTTTCTCCGGTGCGGCGCAGCGCCGGGGCCAGCGCCGCGTAGGACAGTACCGCGACCACCGGCGCCAGCCCGAAGACCCACCGCCAGCCCACCAGGTCGCTGATGGCTCCGGCGATGGCCGGCCCCACCATGGCGGGCAGGACCCAGCCGCTGGTCAGCACGGTGAAGACGCGGGCGCGCATGGTCTCCGGATAGGCCTTGGCGATCAGCACATACATACCGACGCCGGCCAGGCCGGCACCGAACCCCTGGACACCGCGGCCGATCAGCAGGACCGTCATGGACGGCGCGAGCGCAGCGGCGATAAGCCCGGCCGAGAACAGCGCGACGCCCAGCCGCAGCGCGGGTGCGGGGCCTCGGGCGTCGGTCCAGCCGCCGGCGACGGCGAGCGCCGGGACGGACACCGCCAGCGGCGCGGAAAAGGCGATCGCGTAGAGCGCCAGGCCGCCCAGCTCGCGGCCCGCCACCGGCATCACGGTGGCCACGGAGATGGCTTCGAACGCGAACACGAAGGCCAGCACGAACAGGCCGGCGGTGGTGCCGCGGTAGGTCCGCGACCACAGCGCGGCGGGGGCCAGTTCGACCGTCATGGCTGCGCTCCTTCCTTGTGCCATGCCGCATCCGGCTGCAGCACGACCTTGCCGTACGTCTCCCGTGCCGCCAATGCCCGGTGCGCCTCGGCCGCCTCCGCCAGCCGGAAGGCGGGATGGACCAGCGGTCGGCGTGAGCCGTCTGCGGCGGCCGCGAGCGCCTCCGCCTCCAGCGAGCGCAGCCCGCCCTCGCGTGCAGTCAGGGCCGGTCCGAGCACCTGTACTGCCGTCTTCGCCGGATGCTCGTAGCGGTTGCCTTCCCCGCCGGTCCAGCCGAAGACCAGCTGGGTGCCGCCCTCGGCCAGCAAATCGAAGGCGAGCCGGCCCACTTCGCCACCGACGCCGTCGTACACCACGGTGGGCGGCCGCCCCACCGCATGCAGGGCCTCCTGCCAGCCCGCCGCACGGTAGTCGATGACGACGTCGGCACCCAGCTGGCGGACGAGGCCCGCCTTGGCCTCGCCGCCGGCCAGGCCAACGACATACGCGCCCGCATTCCGTCCTGCCTGCACCAGCAGCGATCCCAACCCACCCGCGGCCGAGGGGATCAGAACGACGTCACCGCTGCCCAACCGAAGCTGGTCCAGGATGCCAGTGGCGGTGCGCCCGGTGCCGATCGCGGCGACCGCCGCTGGGCAGGTGAGCGGGTCCGGGATCGTGTGCAGGGAGGATGCCGATGCCAATGCCTGCTCGGCATAACCGCCGCTCGCTTGTCCCAGGTGCGCCACAACACGCCGGCCCACCCACTCCCCGGCGCCCGGTCCGGCGGCGTCGACGACGCCGGCGACCTCGCGGCCCGGGACCATCGGCAGCTCCGGCCGGGGCAAGGCGCCGAAGCCGGTGCCGGCACGGATGGAGGTGTCGAGCAGATGGACGCCAGCGGCGCCGACCGCGATGCGGACGTGCCCTTCCGGGGGGACCAGCTCCTGACGCTCCTCGTACCGAAGTACTTCCGGGCCGGCGAACTCGTGCTGGACAATCGCGTGCATGCCGTCTCCTTGGTTGGTCGCTGCTGCCTGACCAAGTCAAGGACCTCAAGTACGCTTGAGGTCAAGCGAAGGGATGACGGCATGGCAAATCCTGCAGTACAGCATACGGAACTGACGCCCGGCGAGCTGTCCGAGCGCAGCGGGGCAGCCGTCTCGGCGCTGCACTTCTACGAGAAGGAAGGCCTGATCGCCAGCCGCCGTACTTCCGGCAACCAGCGCCGCTACGCCCGCCATACACTGCGCCGGGTCGCGTTCATCCGCACCTCGCAGCAGCTGGGCATCCCGCTGCGCGACATCAAGGCCGCCCTGGACGCCCTGCCGCCGGATAAGGCACCCACCAAGGCGGACTGGGCGCGGCTCTCCGCCCGCTGGCGGGACCAGCTGGACGCACGCATCGAGCAGCTGCAGCGCCTGCGCGACAACCTGACCGGCTGCATCGGCTGCGGCTGTCTCTCGCTGAAGACCTGCCGGCTCAACAACCCGGGCGATGTCCTGGGCGGCGACGGCCCCGGCCCGCGCCGGTTCCTCGCGTGACCCCAGCCCCCTCTCCCGCTGACTCGGCAGCTCCCGCACGAATAACCCGTTATTCGTGCCTTTCGCGCAAAGTCAGCGGAGGGCAGGAGGGGCGGAGACTAGGAGGGCACGCGGGCCGGGAATAACGACGGCGGCCGCCGCTTCAGCGCCGCCGGGACCGTTTCAGGGCGCGCAGATCCGCCATGAGGTCATACACCAGCACCGCAATGGCGGCACCGGCCAGGAGCAGCACGACGATGCCGGCGGTGGAGACCCGCCCGGCTTGCCACGATGGAAGCCCGAGGAGTACCAGCCAGCCAATGGCCGCCAGTCCGGCAGCCACGGTCAGGGCAACAACCAGCAGCCGGGCCCTCTGGGCGGCGGCACTCCGGCGCTGAAGGGAACGGCCGGTCATGCGGCGGCCAGCACAGCGGGACGGGACTGGCCGGATACTGCCAGCGGGCAGTGGGGCAACACGTCCGGGGCATTGACCGAGAGCAGGGCGGCCGGCCCCGTCTGGTCCGGCGCTGCCTGGGCGGGCCCATCGGCCTGCTGCATCGCGAAAAGATTCAGGAAATCAAGGGCGCTCTGCTCAATGTGCCGGGCGCGGGAAAGGTCCACGGAAACGGATCCGCCGCCGGCCAGGCCCAGCGCCCGCCGGATCACGGGAAGCAGGGAACGGCAGCTGTCCTCGGTGAGGCAGCCGGCAACCTCCACGACAGCGCCGGGCTGGCTGATGTCGAGCTGAACGAGTACACGCAGTTTGTGATGGATAAATCTGTCCTTGACGAAGGGAAGCGGCCGGCTTCATGACCACTAAGCATGCTTACCTTGAGCACACTTACAATGTAAGCAGCGGCTGCACCGGGACACAAATCGGCAGACCGGCTACAGCGGCAGCCCGGCCCCGGCCTTGAGGTTCTTCATCACGATGGTTGACGTGAGTTTCTCCACGCCCGGCAGCGAGGTCAGCTTTTCATCGTAGAAGCGCTGGTAACCGGGCAAATCGGCGGCCACCACCTTGAGCAGATAGTCGATGTCACCGAAGAGCCGCTGCGCCTCGACAATATGCTCC
Source organism: Arthrobacter sp. B0427-1-12 (assembly GCF_059092905.1). Lineage (NCBI taxonomy): Bacteria > Bacillati > Actinomycetota > Actinomycetes > Micrococcales > Micrococcaceae > Arthrobacter > Arthrobacter sp. B0427-1-12. The sequence continues at coordinate 82,688 of NZ_JBNHIC010000001.1, read as the reverse complement.
ATGCCGCCGACCTGGCGCTCGAATTCGGCCAGCGTGGCCCGGTCCACCTGCCGCAGGGTCACGAAGACGATCGCCTCGAACCCCAGCCCCAGCGCACCCGGATCAATGTCCGCACGGTAGCCCCGGATCACTCCCGACGCTTCCAGTTCGCGCAGCCGCCGGTGGCACGGTGCCACCGTCAATCCCACCTCTGCGGCAAGCGCGGTGGCGGTCATTCGCCCGTCATTTTGGAGTTCGCGCAAAATACTTCTGTCAATCGCATCAATCACGCAAAAAGTTTACCGAAAGCAGCGGCAATTCCGCATAAATCAGTGAGCACTTCTGCGCGGTTTTTCCATACAGTTGCTCCGTCACGTCCCACCGCCACCGCAGGAGTTTCCGCATGGACCAGCAGCTGTACCTGGGTTTCGCCGTCGTCGCCCTCACCATGGCCTGCACGCCCGGGGCAGACTGGGCCTACTCCATCGCAGCCGGACTGGGTCAGCGCAGCTTCGCCCCCGCCGTCGCGGGCCTGTGCAGCGGCTACCTGCTGCACACCCTCCTGGTCGCAGCCGGCGTCGCCGCCCTGGTGGCGAGCCAACCTGCACTGCTGGCCTGGCTCACCGTGGCCGGCGCTGTCTACCTGCTGTGGCTGGGCATCAGCACCGCCCGCTCCTGGCGCGGGGCCAACTTCAACCCGGACGCCGGCGCGTCCGCCGGTCCGGCCGGCCGCTCCAGCCGGCGCAGTTTCCTGCGCGGCATGGGAACGAGCGGCATCAACCCCAAGGGCCTGCTGCTGTATGTGGCGCTGGTGCCCCAGTTCATCACGCCGCAGGCGCCGCTGCCGGTACCCGCGCAGACCGCGGTCCTCGGCCTCTCCTTCGTCCTGGCCGCGGGAATCGTCTACAGCCTGGTGGCGCTGACCGCCAAGCGGCTGCTGCGCTCCCGCCCCGCCGCCGCCCGCCGGGTCACGCTGGTCAGCGGCGTCATCATGATCGCCCTGGGCGTGGCGCTGCTGGCCGAGCAATTGGTCCCCCTGCTCGCCAAGAGCGGCCAACTGCTCGCCGGCTGAAAATTCGCTGGGGTGGGCAGGAATGGCGACGTCGGTATCGGCGTGGGTGCCCATACGCGAACCGTCTCAATCGGTCGAAAATAAGTATTTCCCTTCCGGCGCTAGGCGGGATAACCCTAAGAGGAACAATTTATGTTTCGCCCCACATGCCGCGTTCCGCAACATACGGAGCGCGGCCGCTTTATGGCTGTGAACGGAGTCATCGTTGACCAAACCCACGTATAACGTCCAGCACGTTATCGACAACGCCCCTATGGGACTCGCGCGCTGGAGCGTCGTGGCCCTGTGTTTCACGATCGCACTGCTGGACGGGTTCGACACCCAGTCCATTGCATTCATCGGCCCGGCCATCGCCGAGGACTTCGGCCTGCAGGCCACGGACATGACCTGGGTCATCACCGCCAGCACCATCGGCATGGCCGTTGGCGCGATGAGCCTGGGCACCTTCGGTGACCGGATCGGCCGCAAGAAAACGATCCTGCTGGCCCTGGCGCTCTTCGGAGTCTTCTCCCTGGCCGGCGGATTCGCCCAGACGCTGGAGCAGATCGTCGCGCTCCGCTTCCTGATCGGCCTGGGCATGGGCGGTGCCACCCCGGCGCTGCTGGCCCTCACCGCCGAGTTCAGCCCCAAGGCCCGCCGCGGAACCTTCATGACTCTGGTCCTGCTGGGCCTGCCCGGAGGCGCCATGCTCGGCGGGCTGGTCGCCGCGGCCTGGCTGCCGCTGATGGGCTGGCGCGGAATCTTCCTGATTGGCGGCGCCCTGCCGCTGGCGCTGCTGCTGGTCTGCCTCAAGGCACTGCCCGAATCCCCGGTATTCCTGGTTACCCGGAAGACGGCGGCCGCGGATGCCCAGGTCCGCAGGACCATGGCTGCCATCTCCGGTGCCCCCGTGGCGGAGGATGCGGAGCTGATCACCGAGGACAAAGTGGAAGAGCACAGTTCCGTCCTGGCACTGTTCTCCGCCCGGTACCGGCTGGTCACCATCGGCGTGTTCGCGACCTACCTGTTCAACTGGATCGCCTGGTACCTGCTGCTGCTGTGGATGCCCACCGCGCTGAAGACGCTGGGCTTGGAGGCCAATATGGCGGCCATGGGCACCGTCACCGTCAATGGAGCCTTCATCCTCTTTGCCATCCCGCTCTCGATCATCCTGCCCAAGGTCAACGCCCGGAAGCTGCTGCTGCTCATGTTCGCAGCGGGCATCCTGATCTCCCTTGGCCTGGGCATCAGCGGCACGAATTTCGGCCTCATCTTCCTGCTCATCGGCCTGGCCGGCTTCGGCATCGGCGGCCAGCAGCTGGCGCTCAACTACCTCATTGCCAACGCCTACCCCACGCAGCTGCGGGCCACGGCCACCGGCTGGGGCATCGGCATCGGCCGCCTCGGCTCAATCGTCGGTTCTGCGCTCGGCGGCCTGATCCTGGCCGGGCTCGGGGTCTCCGGCTACTTCATGGCGCTGGCCGTACCGCTGGTCATCGCCGGCCTGGCCACGCTGCTGGTCCGTACCGGCACGCAGCCGGACACTACGACGGCGGCGGACACGGAACGCGAAACGGCCCGCTCTGCCGGGTAGCCCGGGATAAGCACGAAGGCTGGATAAGCATGGAAGGAGGGGTGGTCCCGGAACCCGGGACCACCCCTCCTTCCATTAAGCCCACTCGCAGCGAGCCTCAGGCAGGTCAGCGGTTGAGCGGCGCTTCGGTGCTCCTGGCTTCGCCGGCACCCGCCGCGTCGCGGCTGCCGAGATCAGCGGACAACGACTGCCCGGTCCGGTCCTTCAGCAACGTGACGGCGACCAGTGCAATGACCGTGAAGACCGCCAGGTACACGGACACAGACAGGGACGTTCCGGTGGAGCCCTGCAGCCAGGCCGCGATCATCGGCGCGAAGGCACCGCCGAGGATGGAGCCGAGGGCGTAGGCGATGGATGCGCCGGAGTAGCGGATGCGTGCAGGGAAGGCTTCGGCGAACATCGCCGACTGCGGACCGTAGGCCAGTCCAAGACCGATGGTGAGGACCATCAGGGACATGGCCAGCAGCAGGACATGGCCGGAGTTCATCATCAGGAACATCGGGAACACCCAGATGATCTGCGCAGCGAAGCCCAGTTGGAAGGTGCGTTTGCGGCCGATGCGGTCGGACAGCGACCCGCCCCAGGCAGTGGTAGCGATCCAGGCCGCTGCGGCGAGCGACACAGCGATGAGCACGGCGGTACGGTCCATGCCGAGGATGCCTGTGGCGTAGGAGAGGACGTAGCCGCCGGTGATCATGTAGCCGGCGACGCCGACCCCCACGAAGGCGAGCGAGCACAGCAGCAGCGGCTTCCAGTGGAAACGGGCCAGCTGCGCCAGCGGCGTCTTCGATTCCTCCTTGGTGGCCTGCAGTTCGGCGAAGACCGGGCTCTCAGAGACTTTGGAGCGGATGATCACGCCCACCGCGAACAGCACGATGCTGAGCAGGAATGGCACGCGCCAGCCCCAGGCGAGAAAATCTTCCTCGCTGACATTGGCCGTGATGAGGCCGAGCACGGCCGTGGCCAGGAGCATGCCCGCAGGCACGCCCATCTGCGGGAAGGACCCGAATAGACCGCGGCGGTTCCTGGGAGCATGTTCGACCGCCAGCAGCGCCGCCCCGCCCCATTCCCCGCCCGCGGAGAATCCCTGCAGGATGCGCAGGAGCACCAGCAGGATGGGCGCCGCGACGCCGATCTGGGCGTAAGTGGGCAGCAGTCCGACCGCGACGGTGGCTCCGCCCATCAGGAAGAGGGTCAGCACCAGCATGGCCCGCCGGCCCAGGCGGTCGCCCAGGTGGCCGGCGACGATCGCGCCCAGCGGCCGGAAGATGAAACTGACGCCGACGGTGGCGAAGGCGGCCAGGGTGGCGTTCGCCGAACCCATGGGCTCAAAGAACAGCGTGCCGAACACCAGTGCGGCGGCATTGGAGTAGATGAAAAAGTCGTACCACTCGATGGTAGTGCCGACCATGGTGCCGGCAACGACGCGGCGGTCTTCCCGGCTCATGGACTTCAGCGGCATGGGGGTCTCCTCAGAATGGGGCCGGAAGGCCTAGGCCCGGGACTTGGCCAGTTCGATCAGCTCCCGGACCCGGGACGGGTCCGGATGCTCGTCCGCCAGCAGCAGGGCCAGACGGGTCAGCAGGGCGGTATGGCCGGACGGTTCGACGGCGTCCAGGGCGTCGCTGATGGCCTTCCAGCTTTCCTCCGCCCGCTCCACCTCCGGTTCGACGGTGCGCAGCAGCGGGCTGGCCGGCTGGGGCCGGAGGGAGGTTCCGCTGCGCACGCCCTGGATGATTTCAGCGGCGTCGTACGGCCGGGAGGTGTCAATCCGGGCGAGCAGCAGGCCTTCCGGACGGATCACGAAAACCTCGCGGTTATCGGTGCCGAAGACGTCGGCGACCTTCTCGCGGGCGGCGTCGTCCAGTACGACGGCGTGCGCCCCCTCCTGCGGGAAGGCCGCCGCCAGCGCGGCCGCCAGCTCCTCGGCGGCTGCTGCTGCCGCCCGCTGGACGACCACCAGGAAGCCCGGGCCGGCCCCGCCGGCGAGGGTCCGGGACCGGTCCGGAGACAGGTAGAGGTCGGGGACGGGATCACCGGGCTGCAGCCCCGCCAGATCCTTGACGGCGTCGTTGTTCCAGTTGATCGCCGAGCCGCGGCTGTGGGTCGCGGAGGACTGGCGCGGGTTGATCAGGTTGCGGAACACCGGCCGGTCGTTGGCCAGGGCCAGCACGGCCTCGCGGGTGGTCTTGTAGCCGACCGTGCCCGGGGTCATGAAGAGGGTGCTCAGTTTCGCGGAGGCGATGTTCTGCTCCCAGGCGTTGCGCCGCTCCCAGGCATAGACGTCCAGCAGCTGGTCCTCGGCGCTGCCGCTGATGACGGCGGCAAGGGTCCAGCTCAGGGTGCTGGCGTCCTCCAGGCCGGAGTTCAGGCCGCGGACACCGAAGATGGGCACCAGGTGGGCGGCGTCGCCGGTGAACAGGACGCGGCCGTGGCGGTAGCTGTCCAGCGAGAGTGCATGCGCCCGGTACAGGCTGGACCAGACCAGCTCCCAGTCCTCGTCCTGGATGCCCAGCCACTCGAAGTGGCGGTTGATGCGGTCCCGGATGACGGCCGGGCGCGACTCGTGGTCCGCATCGTCGGCGTCGTCCAGCTGGTAGTCCACCCGCCAGATGTCGTCCGGCTGCCGGTGCATGATGATCGTCGATCCGGGGTTGCTGGCCGGATCGAACCAAACCTTACGTTCCGTGGGCCACGGGCTCTTCCAGCGGATGTCCGCGATGACGTAGCGGCCCTCGTAACTGGTGCCGGCCAAGCGCAGGCCCAGCTGGCTGCGGACCTCGCTGCGGGCGCCGTCCGCCGCCACTACCCAGTCAGCCGTCAGCGGCCGCTCGCCGGCGGGCGTGTCCAGCCGCAGCTCGGCGGAGTCTTCGTGCGGAATGTACTTGGTGAGCCGGGATTCGAACAGGACGGTGGCCAACGGTTCGGCCAGCAGCGCATCCAGCAGGTGCTGCTCGATGACGGCCTGGGAAATGTTGACCATGACCGGACGGACATTGGCCGGGATGGAGGGCATTTCGAAGCTGAGGACTTCCTCGCTGCGGTAGAAGCTGCGGCCCTTGGTCCACGCCAGGGAATCATCCTGGACCGCGTCGCCTACGCCGAGCCGATCGAGCACCTCCAGCGAGTGGCGGGAGGTGCAGATGGCGCGCGAGCCGTCCGAGACGGAGGTCCCCGCTTCCACCACCACCGTAGGCACACCCCGGCGGACCAGGCCGAGCGCGGCCGTCAGGCCCACGGGTCCGCCGCCGACGACGACCGCCGGGTGCCGCTGGGACCAGAACGCCTGCGGCTGGTCAGCGTAGCTGTAGTGCTTCTTGTTCTCGCTCACGGCTCTCCTATGAACTGGCGCTAGGTGGGGGTTCTGCATCGATGTTAGGAGAGTCACAGACTATAGTCAATCCATTTACTACATATCCGCTGCCCCCTTACTTCCGGGCACGGGCGCCAACCTCCTCGCGGTGTGCCATCAGCTTTTCCAGCAGCATGACCAGCAGGTCCTGCTCGATCTCGGTCAGCACGGAGGCCCAGCGGGACTCCCGCCGGTTGTGGTCCCGGAAGGTGTCCCGGATTTCCTGCAGCCCCTTGTCGGTCAGGCGCAGGGTGACGGCGCGGCGGTCCTGCACGGCTGCGTCCTTGCGGAGCATCCCGCTGGCCACCAATGTATTGCTCAGGTTGGACACGGCCGCGCGGCTCATGCCGCCCAGGTTTGCCGCGGTATTGGACTCCATGGGACCGGCCAGCCACAGGACGAACATCAGCCGGAACGCGGCCCAGGACCAGCCGCGCGGGCGGTGGATGGATGACTCCAGGTCATAGATCACCAGGCTCGCCGCACGGTTCAGGGTCAGGATCACCCGGGTGGCGCGGGCATCGTTGTCATCGAACTCCTCGTCGATCCGCTTCTGGGCCAGCTCCACGAAGGACCAGTAGTCCAGATCCTTGGGCGACGGGGCGGGAGTGCTCTGCTCTTCCATGCGCTCAATCTACCGTGAACCGGGCATCGTGACGGGGGTCGCTTTTTTTAGTAAAGGCGTTTACTATTAACGAAGCAGCTACCAAAGGAGTGCGACATGGCTTATTACCGTCAGCTGGGTGCCGTCCCGAAGACCCGGCATACCCTGTTCCGCGCCGATTCCGGAGCGATCTACTATGAGGAGCTGATGGGCGAGGAGGGGTTCTCCTCGGACTCGTCGCTGCTGTACCACCGCAGCATTCCCTCGGCGCTCGTCGGCGCCCGGGTATGGGAACTGCCGGACCAGTCCCTGGCCCCGAACGCCCCGCTGGTGCCCCGGCACCTGAGGCTGCACGACCTGTTCACCGCCGAACAGGCCCGGGACACCGACGCGGTGACCGGGCGGCGGCTGGTGCTGGGCAACGGGGACGTGCGGATCAGCTACGCCTGGGCCGGCGCGACCTCCCCGCTGTACCGCAACGCCACCGGGGATGAGTGCGTGTACGTCGAGGACGGGGCCGCGGTCGTCGAAACCGTCTTCGGCGCCCTGCCCGTAAGCCAGGGCGACTACATCATCATTCCCCGGGCCACCACCCACCGCTGGGTCATCCAGGACGGGGAGACCGCCCGGCTGTACTTCATTGAGGCCAACAGCCACATCGGCCCGGCCCGCCAGTACCTCTCCAAGGGCGGCCAGTTCCTGGAGCATGCCCCGTACTGCGAACGCGACCTGCGCGGACCCGAAGGGCCCCTGCTGGCCGAGGGACGGGACGTGGACGTGTACATCAAGCACCGCGGCACCGGCCCGAACGGGCTGGCCGGCACCGTCCACACCCTGCCGGAGCACCCGTTCGACGTCGTCGGCTGGGACGGCTGCCTCTACCCCTACGTGTTCAATATCAACGACTACATGCCCATCACCGGCAAGGTGCACCAGCCCCCGCCCGTGCACCAGGTCTTCGAGGGCCACAACTTCGTGATCTGCAACTTCGTCCCCCGCAAGGTCGACTACCACCCGCTCTCGGTACCGGTGCCCTACTACCACTCGAACGTGGACTCGGACGAGATCATGTTCTACGTCGGCGGCGACTACGAGGCCCGCAAGGGCTCCGGCATCGGCATCGGCTCCGTCTCCGTCCACCCCGGCGGCCACCCCCACGGCCCCCAGCCCGGCGCCATCGAGGCCAGCCTGGGCAAGGACTACTTCGACGAACTCGGCGTCATGGTGGACACCTTCCGCCCCCTGGACCTGGGCGAAGCCGCCCTGGCCAGCGACGACGGAAAATACGCCGGCTCCTGGACCGGCGGACGGTGGAACCATGGGTAAGCACGGGCCTGAGAACATCCCGGCCCCGTTCCTCGGCTTCTTCGACGATGCCGCGACCTTCCCCCCGGGCCTGGCACCGCTGGAAACGGCCGTCGCGGACCATGTGGCGCGCCGCGCCACTGAGCTGGCGGCCGCCGTCGGACCTCTGGTCCTGCCGCTGAAGGACCTGGAGCGCGCCAAGAAGCTGGCCACAGGCCAGGACCTGTCCGCCGGAGCGGTGCAGGTCGGCGTCGTGACCCCGGCCGGACAGCTGCAGGACGCCCTCGCGGCGGCCGAGACTGCCGGACCGGAGCTGGAGGTGGTGACGGTCGAGCTGAAGACCAGCCCGCAGAAAGCGGACTGGAGCGCCGAACTGGCCGAGGCGGCCCAGGCCGCCGGGCGGCTGCAGATCTTCACGGAACTGACGGCGGCCCAGGTGGCCGACGGCGCGCTGGAGCAGCTGGCCGGCACGGGCCTGCGGCTGAAGTTCCGCACCGGCGGGATCGAGGCATCACTCTTCCCGGCCCCCGCGCAGCTGGCCGCCGTGCTGGCTGCCGCGGTCCGGCGGGCCATTCCCTTCAAGCTGACCGCAGGCCTGCACCGGGCGGTGCGCTACACGGACTCCGCCACCGGCTTCACCCATCACGGCTTCCTCAACATCGCCGTCGCCACCGGGCTGGCGCAGGATGGCGCTCCCGAGGCGGAGCTCGAATCCGTGCTGCTGGAAACCGACCCGAAGGTCCTGGCCGAACGGTTCGCCGCGCTGTCCGCCGACTGGCGCCGCAGCTTCACCTCCTTCGGCACCTGCAGCGTGGCTGAACCGGCCGAAAGCCTGGAGGACCTAGCCATCTTCCGGCCCGGAACCGCAGCGTCCGCCCAATCCCCCCCAATCCCCCCAGTCCGCCCGGTCCGCAGAGAAAGTGACCCACGCATGACCCGCACCTCCCCCATTGAGCACCCTTCCACCATCGAACCGGGCAGCATCGCCGCACAGTATGCGACGGCCGGCTTCGGCACTGAAAACCTCCCGTACGCGTCCTTCGCTCCCGGCGCGGGACAGGATCCGCGGCTGGGCGCGCGGATCGGCGGCCAGGTCCTGGATGTCGCCGCGGCCCTGGTGAACGACGGCGACGCTTCCGCCGCCGTGCGTGCCGCCGTCGCCGGCCCCAACCTGGACCTGCTGCTGGCCGCCGGTCGCCCGGTCTGGGACGAGCTGCGGGCCCGCCTGACCGCACTGCTCAGTTCCGCCGACGCGGCACCGGCCCTGCAGCCGCACCTGCACAGCGTCGACACCGTAGAGCTGCGGATGCCGTTCACCGTCGTCGACTACGTGGACTTCTACGCCTCGGAAAACCACGCCACCAACGTCGGGCGCATCTTCCGGCCGGATCAGGCGCCACTGACCCCCAACTGGAAGCACCTGCCCATCGGCTACCACGGCCGCGCCGGCACGGTCGTCCCGTCCGGGACCGATGTCCCCCGCCCCAAGGGCCTGCGGCCCGAGCCGGAGGGAACGCCGTCGTTCGGCCCTTCCCGCAGGCTGGACATCGAGGCGGAGGTCGGCTTCGTCCTCGGCGGCAGCGCACCCGCCGGTGAGGTCAAGCTGGCCGACGCCGGCCACCACCTCTTCGGCGTGGTGCTGGTCAACGACTGGTCCGCCCGGGACATCCAGGCCTTCGAATACGTTCCGCTCGGCCCGTTCCTGGGCAAGTCCTTCGCCACCTCCATCTCGCTGTGGGTGGTGCCCATGGCAGCGCTGGAGGCCGCCCGCGTCGCTCCCCCGGCACGGGAAAAGGCGCTGGCCGCCTATCTGGACGACAGCGCCGCCGAACCGTGGGGGCTGGACATCTCGCTGGAAGTGGCTCTGGACGGACAGGTGGTCTCGCGCCCGCCGTTCGCCACCATGTACTGGACGCCGGCCCAGATGCTGGCCCACATGACGGTCAACGGTGCGGGCCTGCGCTCCGGCGACTTCTTCGCCTCCGGCACCGTCTCCGGTACCGAAAAGGACCAGCGCGGTTCCTTCCTGGAACTGAGCTGGAGCGGCAAGGATCCGCTGCCGCTGGACAACGGCAAGGAACTGAGCTTCCTGGAGGACAAGAACGAGGTCGTCATCCGGGCCACAGCCCCGGGACCGGACGGCTCCGTCATCGACTTCGGCGAGGTCGCCGGCCGCATCCTGCCCGCGGTCTAGGATCCACCCAGGTACGACGCCGGCACCCAGGTGCCGGCGTCGTACTCTTGTGGTTGGCGCCGCTACTGTCGATGATTAGGGTGATCATTCTGTGACATCGATCTCAGCGAGGTAACCATGGCAAGCGATCCATCGATAGTGACAATCCCGGAGCAGCAGGTGCTGGAGCTGCTGCCCATGCAGCTGGCCATCGACGCGCTCGCCCTGGCGCTATTGGAAGGGCTGGCCCCGGAAGAGACGCCCGCCCGCAGCGAAGTTCCCCTGCAGGCGGGGAGCATGCTGCTGATGCCCGGCGAATTCGGCCGCTACGCCGGCGTGAAGATCCTCACCGTCGCATCGGACGGAGCGCCGGCGGACGTGCCGCGCATCCAGGGCAATTTCCTGCTGATCGACGCGCAGACCCTCCGGACGCTGGCGTTGATCGACGGCGCTGCGCTGACGTCCCTGCGCACGCCGGCGCTCTCCGCCGTAGCCGTTGACCGGCTGGCGGCTCCGTCCGCCTCGACGCTGGCCGTCTTCGGCACCGGGCTGCAGGCGCGGGCACATGTGGAAGCGATCGCCTGCGTGCGGACCCTCGAGCGTGTTCTGGTCATCGGCCACACACCGGAGAAGACAGCGCGGTTCGTGGACGAACTCCGTCTTTCCGGCTACCCCGCCGATGACTCCGAACCGTCCGCCGTCGCCGATGCCGATATCATTGCCTGCTGCACCACCGCCCGCCAGCCGCTGTTCGACGGCTCGCTGATCAGGGACGATGCCGTCGTTGTCGCGGTGGGAACGCACGAACCGGATGCCCGCGAAACGGACGATGCCTTGGCCCGGCGCTCCACCGTCTACGTCGAGGATGCCGCGACGGCGCTGCGCGAGGCCGGTGATGTGATCCTGGCCGTGGCCAGCGGGAGCCTGGACCGCGCGCAGCTTCATACTGTCGCCGAACTCGTCGTGCAGGGAGCCCCGGAGCGTTCCGGTCCGGCCTTGGTCAAGACGGTCGGCCTGGGCTGGCAGGACATGATCGTCGCCAGTGCCGTCTACGAACGGGCGCAGTCGCGCCGCACCGAGCGGCTGGCGGCTGCGGACAAGGGCTGACCGGAGCCGTCACGGACGGCTTTGGTCACCCGGGCCCTGCTTCTTCCGTGCACTCGCCGTCCTGCCCGCACCGATGGCTGCGCCGACGGCCACGCCAAGCGCGATCCACCACCAGTCACCGGTGATCGTTGAAAGGACGACGCCGATCAGGATTCCCCAGATAAGCGCCACGTACAGTTGCTGGTTCCTGAGCGCTTTATCCGGACCGTCGGCGGCCATGGCTCCCCCTTGATAGGTGATGCCTCCGATCGTAGTGCCCGGGACCGGAGATTACGACGCCGGCCCTCCCCTACCGCCGGAAGCCGGCGCCGCGATGGTCTGCGGCCAGGCGCGGTCCGGCGCCCATGATGGTTTCGCGGAAGGTCGCCCCGGGCTCCGGATCCGCCAGCAGCCCGCGGCGGCGCAGCTCGGGCGAGACCAGCCGGACGAAGTCCTGCAGGTCCGCCGGGCGCACGGCCGAGGACAGGTTGAACCCATCGATGCCTGCCACGTCCACCCAGCGTTCCAGTTCATCGGCCACGGTAGCCGGGGACCCGGTGATGACCGGCCCGCGCCCACCGATCGCGATGAACTTCGCCAGCTCCCGGCAGGTCCACTTGCGGGACGGATCCATGGTAGTGAACTGCGCCAGCGCCGACTGGTTGCCCTCCGACTTGATGTACTCCAGCGGCGCATCGTGGTCCGCGCCGGACAGATCGACGCCGGTCCAGCCGGCAAAGAGCGCCAGCGCGGCGTCCGTGTCCACGTACTGTCCGTAGTCGCGGACCTTCGCCGCGGCGGCCTCGTCCGTCTCCGCCACGATCACCGTGGCCATGTTGAAGATCTTCACGGCATCCGCGGACCGGCCGGAGGCCACCAGTTCCGAACGCACGGCGTCCGACCATTTCCGGGTCAGCTCCGGGGCGTAGCCGGAGAAGAAAATGGCTTCGGCGTGCTTCGCCGCGAAGGCCTGGCCCCGCGAGGAGGCTCCGGCTTGGAACAGCAGCGGGGTCCGCTGCGGCGAGGGCTCCACCAAGGCGGGCCCGGGCACCTGGTAAGTGCCGCCGTCGTGCTTAATGCCGTGCACCCGGGCGGGATCCGTGAACGCGTTGGCCGCGGCGTCGGCGCGTACTGCGCCGTCCTCGATTGAGCCCTCCCACAGTTTGTAGACCACGTCCATGAACTCCTCGGCGCGGTCGTAGCGCTCATCGTGCGGGATCTGCTGGCCCAGGCCCAGGTTCCGGGCCGCCGAGTCCTGGTAGGAGGTGACAATGTTCCAGCCGACCCGGCCGCCGGTGACGTGGTCCAGCGTGCCGAACTTGCGGGCCAGCTGGTACGGGTGCTCGTAGGTGACGGAGGCGGTGACGCCGAAGCCGATCCGCTCGGTGGCCAGCGCGAGCGCGGAGATGACCAGCATTGGGTCCAGCATCGGATACTGCACCCCTGCCCGCACCGTCTCATCCGCGCTGCCGGCATAGACGTCGTACTGGCCCAGGATGTCGGCAAAGAACATGCCGTGGAAGCCGCCGCCCTCCAGCGCCCGCGCCAGTTCCACCCAGTAACCCAGATCCTTGTAGCGGGCGGCCTCGCCGGCCGGATGGCGCCACAGGCCGGGTGACTGGTGCGTGGGCACCAGCATCTCGAACGCGTTGAGCAGCAGCGGCTTGGTCATGGGCGGGCGCCTTTCCTCAGGTATTAACTGGCATCTGCCAACGACGATAGTGCCGACTCATCCAACACGGAAAACACCTCCGCATTTCCCGGAAATAATGCGTGCAGGGCCGTCCCCCAATTAAACGGCCCCGCACGCAGTCTGCGGTCACGGCCTCGCCGTGATGTGCCTCGTCGGGCGGCTACCCCGCCGCTGCCGCAACGGCGGCGGCCAGGTTGCCGGCCAAGGCAGGCCCGTGGCCCGGCAGGATCACGGTTTCCGCCGCGAACGCGAGCCGTTCCAAGGACCTTCGGGCCTCATCGATCCGGTGGTGGAACATCGGGTGCAGCAGTTGCGGTCCGGTCCGGGGGCTGATGGCATGCCCGGTCACCAGGGCGTCGCCGGTGATGACGACGCCGGCACCTGCCAGGTGGAAGGCCGAATGGCCGGGCGTGTGGCCGGGTGTGGGGACGGCGACGGGACCGCCGGGCAGGTCCCGCAGGCGTTCCGGTGTCCAGACGGCAGCCTGCGCAATGTCGTTGTCCTGGAGGCCGCCGGCCCTGATGGCGTGGGCCGCCCAGGCCACCATCCGGGGCCGCCAGGCGTAGGGCAGCACTTTGCCGACGGTGACCTGGAATTTTTCCCGGCCCAGCAGGTGGAGGTGTTCAGCGGCGCTGGAGAGCACCGGGGTTCCGTACTCGGTGGAGAAATGCCGGGCCGAGCCGGTGTGGTCCGTGTGGCCGTGGGTGATGAGCATCGCTGCCGCATTAGCCGGACGCAGGCCCACATAGCGGAGGGATTCGAGCACGTGCGGCACATCGGCGGGATAACCGCCGTCCACCAGGGTGAACCGGTCCTGCTCCCGGAGGATGGTCCAGTTGGACGCCGGCCCTTCGATGAAGAAAACGTCCGGCGCCTGCTCACTGGTGCGCGCTGCGGCGTGCCACGGCGGACGGCGGCGAAAAAACTGGGCACTCATGGCTGCACTCCTGAAAACACACCACTGAACATGGTTCCGGGGTACAGCCAGCCGGGCGTCCGCCCGGGAAGCTTAAGGAACTGGCCGTTCGAATGGATCGACCGGCCATACGCGCAGAATCATGCCACCGAAGCCGGCGTTGCGCAATGTCAACAACCGCACAACGTAAGGTCTGCCACTGCAGGTGTAACGGACCGCGATTCATGAAAAACCACGGTTCCGTCCGGACGAAGGCTGCTGCCAAGATGAGTCCTATGAGCGAGACGCAGGGTCAATGGGTGATGGTGGACATGCTCAGCATGGACCAGCTATGCCTGCTCAGCATTGGCGGGACGAATTATTTCGGCGCCAGCCTGCGCAAAAACCTGGATCCCCTCGGCCGGGAACTGCTGCGTGACAGTTTCAAGGAGGCCGCCACCACAGGCCGGACGGTCGACAGGATAGCCACTGCCCGCGGCAGCACCTGGCGTGTCCATGTGGAACCGGTCCTCGCTCCCATCTCCGGCTGCGTGGTCGCTGCCCTCGGCATCTTTCTCCCGGAGGGCGCCGAGCTGCCGGCCCGTCCGGTCCTCGGCGCCGGAGAATGGGAAATCTACCACGGCGGCAGGCGCATCGAGACGGCGTGGAACGACGACCTGTTCGCCTTGTATGAACTGCCGCGTGCCGGCGCCGCCAGCCCCACCGGGGACCTGAACCAATGGGTGTACCGGCTGGTCGCCCCCGAAGACCGGGCCCGGATGAAGGGCGGGATGGACCGGATCCTCGCCAATCCGGACGACCAGCGGCATGTGATCTCCTACCGGATTATTACCGGCGGAACCGGCCACCGGACCAGGCAGGTGGAATCTTCGGCGCGGCTGATCCCGGATGCGCACCGGCCGATCCTGTGGCTGCGCAGCATCTCCAGGGAAGTCAGTGAACTGGACCCGGCCCGCACCCCCGCCACCGCGGACACCACCAGCGGCGGGCTGCTGCGAGCGGCGTTCGACCTCGCGGCCGGCGCGGCCCTGATCGCCGTGGACACCAGCTCCTGGCAGATCTTCATGACCTCCCCGAACTGGTCCGGCTTCGGGCTGCAGTCCATGCGGTTCGGTTACCTGCCGCCCGCCATCCATCCGGATGACCTTGGCCGCTTCCAGCGCGTGTGCGGGATCGGGCACGCCGCCGCGGCGCCCGAGCCGGTGCGCTTCCTGCACGCCGATGGACAGTACCGCGCCCACCTCGTCACCGCCGGCAACGGCCATGCGGACGGCGAAGGGCACCGCTATGCGGTAGTCCGCCTGGGACCGGCGGACTGACAACCGCCCCGGCCCGCAACGTTGCCCGGAGCTGGAAAGGGCCCCGGACATGGAAAAGCCCCTTGACGCATACATTTGGGGGGCTGCATGCGGCAAGGGGCCTTGGACGAGTACGGCATACGGTTTCCCTAGGTTTCCAGCCGGCATCCACCCATGTGACCGACGGCACTGTGATGGCCGAGGGCGCTTACACCCCCAGCCCCCGGAGGATGGTGTCCACACCGAAGTCGAACGCTTCATCCCCCTGCGGCTCCTGGAGGCCGGGAAGCACCAGGCCGGCGCCGGCGAGCTCGGCCCGGGTCTGCTCCTCGGCGACCGCCCCGAGGATGAAGTGCATCAGCGTCCGGGCTCCCCAGCGCGCCTGCTCCGGCGGCAGGCCGCCGTCGGACAGCAGCGCTTCGAGCAGCCGCAAGGGCGCCAGGGACTGCGGATCCAGCGCCTGGGTGAGGGAGACGACGTCGGCGCCGTCCCGCACGGACAGCAGGGCCGCCCGGATGTCCCTGGCCAGCTTCCGGGAACCGGCGGCCGCACCGCCGGCGGAAGCGTCCACCGCCACCGGCGCCAGGATCCGTTCGGCCAGGACCGCCAGCAGCTCCTGCTTGTTCTTCACGTGCCAGTAGAGGGCGCCCGGCTGCACCCCCAGGTCCCGGGCCAGCCGCCGCATGGACAGGTCGGCCAGGCCGTAGCTGCGCAGGATCTCCAGGCCGGTGTCGATGATCTGCTGCCGCGATAACGCCATGCAAGCTCCTTCACGTTCGCGTCTGGCTCCGGCTTCACTATTGACAACCGGCAGGGGCCCGCCGACTATTGAACGGTGTTCAATTCATTCAATGAGATAGCGGACCGGCTGCTGGCCGGCGATCAGGCAACCCGGGCAGACGCACTTTCCGTCCTGCACTCTACCAACGAGCAGCTGATGGACCTCGTGGCCGCAGCAGCCCGGCTGCGGCGCGCGCACTTCGGCAACACCGTGAAGGTGAACTACCTGGTGAACCTCAAGTCGGGGCTGTGCCCGGAGGACTGCACCTACTGCTCGCAGCGGCTGGGATCGGCCGCGGAAATCCTCAAGTACACCTGGCTCAAGCCGGACGAGACGGTGCGGCAGGCCGCGATGGGGATCGGCGGCGGAGCCTCGCGGGTGTGCCTGGTCGCCAGCGGCAAGGGCCCCACCGACCGGGACGTGGAGCGGGTGGCCGGCGCAGTGGAGCGGCTCAAGGACGAGCATCCGCAGGTCGAGGTGTGCGCCTGCCTGGGCATCCTCAAGGACGGCCAGGCGGACCGGCTGAAAGCCGCCGGCGTCGACGCCTACAACCACAACCTCAACACCAGCGAATCCAACTACCGCGATATCTGCACCACCCATGAATACGCCGACCGCGTGCGCACCGTTGAGTATGCCAAGAGCGCGGGCCTGTCCCCCTGCTCCGGGCTGATCGTGGGCATGGGCGAGACGGACGAGGAACTGGTGGACGCGGTCTTCGCGCTGCGCGAGCTGGACAGCGACTCCATTCCGGTGAACTTCCTGATGCCGTTCGAGGGCACCCCGCTGGAGGGCACCTGGCTGCTCACCCCGGCCCAGTGCCTGCGCATCCTGGCCATGGTGCGCTTCGTCTGCCCGGACAAGGAACTGCGGATGGCCGGAGGGCGCGAGATGCACCTGCGGTCCCTGCAGCCGCTGGCGCTGCAGGTGGCCAACTCCCTCTTCCTGGGCGACTACCTGACCAGCGAAGGACAGTCCGCCGAGGCGGACCTGGCCATGATCGCCGACGCCGGCTTCGTGGTCCTGGGCGCGGACGACGCCGACGCTGACCCTGCCCTGACCGGCGAGATTGCGATCCGCCGCCGCGGCGCCGGAACGGAGCTGGCACCCAATGCCTAGCCCGGCGGGCCTGCCGCCGGCGGCAACCGCGACCTTGGCCGTCCGCGACCGGGGTCTGCTCTGGCACCCCTACGCTCCGCTGGACGGGCCGGCCCCCTACGCCGTCACAGGCGCGTCGGGGGTGCGCCTGCAGCTGGAGGCCGCGGACGGCGCGCGCTTTACGGCCATCGATGCCATGAGTTCCTGGTGGTGCGCGATCCACGGTTACCGCAACCCGGTCCTGGACGAGGCGGTGCGGCTGCAGACCGGGCGGTTCAGCCACGTGATGTTCGGCGGCCTGACCCACGAACCGGCCGTGCAGTTGGCCGAGACATTGGTCCGGCTGGCCCCGGAGCCGCTGCGGCATGTGTTCTTCGCCGATTCCGGGTCGGTCTCCGTGGAGGTGGCACTGAAGCTGGCCGTCCAGTACCAGGCGGCCGCCGGCCGGCCGGGCCGGCAGCGGTTCCTGGCCCTGCGCGGCGGTTACCACGGGGACACGTTCGCCGCGATGAGTGTCTGCGATCCGGTGGACGGTATGCATGCCGCCTTTCCGGGGCTGGTGGCCCAGCAGCACTTCCTGCCCAGGCCTCCGGCGGCCCGGCTTGCCGAAGACGGAAGTCTGGTCGCCGATGCCGCTGAGGTCGGGGCCTGGACTGCGCTGCTGGAGGAGACGGTTGAACGGCATCACCGCGAGCTGGCCGGGATCATCGTGGAGCCCGTGCTGCAGGGGGCCGGCGGCATGCATGTTTACGCCCCGGAGTGCCTGCGCGCCCTGCGCCGGGCCGCGGACCGGTACGGCCTGCTGCTGATTTTCGATGAGATCGCCACCGGCTTCGGCCGCACCGGGAAGCTGTTCGCCGCCGAATGGGCGGGGGTGGCCCCGGACGTGATGTGCGTGGGCAAGGCGCTGACCGGCGGCTACCTCACGCTCGCCGCGGTGCTGTGCTCGGCCGAGGTTGCGGACACCGTCACGGCTTCCGAATTCCGGGCACTGCTGCACGGGCCCACCTTCATGGCCAATCCGCTGGCCTGCGCGGTGGCCAATGCCTCCCTGGAGCTGCTCGAATCCAGCGGGTGGCAGCGGCAGGTGAACCGGGTCGGCCGCGGGCTGGCCGCGGCTCTGGCGCCGGCGAACGGCCTGGATCCGGTCCGGGACGTGCGCACCCTCGGTGCCGTCGGCGTCATCCAGCTGAACCGGCCCGTAGACGTGCCCGCGCTGACCCGCGCCGCGCTGGAACACGGTGTGTGGGTCCGGCCCTTCCGCGACCTGGTCTACACCATGCCTCCCTACCTGACCGAGGACGACGACGTCGCAGCCATCGGCGCAGCCCTCACCGCCGCCATCGCGCAGGTGCACGGCTGATGGGCACGCTGCAGGATTGGCTGGCGGACCGGCAACGCGTGCGGATCAGCCGGGGCTTGGTCCGGCGCACCACGGTGCGGGCAGGTGCTGCCGGCGGACAACAGCCGGCCGGAAACCTGCTGGATTTGGCCTCCAACGACTACCTGGGCCTCTCAACGGACCCGCGGCTGAAGGCCGCCGCCATCGCTGCCGTGGAGCACCATGGCACCGGGGCGCGGGCCTCCCGCGTGGTGACCGGGACCCAGTCCGTGCACGTGGAGCTGGAGGAACGGCTCTGCGCGCTGACCGGCCAGCCATCCGCCTTGGTCTTCTCCAGCGGGTACGCCGCCAACCTCGGGATCCTCACCGCGCTGGGCGGGCCCGGCACGCTGATCATCAGCGATGAGCACATCCACGCCTCGCTCGTGGACGCTGCCCGGCTCTCACGCTCACCGGTGCAAATCTGCCCGCACTCGGACCTGGCCGCACTGGAACGGCTGCTGGCCGGACGCACCCAGCCGCGCGCCGTCGTCGTACTGGAGTCCATCTACTCGGTGCTGGGAGACGCCGCTCCCCTGGCCGAAGCCGCCGCCCTGGCGGCGCGGTACGACGCGCTGCTGGTGGTCGATGAGGCCCACGGGCTGGGCGTGGCCGGGAACGGGCGCGGACTGGTCCACGCCGCAGGGCTGGCCGGCCGCGAACACGTGGTGCTCACCGCCACCCTGTCCAAGGCCCTCGGAGCGCAGGGCGGGGCGGTGCTGGGGCCTGCCCTGCTGCGCGAGCACCTGGTCAACACCGCCCGCCCGTTCATCTTCGACACCGGGCTCGCCCCGGCCGCTGCCGCCGCGGCTGCCGAGGCCTGCCGGATCATCCTGGCCGAACCGGGGCTGCCGGCGGCCGTCGCCCGCAACGCCGCGGTCATTGCCCGAATCTGCGGGATCGAGCGTGCGGCGGGTGCGGTCCAGTCGGTTCCGGTCGGTGGGCCCGGGCCGGCGGTGCGGATCGCCGCGCGGCTGGAGGCGGCGGGCGTGCTGGTGGGCTGCTTCCGTCCGCCCAGCGTGCCGGACGGCATTTCACGGCTGCGGCTGACGGCCCGGGCGGACCTGGCGGCGGAACAGACGGTGCGCGCCGCCGGGCTCGTGGCCGATGCCGTCCGGGCGGAACAGCCGGTACGGGCTGAACACGAAATCCCGGCGGAACAAACGACCCAGGCAGAACAGGCGGTACGGGCATGAATTTTCACGTAGTCAAGGATCCGGACCAGGTCCGCGAGGTCCTGCGCCGGACGGACGACTTTGTGCCCACGAACGCCCTGACCGCCGTCGTGCCGCTGGGCCCGGCGGCGCTGCGGATCCTCAGCCGCGCGCGCTTCGCCCTGCCGCCCGTGCTGGCCTCCGCCACCGGCGAGGACCACCGCAGCGTGCGGAAGCTGGTAGCCGGCTTCTTCACCCCCGCCAAAGTCGCCGCGCTGGGACCGCGGATCCGCGAACTGGCGCGCCAGCGGGCGGACGCGGCCGCCGCCGGACTGGCGCACGCACCAGTAGACCTGGCCGATCTGGTGGCCAAGCACATCCCGCCGGTCATCATGCAGGAACTGATCGGCCTCAACTGCCCGGACCTGGACAAGCTGAAACGGTGGAGCCGCGACTCCCTGGAGCTGTTCTGGGGCTGGCCGGACGAACAGCGCCAGGCCGAACTGGCCGCCGCCGCCGCCGAGTTCTACGGCTGGCTGCGCGCCGCAGTTGAGGCCAGCCGGGACACGGATTCGCTGTTCGGGGTACTGCACCGGGCGGGGGTGGATGCCGCCCGGATCTGCTCGCTCGGATACTTCCTGGTGATCGCCGGGCAGGAAACCACCGCCCAGCTGATCGCCACCACGCTGTACCGCTCGCTGGAGGACCCGGAGCTGTGGCGGCGGCTGGCGGCCGGCGACGCGGAAGCCGGACCGGTGGTACAGAAGGTGCTGGCAACGGAATCCTCCGTGTTCACCTGGCGTCGCGCGGCCGCCCGGGACACCGTGCTGGACGGACACGCGCTGCCTGCCGGCGCGGAGATCCTGCTCGAACTCAGCGGCCACCATCCGGCCGGCGCCGGCCCCACTGCGTATTCGCTGGCCTTCGGCCACGGGCTGCACCGCTGCCTCGGCGCCCGCCTGGCGGAGCTCGAGACGGTGCTGGTGCTGGAGGAAACCGCCCGCGCCCTGCCGGACCTGGTCCTGACCGGCCCCGAACCGGAATGGCTGCGGCTGCTGTCCTTCCAGGCACCGCTGGCCGTGACCGTCACCGGCACCGGCACCGGAACCGGAACCGCAACGGGAACCGCCGGGTCCCGGCCGGCCATGGCGGGGCGGTCCTGATGCCCGCTTCCCCGGCCGCACGAGCACCCGGGCTTCCCCGGATCGTGGTGGTCACCGGCACCGACACCGGGGTGGGCAAGACCATGACGACGGCAGCGCTGGCCGCCGCCCTCACCTCGCCGGCATGGGGCAGCCGGACGGTGGCCGCCTACAAGCCGGCCCAAACCGGAGTCGAGGACGGCGAGCCTGGCGACTCGGACGAAGTGCGGCGCCTGGCCGGCCTGGCGGCGGTTTCCGACGGCGCCCGGCTGCGGGCACCGATGGCCCCGGTGGCCGCCGCCCTCCGCGAGGACGCCCGGCTGCCCGGCCTGGAGGTTCATGTGGACCGGATCCGGCAGCTCGCCGCAACCCACAACCACGTGCTGGTGGAGGGCGCCGGCGGCTTGCTGGTCGAACTGGACTCGGCCAGGCATACGCTGGCGGACCTCGCGGCGGACCTCAGCGGCGGGGCCGGCACCCGCTCCGACCCGCCATCCGCCCTGACCGTAGGCGTCATCGTCGTCGCCCGCAGCGGCCTGGGAACCCTCAACCACTGCCTGCTCACACTGGAGGCGCTGGACCGGCGCGGGCTGGCGGTGGCGGGCGTGGTGATCGGCGCGTGGCCCGAGGAACCGGACGAGGTGGAAGCCAGCAATGCCGAGTACCTGCGCGGCCTGCACGTGCCGCTGGCCGGTGCCATCCCCGCCGGCGCGCCCGCTCTGGAGCCCCGCGTCTTCCAAAGCCTCGCCCCGCAATGGCTCAGTGGGCTCGCCCCCTCCCGCTGACCTGCCCCCGTTCACTCCGCAGCACACGTTCATTTAAGCGCCCATTCGTGCGTTTCGCGCAAAGTCAGCGGGAGGGGAAGGTGCATTAAATGACGACGCCGGCACTTAGGTTCCGTCTGCCGGGGGAACCCGAGTGCCGGCGTCGAGCCTGAGGGCGTCAGGCGGCGACGCGCCGCTCTGCCAGCGCCGCCCGCTCCTGGACGGCCGGGTCCTTCGCGGCCAGCGCCGCCCAGGTGGTCAGGCCGGCCAGCAGCACCAGGTAGCCGCAGATCAGCCACGGCTCGTTGCCGCCCAGCTCCAGCAGGGACGCGGCGATGAACGGGGTCAGGCCGCCGGAGAGCACGGTGCCCACCTGGTAGCCGAAGGAGACGCCGCTGTAGCGCAGGTGCACGGGGAACTGCTCCGCGAACCAGGCCGCCTGCGGTCCGTAGATGGAATCGTGCAGCAGGTTCATGCCCACGATCATCACCAGCGGCAGCAGCACCAGCGGCCCATTATCCAGGAACCAGAAGAACGGCCAGATGAATGCGGCTATGCCGACGGCGCTGCTCACGGCGATCCGGCGCCGGCCCACCTTGTCCGAGAGCCAGCCCCAGAACGGGCCGGAGATGATGCCCAGCGCGGAAACGATCAGGATGGCGGTCAGGCCGGCGGCGCTGTCGTCGCGGCGTTCTTTCAGGTAGCTGAGGATGTAGACGGTGAGGAGGAAGAACAGTGCCGGCTGGGCCAGGCGCAGGCCGATGGTGATCAGGATGGCCCGCGGGTGTTCGCGCAGCACTCGCTTGACCGGCCAGGCCTCCACCTGCTTCTCCTCCTTGAGTTCCTTGAACTCCGGTGCGTCATCCACGCCCAGGCGGATCACCAGGCCCACCACCACCAGCACGGCGGAGAGCAGGAACGGGATGCGCCAGCCGAAGGCGGCGAACTGCTCGGCGCCCAGCACCGACTGGGTCACCGCGAAGGCACCCGTGGCCAGCAGCATGCCCGCGGCGGAGCCGATCTGGGTGAAGCTGCCGAAGAAACCGCGCAGGTGGCTCGGCGCGTGCTCGACGGACAGCAGGGCGGAACCGCCCCACTCGGCGCCGGCGGACAGGCCCTGCAGCAGGCGCAGCAGCACCAGGCCGACGACGGCGAACCAGCCCGCCTGCGCGAAGGTCGGCAGCAGGCCGATCGCCGTGGAGGCGATGCCCATGGTCAGCAGCGAGATCACCAGCAGCGACTTGCGGCCGATCCGGTCGCCCAGCTGGCCGGCCACGATGCCGCCAACGGGGCGGGCGAAGAAGCCCACCGCGAAGGTGGCGAAGGAGGCCAGGATGCCACCGATCGGCGTGGAGGACGGGAAGAACTGCTGGTTGAAGATCAGCGCGGCGGCTGTGCCGTAGAGGTAGAAGTCGTACCACTCGATAGTGGTGCCGACGAACGCGGAGGACAGCACCCGCTTCTTGCGGGCGATGTGGGTACCGATGCTCTCAGGGCGCTCCCCGACAGCGGGCAGTGTTGCAGTCATGGTGGACCTTCAAGGCTCGCGGCGCCCGCGGAACGATGCGCCATACTTACGCGCCCGATCCTGCGCCGGGTCCGCGTCGAATCGTCACCTGGGGCACCCCACTACAGCGGCGAGGGTTGCCGTCCAGCCGGCCAGGGCCTTGTGGCTGGAACTCTTGATTCTGGTACCGATTCTGCAGGGCAGGTCCGTCACACTGCAAAATCCGCCGTCCCTGACGGTAATGCTTCGCAACACTTTCGATTCGGAAACCGGACCGTGCTAGGGGCTTGTGCCCTGCAGCAGGTCGTAGGAATGTGGACTCCATGCCGGCACATCCAAGCGAGGACGCATCAATGTCGATCAATCTGGTTCCCGATCTCCCCGACGCTTTCGCCGCGCTGCCCCGCTTTACCCGGGATCCCGCCGACCTTGAACTCGTCCGCACCGACCGCTCCGGCTATGTGCCCCCGACGCTGCCCGACGGCGTCGTGCTGGCCGAGTCCCTCCAGGATGTGGTGGATACCCTCCGCGCGGCCAGCGCCCACCGGCTGCCGGTGGTGCCCCGCGGGGCCGGCACCGGCCTGGCCGCCGGCGCCTCGGCGCAGGCCGGGGAGATCGTGCTGGACGTCAGCCGGATGAACCGGATCCTGCGCATCGACCCGGTGGAGCAGCTCGCCGTCGTCGAACCCGGCGTCCTGAACGCCGAACTGAACGCGGCCGCCGCCGAATTCGGACTCTTCTATGCCCCGGATCCGGCCAGCACGCTCTACTGCTCCATCGGCGGCAATATCGCCACCAATGCCGGCGGCATGCGCTGCGCCAAGTATGGCGTGACCCGCGAGTCCGTCCTGGCCCTGAAAGTTGTCCTGGCCGACGGCCGCGTGCTGGTTACCGGCACCGAAACCATTAAGGCCGTGACCGGCTACGACATGAACGCCCTGTTCATCGGCTCCGAAGGCACCCTCGGCGTCGTCGTCGAGGCGACCCTACGGCTGCGGCCGATGCCGGTGGCCACTGCGACCGTCGCCGCCTACTTCCGCGATGTTGAAAGCGCAGCCGCGGCGGCCTCCGCCGTCGTCGCCGCGCGGGCCACCCCGGCGTTACTGGAACTGGTCGACGGACCCACCCTAGGGGCCATCGATCTGGCCACGGGCACGGACCACCGGCAGCGCGGCGGTGCCTTCCTGCTGGCCCAGACGGACGTTTCGGTGCCGAAATCGAGCGCGACGTGGTGCTCAAGGCCATCGAACCGTTCGCCGAATCCGTCTTCGTCCCCCAGGACCCGGTCCAGGCGGAAGCGCTGGTGCAGGCACGCCGGGATGCGATCCCGTCGCTCCAACAACTGGGGCGCACCTCCATCGGCGACGTCGGCGTGCCGCGGAACCGGCTGGCCGAGATCGTCACCGGCATCCAGGAGATTTCCCGGGACACCGGGGTCAGGATCTACACGATTGCCCACGCCGCCGACGGCAACCTGCACCCGATGATCGTCGTCGAACCCGGGGAGTCGATCACCACCGGCGCCCCGAAGGAGGCGCTGGGACGCATGTTCGAACTCGCCCGGTCCCTGGGCGGGACGCTGACCGGTGAGCACGGCGTCGGCCTGCTCAAGCAGGACTGGGTCACCGCCGAGGTCGGCGACCTCTCCCGCGAACTGCAGCACCGCATCAAGGCGGCCCTGGACCCGCTGAACATCCTCAACCCAGGCAAGGCGATCTAAAGCAGCGGTTTCCCGTCAAAGTCCGACGGCGGCACTCGCCGGAGTGCCGCCGTCGGGCTTCTGTGCGGTTCAGCCGGTGCCGGCTGCCCTCAGCGCTTCTTCATGCGGGCGACCGGATCCGCGGACGCATCCGTGGCGCCCTTGGCCCGCTTCTCCGCGCGGCGCTGCTTGATGGATTTGGTCGGTTTCTTGTGTTCGTCCCGGTGCGGGGTCTTGTCAGGCATGGTGCTCTCCAACGGCGGATTCCAGGGGGCTGCGTGTGCCGTCCGCGCCGTCCCGAATTGAACAATACGCCGGTTCTGCACAGATGCAACGGGTTCCCGACCGCATCCTGTTCTTCCTCAGTTCCCGGGGCTGGCCGGTCCCAACGGTGGCCCTGTCAGAGCACCAGGCTCAGCGGCAGGATCAGCAGGATTGCGACGACCGAGGCCACGGAGACGCCGACGCTCACCGTCTTCAGGGCACCCCGCACAGTCTGGCCCAGCAGCGACTGCAGCAGCCAGAAGGTGTTGGAGGTGACATGGACCATGAAGAGAGAGCCAGCGCCGGCGGCCAGCGCGATCAGCACCGGATCCAGACCGATCGCGTCGGCGACCGGAGCCAGCAGGCCGGCCGCGGTGATCGCCGAGAGCGTCACGGAGCCGACGGCGATGTGCAGCAGGGCCGCGATTCCCCAGACCACCAGCAGCGGGGCAACGGTGCTGGCGGAGAAGAAACCGCCCAGGATGTCGCCCAGCCCGGCGGCGGCCACGGTCGCGGCGAGCGATCCACCGACGCCGGTCAGCAACAGGATCTGGCCGCTCTCCTTGAAACCGGTGGAGATGGCTTCCTCCACCCGCTTCTGGCCGATGGTGTAGTGGGCCACTACGGCCGTGCCGATCAGGCCGATCAGCAGTGCCACCACAGGAGAGCCGAGCAGCTGGAGCCAGGCGATTTCGATCTGTGCGATCTCCAGCACCGCCCCGGCGGCGATCAGCAGCAGCGAAGTGAACAGCGGGGCGAAGAGCAGCAGCAGCGGCGCTTCCTGCTGCTCCCGCTCGGCCAGCGCCACGGCGCCTGTCGCGGGGCGGAGGGCGTCGGCGTCGTCAGCGGTCGGCGCGGCACCCCCTGCCGGTGCCGGACGTCCTGCCCGCGAGTCACCGCCGGCGTCCTGCTCCAGTTCGTCGGCGAAGTCGTCGTTCTCGTCCGATTCAGGCTTCCAGAATCCGCGGCGGAAAAGGAACGTCATGATCGCGATCGCGATCACCACCGTGGGCACCACGATAATCAGACCGAACAGCAGCATCTTCCCCAAGGACACCCCGAGCACGCCGGCCAGGGCCAGGGCACCGACGCCGGGAACCATGAACACGATGCCGCACTCGAGTGAGATCGCCATCGCCGTGGCCAGCCTGGCCGTGCCGAACCTGCCGATCTTCGGCGCCAGCTTGCGGGCCAGCGGCGCTGAGATCACAATCATCACGTCCACGAAAATGGACTGCAGCACCGTGCCCATCGCCACGCCCATGCTGTATGGCATCGCCTTGGCGCCGAAGACGCGCAGCAACTGCTCGACCAGGCGGCGGATGGCACCGGTCTCGTTGAGGATCGAACCCATCAGCACGCCGAAGGCGATGAGCAGCCCAACCTCCATCATGATCTCGCCGAAGCCGCCGGTGATCGTTTCGACCGTCTTCGTGACCCCGAGTCCAGCCGACAGGCCCAGGTAGACGGAGCCGATGACCAGCGAGATGACCGGGTTCACCTTGAACCGGACAATCAGCACAACAGTGGCAAGCACTGCCACCGCCGTGTTGATCAGGATGGCGATATCAGACATGAGGATTCCGCTCGATTGTGGCCTCCTGCACCGAAGGCTTGTGGACGTGTCGTGGGTTGTGACGGGAGGCACAACGCCTGCCCATATTATGAGATGCAGACCACAATGCAAATTGGTGGACGCATTACGACGCAGGCGCCGGACTGGGATAACCTCTGTCCGCCCGCTGGCCGCGCGCTAGGGTGGAAGTGACCACGCCTGCCGCCGCCCGGAACCCAAGGGGAGCCATGTCCAGCCAGTACCAGTACCCGGATCCGCCGCACCAACCGCAGCCAGCCGCCATGTACCAGCCGGTGTACGTGCAGCCAGCCCAGACCAAGGGCGCCAGCATTACCTCCATGGTGCTCGGACTCGTGTCCATCCTGCTGGGCTTCACCTTCCTGGTACCCATCGTCGGCTTCATCTTCGGCGTGGCCGCCACATCCACGACCACCGGCGCCTGAGCGCCAGGACCGGCCATGGCAAACGATTCCGCGACGACGCTCAAGGGACGCCGGATCGGCGTCGTCCTGCACCCGGCCAGGCCCGTGGACGAGGCCCTGGAGCGCATCAACCAATGGTCCCGGGCGCACGGCATGGACGTAGCGGGGCTGCCCCGCGACGGAGCACGGCTGCCGGCGGACTGGCAGCGGATCGATGAGGCGGACTTCCCCGACGCCGTCTCAGCGGTCATCAGCCTGGGCGGAGACGGGACCATGCTCGGCGCCATGCGGCTGGTGGCCGACCGGCCGGTGCCCGTGCTGGGCGTCAACTACGGCCATGTCGGCTTCCTGGTGGAAATCGAACCGCCGGACCTGGCGGCGGCACTGGACATGCTCCTGGGCGGGGACTTCGCAATTGAGCCCCACCATGCCCTGGACATCGCCGTGGCGGCGGCCGAAGGCCGTGAAACCAAGCACTATCTGGCCTTCAACGACGCGGTGATCACCCGCATGCCGGGCCACGGAGTGGTCGCTGCCGAGGCCACCTTGGGCGGGGAGGTCTTTGGCTACTTCAAGGCGGACGGAATCATCGCCTCCACCCCGGCCGGATCAACCGCCTACACCTACTCCGCCGGCGGGCCCATCGTCTCGCCCGGCGTCACGGCCACCGTGATCACGCCCGTGGCCCCGATGGCGGGCATTAGCCGCGCGCTGGTCCTGGACCCTGCCCACTGCCTGGCGCTGAGCGTGACGGCACCCACCCTGCAGGCGGCGCTGGAGATCGACGGCAACATGGTCGCCCAGCTGGGGACGGGCGCGGCGCTGGAGATTTCACTGCGGACAGGCGCCGGCTCCGTGGTGCGGCTGAACCCGCGGCGCCATGTGGCCAGCGGGCTCATCAAGCTGAGCCTGATGGACTTGCCCCTGACCCGGTCCCAGATGCGGGAACTGCTGCCCGAGGACATCGAGGAACGCCTTAAGGCCCGGACGGACCATCTGCGGAGCTGAAACAGGAACGACGGCGGCACCCGGCCGCCGTGCCGCCTGTTGCCTTCAGTGGCTTAGGCGCAGGCCTCAGCCAGGGCGTCGACCGACGCGGCCGGAACCTGGTCGCCGGCGTCGGCGATCTGCCGCAGCGGAACCGAGAACTCGGAGGGCAGACCGGCCGCTTCGGCGGCATCCACCAGCCCGGACAACAGCTGCTGCTCCTGGGCGCTGACCATTCCGTCCTCCACCAGCGCGCAGACCTGGCGCTTGGCTTCGTCGACGGCGATTGTGGCGATCTCCGAGGCCGCGCTGCTGGCCGCGTTGGTGGCGGCCTCTTCAACCTGGGCGCAGCCGGCCAGGAGGGCGATCAGCGGGATTCCGGCAAGGACAACAAGGCGGCGGTTCACCCCAACAGCGTACCGTGGAACGGTGACAAACTCCCCCGAGACCCAGGCCCGGTTCCGTTCCGACGTGGCCGCAACCGCACTCGAGCTGTTCGTCAGCCAGGGCTATGAGGCCACCAGCGTGGACGCGATTGCCGAAGCCGCAGGCATTTCCCGCAGCAGGTTCTTCCGCCAGTTCCACTCCAAGGAAGATGTCATCTTCGCGGACCACGAGACACTGCTGGAGCGTGCGGAAGCCTTCCTGACCGAAGGACACGATGACCCTTGGGAAGCGGTCTGCCGGGCGGCGCTCATGGTGTTCGATCACTTCGCGCAGCAGGGCGAAACCGCCCGGCAACGGTACCGGGTGGTCAACGCGGTCCCGGCGCTGCGCGACCGCGAGCTCGTCACCGTCTTCCGCTACGAGCGGCTCTTCGGCCAGTACCTTCGCGATGCGCTGCCCGGCCTTGCACCGCTGGATGCGGTCCGCTTCGCGGCCACGCTCATCAGCACGCACAACTTCATGCTGCGCGAGCTCATGCGCGGCGAGCGGCCGGTGCCCGGCGCGGAGGTGCAGGACGCACTCGACGACGTCCGCCGGCTTTACGGTATCCTTCCGGCGAACGACGACGGCGGGCGGCCGCCGCAGGACGACGTGGTCGTGGCGGTGTTCCCCAGGTCGCTGCCGCCGGCGGAACTGGCCCGGCGCCTGGAGCAGCAGCTTGCGGATCGGAGCCACCCGAGCAAATGAGACTGCGTTTCCATTGACCTGACACTTGGTTTCACTACATACTGTCTCTGCAGCGACCGCGCGGCCGGCACCTCAAGGTCCGCCGCCTGAGCAAAGGGGCACGAGTGACGAGTGCAGAATCAGTGACCGAGGTCCGCACCAGCTTCGCGGACCATGGCGGCTTCCGTTTTGCGCTGCTGACGCTGGCAAACGAGGCCGGGCGTCCGGCCACGCTGGGTCCGGCGTCCCTGGACAACCTGGCCGCGGCGCTGGACGCCGTCGACACTTCCGCAGTGGATGCGGTGGCCGTTACCGGCGCGGGCAAAGTGTTCTGCGCCGGCGCGGATCTGAAGAAGATGGTGGAGGCACGGACACCTGAACGGGCTGAGGCGGTGGCCCGGCACGGCCTGGACGTCTTTGCCCGGCTGGCCGCCCTGCCTGTGCCGACCTTCGCCTTCCTCAACGGCGCGGCTCTGGGCGGCGGACTGGAACTGGCGCTCCACGCGGACTACCGCACGGCCGCCGATTCGGTACGGGCCATCGGATTCCCCGAGGTCCGGCTGGGCTTGATCCCCGGCTGGGCCGGCATCCCGCGCACCGTGGCACTCGCCGGCCCCGAAGCCGCAGCCCGGCTGGTCGTCACTGACTCGCTTGCCGCACAGAACCACGCCGCACCGGCGGCCGCAGGCCTGGGCCTGGTGGACGAAGTAATGCCGGCCGCGAACTTCCTGACCAGTTCCCTCGACTTTGCCGCCGACGTCCTCGCTGGCCGCCGCACTGTGGACCGGACAGCTGGGGACGGGACGACCACGGACACCGCCAAGGAATCCCTGGAGGCCGTCCGCGTCCGGCTGGACGAGCGGCTGCACGGCGCCGCCCCCGCACCGTACCGGGCGCTGGACCTGATCACCGCCGCAGCCGAGGAGACCGGAGCCCAGGACACCGCAGAACCTAACGCGGCGACGATCCGCACCTTCGGCGAACTCCTCCTCTCCGACGAAGCCCGCGCCAGCATCTACGCCTTCCACCTCACCCAGTCGCTGGCCAAGCACCCGGCCGGCAGGCCGGATGTGCCGCCGCGCCCGGTCCGCTCCGTCGGCGTGATCGGCGCCGGCCTGATGGCCAGCCAGCTGGCCCTGGTGTTCGCCCGGCAGCTGCGCGTGCCGGTGCTGATCACCGACCTCTCCCGCGAGCGCGTGGATGCGGCGCTGGGGTGGATGGACACCCAGCTTGCCGCGGACGTCGCCCGCGGCAAGCTGCAGGAGGACGCCGCCGCGCAGATCCGCGGACTCATCACCGGCACCACGGACAAGGCGGACTTCGCTGACTGTGACGCCGTGATCGAGGCGGTCTTCGAGGAGCTGTCCGTCAAGCAGGCGGTCTTTGCCGAGGTGGAGCCGCTTCTGCGTCCCGATGCCCTGCTGCTGACCAATACCTCGTCCCTGTCGATCGAGGAGATGGGCGCCGGGCTGACCCATCCGGAGCGGCTGCTCGGCTTCCACTTCTTCAACCCGGTGGCGGTGCTGCCGCTGCTGGAGATTGCGCGGACGCCCCGCACGGACGAGGCCAGCCTGGCCACAGCCTTCGAACTGGCCGCCGGTCTGCGCAAGACGGCGGTGCTGGTCAGCGATACGCCGGGGTTCGTGGTCAACCGCCTGCTGACCCGGCTGTTCAGTGAGGTCCTGGCACTGATCGACGCCGGCGGCGACCCGGCCGCCGTCGACCGCGTCCTGGATCCGCTGGGACTGCCGATGAGGCCGCTGGCCCTGCTGCGCTTCATCGGTCCAGTGGTCCAGCAGCACATCTGCGAGACCATGCACCGCGCCTATCCGGGCCGGTTCCTTCGCAGTCCCAGCCTGGCCGCCGTCGTCGATGCAGGCCTGCCGGGCTACCTGGACGACGCCGGCTCTGTCCCGCGGGAGGTCCGCGCCCTGCTGCCCGAACCTGCGGGCTTCGATCCGGCCGCCGCCCGGACCGGAATCCTCGCGGCGTTGGCCGACGAGGTGGAACACATGCTCGCCGAGGGAGTCGTTGCCGGGCCGGAGCAGATCGACCTGTGCATGATCCTCGGCGCCAGCTACCCCTTCCACACCGGCGGCCTGACCCCGCTGCTGGACCGGCTCGCAAGCACAGCAAGGGACAGCATCAATGCCTGACTATGACGTCTCCATCCCGCTCGACACCGACTACTACGGCGTCTTCGTCTCCCTCCCGGCGGCCGACCGTGCCGTCTGGGAGCGCGCCCGCGCCTTCACCGAAGAAGCCCTCCCCCAGATGAACGACTACTGGGACCGCGCCGAGTACCCGCTGCACCTGGTCAAGCGCCTGGGCGACCTGGACCTGCTCACTGACGGGCTGGCCGTACCGGGGCTGGAACAAATGTCCCCGCTGGCCGCCGGGCTGGTCAATATGGAGATCTCCCGCGGCGACGGTTCGCTGGGCACGATCGTCGCGGTCCAGGGCGGGTTGGCCCTGCGCTCCATCGCCTACTTCGGCTCCGACGAACAGAAGGCCCGCTGGCTGGAGCCGCTGGCGCGCGGCGAGGAGTTCGGCGCCTTCGCCCTGACCGAACCGGACCACGGCTCCGACTCGGTCTCCCTGGAGACGACGGCTGTCCGGGACGGCGCCGAGTACGTCCTGAACGGCGAAAAGAAATGGATCGGCAACGGTTCCGTCGGCGGCGTCACCGTCGTCTGGGCCAGGGACGACGACGGCGCGGTCCGCGGCTTCCTGGTGGAGCAGGACACCCCCGGCTACCAGGCGGAGACCATCACGGGCAAGGCCTCGCTGCGGGCGATCTACCAGGCCCGGATCCGGCTGACGGACGTGCGGATTCCTGCGGAGAACGTACTGCCGGGCTCACACTCGTTCAAGGACGCCTCCAAGGTGCTGGTCGCCACCCGCCTGGGGGTCGCCTGGTCCGCGCTGGGGCATGCGACGGCGGTCTACGAGGCCGCGCTGAACTACACCCGGCAGCGGGTCCAGTTCGGCAAGCCGCTGGCCAGGTTCCAGCTGGTCCAGGAGCGGCTCAGCTACATGCTCTCGGAGCTGACGAGCATGCAGCTGCACTGCGTCCGGGTGGCCGAGCTGGATGCGGCCGGCACCATGGATCCGGTCCAGGCCTCGATGGCCAAGTATCACAACACCCGCAAGGCGCGGGACCTGGCCTCGATCGCCCGGGACATGCTGGGCGGCAACGGCATCCTGCTGGAAAACCACGTGGTGCGCCACCTGATGGACATCGAATCCCTCCACACCTACGAGGGCACCGAGAGCGTGCAGGCTCTGCTGATCGG
Source organism: Arthrobacter sp. B0427-1-12 (assembly GCF_059092905.1). NCBI lineage: Bacteria > Bacillati > Actinomycetota > Actinomycetes > Micrococcales > Micrococcaceae > Arthrobacter > Arthrobacter sp. B0427-1-12. Next base: position 50,453 of record NZ_JBNHIC010000001.1, on the reverse strand, counting down.
CCGCGACATTACCGGCTACAGCGCCTTCGCCTAGGACCGCCGGCCCACGACGACCGTCGCATCCAGCTCCTCCGACCTGGCAATCCGCGGAACCAGCCCGCTGCGGGCGAAGATGCCGGCGGTTACCGGAGCCTGGAGCCGGCTGGTCTCGACCAGCAGGCACCCGCCCGAGGCCAGCCAGTGCGGCGCGGCGGCGGCCACCCGGCGCTGGAGATCCAAGCCGTCCGCGCCGCCGTCGAGCGCCGTCCTTGCTTCGTGCAGGCGGGCCTCCGGGGGCATCGTCCCGATCGCCCCGGTGGGCACATAGGGCGTGTTAGCGGCGATGATGTCCACCCGGCCGCGCAGCCGCGCAGGCAGCGGCTCGAACAGGTTCCCTTCATACACCCGGCCGGCGACGCCGAGGGTGCTGCGGGCGCACCGCACGGCGGCGGGATCGATATCCGCCGCATGCAGTTCAATCCCGGGACAGGCCGCAGCCAGCGCCGCGCCTACTGCACCCGAACCGCAGCACAGATCAACCACCACTGCCTGCGGCCCGGCGAGGGCGGCCGCCTGCCGGACGAGGAACTCGGTGCGGCGGCGCGGCACGAAGACGCCGGGCGCCACCGTGATCCGCAGGCCGCAGAACTCGGCCCAGCCCAGGATGTGCTCCAGCGGCTGGCCGGCCACCCGCCGGTCCACCATGGCGTCAAGTCCGGCCGGCGTCGGTGCCGCGGAGAGGAGCAGGCGCGCCTCGTCCTCGGCAAAGACACAGCCGGCGGCCCGCAGCCGGGAAATAATGGCGGACGGGGAGCAAAGTGGCGGCGGTTCCGGCATGGGAGCGCCTTTCGGTAGGCCCGCGGGCGATCGGCGGCAACGCTATCAGAGCCCGGCCGGAATTTCGCCCCCTTCCGGACCCGCCGCGTCTGTTCAATAATCAGACCCGTCACCCTGACGCCCACGAGAGGACGATTCATGGCCACCCGTCTCAACCCGTACCTCGGCTTCCGCGACAACGCCCGGGAAGCAATGGATTTCTACCACTCCGTCTTCGGCGGGGAACTGACCCGCAGCACCTTCGGCGAGTACCACGCCAGCGACGACCCGGCGGAGCAGGACAAGATCATGCACTCCATGCTCGAAACCGACAACGGCCTGACGCTCATGGCCGCCGACACCCCGAACGGCATGGACTACATGCCCGGCAACAACCACACCGTCGCGCTGACCGGCGAGGACGAAGCCGAACTGCGCGGCTACTGGGACAAGCTGTCCGACGGCGCCGACATCACCATGCCTCTGGAGAAGGCACCGTGGGGAGACACCTTCGGCATGCTGACCGACAAGTTCGGCATCCCATGGATGTTCAACATCGCCGGCCAGCAGGCCCAGCAGTAACCCAGGCCCAGGAGTATCCACAGCGCAACAGGGACGACGGCGGCACGCGAGTGCCGCCGTCGTCCTCTTTGTGTGGCCCTGCCGGATGACCAATGGTCACTTCACGTTGACACAGGAAGTAACTAGCTGCGCCGGTGGATGGACTTGTAGCTCAGGTAGGCGTTGAGTCCCTCGATGCCGTACTCGGTGCCCAGGCCGGAGTCGTGCCGGCCGCCGAACGGGGCGGAGTGGTTCGAGGCAAAGAAATTGATGCCCACCGACCCGGTGTCCATCCGGTCCGCCACGGCCAGCGCCGCGTCCGGATCCTGCCCGAACACCAGCCCGCCGAGGCCGAAGTCCGTGTTATTGGCCAGGGCCACGGCCTCGTCCACAGTGGAATACTTCAGCACGGAGATTACCGGCCCGAAAATCTCCTCCCGCGCGATCCGCATCGACGGCGTGACGTCCGTGAACACGGTCGGTTCCACGAAGAACCCGTTCTCCAGCCCGCCGCCCAGGGACGCGGCACGCCCGCCGGTGGTGGCCCGGGCGCCTTCGGCATAGCCGGACTCCAGGTATTCCAGCACGGTCCGGTACTGGGCTTCGGTGGCCGCCGGCCCGAAGACGGTGGCCGGGTCCAGCGGGTCGCCCTGCCGACCGGCTGCGATGGTGGCGGTGACCATGTCCGCAACCTCGCTGTACCGTTCCGCGGGGGCCAGGATCCGGGTGGAGATGTAGCAGGTCTGACCGGTGTTGCGCATGCAGGAGCGGACCAGCACCTGGGACATCGCGTCCAGGTCCGCGTCCGGCAGCACAATCGCGCTGGACTTGCCGCCCAGCTCCAGCGTGACCGGACGCAGCAGCTCGCCGCAGGCCGCGGCGATCCGGCGGCCCACCGGCGTCGAACCTGTGAACGCCACCTTGTCCACGCCGGGATGCTTCACCAGCGCGTCCCCCAGCCGGCCGGAGCCGGTGACCAGGTTGACCACACCGGCCGGAACGCCGGCCGCGGCCACGGCGTCGAGGACCAGCCGGATGGACAGCGGTGTGGGCGAGGCCGGCTTGATCACCACCGTGCAGCCGGCCAGCAACGCCGGGGCCAGCTTGATGACCACCAGGTTGATCGGGAAGTTCCACGGGGCGATCAGCGCGCAGACCCCCACCGGGTCGCGGCGCACCACGGACTCGCCGCCGCCGCGCGGAAACGGGCGGACGTCGTCGCGCTCCAGGTACCCGGCCAGCGACGCGAAGTAGCGGAAGATGCCCGCGGCGTTCGCGGCAGCTCCGGCGGTTTCCGACACCGGTGAACCGTTCTCCAGGGTGTTGGTCAGTGACAGCTCTGCGGCGCGCTTCTCCACCTCGTCCGCGATCCGCAGCAGGTAGGCCGCGCGCTCGGACGGAGCCAGCCGCGGCCATTCGCCGCCGAAGGCCCGGCGGGCGGCGGCGACGGCTGCGTCCGCATCCTGTGCGGTGCCCTCCGGCACCGAGCCCCAGACCTGTCCGGTGGCCGGGTCCGTCACCGGGCTCCGGTCGGAACCGGCAGCCGGCGTCCAGGCGCCGTCGATGAAGAAGTCCTCCACCTGGGTGTACGGCAGGGACAGCGCGGCGCGGGCCTCGATGGCGGACGACGCCGGCACCTGGCCGGGTGCCGCAGCGACGGCTGCGCCCTCGGTAGCTGTGGTCATCGGATCACTCCTGTCTTGAGCAGCGCATTGGAGCGCGCCAGGTCCGCGGTGCCGATCTGCACCGCGGCCTCGGTAATCAGTTCGGGAACAATCTCCGCGGCCAGCCGGTCCGTGTAGACGTCGGGCGACATGCCGAACCAGGAGGAGGCCAGCGCAATCCCCGCGTGGTCGAACCGCCACAGCCGGTCCGCGTCCCGGACCAGCGCATCCTCCAGCGAGTAGGCCACCGGGCGGGTGTCATGCCCGTCGATGATCTCGCAGACCCGGTCGATGAACTCCGGGGAGTAGCCGAGGCCGGGCAGGACCCGGCGGGCCACCTTGCAGCCTTCGGCCTCATGCTCGTACCGGATGGCGGCCTTGCGCCAGTCCCCGGCAAATCCCTCGGAGATGATCCGCGACTCGTCCACGTGGGCCCAGCCGGTGTCGTGCAGCAGGATGGCAACGCGGACCAGCTCGGCATCGGCGTCGGGGTAGGCGCGGCAGAGCCGCTCGGCGTACGCCAGCGAGATCGGCAGGTGGATATCGTTGCCGCGCGTGCGGGTCTCCGCCACGACCGTCTTCCACAGCGGGTCCAGTCCACCGGAGGCCGGTGTTCCGGCGATCGGCGAGGTGTCGACCGGGCCTGGGGCCGGAACCGGCCGGACCGGGTGGGCCGCCGCGAAGGCGCGGGCGCGCGGATCCTCGGCATGCGCGCCGGCGTCGGCCGCGGCCCAGGCCGGGGCGGTGTCCTGCTGGGTCTGGGTATCGGGGGTGCTCATGGGGCTCCTTAGCCGTCCGTGACGATGGTTTTCAGGACGACGGCGGGATCCGCCGCGGCGTCCGCGGGTATGTTCAGGCCCTTCGCCAGCGCGTTCTTGACCGTCATGAAGTCCAGCGGCGCATTGACGCAGTCGGCGGCGATGATCCGGCCCTGGCGGTAGTAGAGGACGGAGAATTTGCCGCGCGCCTCGTCGCGCCGCACCACGGTCCGGTTGTAGCCCAGGGTCAGCCCGGCGATCTGCAGCTTCAGATCCGCCTGGTTGGACCAGAACCACGGAATCCCGGCGTAGTCCTCGCGCCGGCCCATCAGCGAGTACGCGGCAACCTTGGCGTGCTCGATGGCGTTGTTCACGCTTTCCAGCCGGATCCGCTCGCCGGCCGGAGCACCGGGCAGCGGGTTGGGGATGTTTGCCACGTCCCCCACCGCCACCGTGGTGCCGTCGGAGGCCAGGGCGTGGCGGTCCACCACAATCCCGTTGTCCACCTCAAGGCCCAGCTGTTCGGCCAGTTCCGTGTTGGGTACCACGCCGATGCCCACCAGCACCAGCTGCGCCGGTACCACCGTGCCGTCTGCTAGTTCGACGCCGGCCACCCGGCTGCCGTCCGGCACCAGCCGGTTCATCCGGGCGTTGAGCCGGATGTCCAGGCCGCGGTCCCGGTGCGCCTGCAGGAAGTACTCGCTGGTTTCTTCGCCCACGGCCCGGCCGATCAGCCGCGGACCGTACTCCAGCACCGTGACGGACTTGCCCATCTTCTGCAGGCTGGAGGCTGCTTCGAGCCCGATGAACCCGCCGCCGATGACCACGGCCTCGCGGACGCCGTCCAGCCGGGCCTTCAGCTCCAGCGCGTCATCGGCATTGCGCAGGTAGACCACCCCGTCCAGGTCCGCGCCGGGCAGGTCCAGTTGGCGGGCACGGGCGCCCACGGTCAGGGCCAGCCGCCGGAACGGATACTGTGCGCCGGCGGCCGCGTGCGCCACTCCGGAGCCGTCCTCCTCCCGGTCGATCCGGACAATGCGCTCGCCCTTGACCAGGGCCACATTGTGTTCGTCCCAGTACTCATTGGAGCGGAAGATCAGGGATTCGCTCTCCACGGTTCCCTGCAGGAATTCCTTGGACAGGGCCGGGCGCTGGTAGGGCCGGTGGTCCTCGTCACCCAGCAGGGTGATGTGCTCGTCGAACCCCAGGCCCCGCAGCGAAACCGCCAGCTGGACGCCGGACTGGCTCGCGCCGATGATCAGCAGCCCTGTGCGCACGGCGCCGCCGGCCGCGGCTGCGGGGGCCGCCGTCGTACTTGTTGCGGTGGCAGCCATGTCAGACCTGCGTTTCCGGGGTGGTGACGTACAGCTCGCTGTCCTCGGCCAGGCGCAGCTGGCAGGACAGGCGGGAGTTGTCCTCGCGGTCCACGGCCGTGCCGTAGAGCATCTCGTCCTCCATGTCCTCCATGGGCGGCAACTGGTCCAGGCAGTCCTCGCCGACAAAGACATGGCAGGTGGCACAGGACAGCGAGCCGCCGCATTCGGCCACGATGCCGGGGACGCCGTTGCGCACCGCGGTCTCCATGACCGAGTCGCCGGCGTTGCCTGCAACGTCGCGGACGGTTCCTTCCGTGTCGGTGAAATGTACCGTAGGCATGGTTCTCCTTCGGGTGGTAAGTGGTCTAGATGAACTGGCGGCCGCCGTCGACGACGAGGGTCTGGCCGGTGATGTAGGAGCTGTCCGGTCCGGCCAGGAACAATGCCGCGCCGACAATGTCCTCCGGCTGGCTGGCGCGCTTGAGGGCGCCGCGGTCCACGCCGTAGCTTTCCGCGTTGTCCATGAGGGAGTAGCTGGCCTCGGTGAGCGTGAACCCGGGGGCGATCGCGTTGACCGTGATCCCCCGCCGGCCCAGCTCCTTGGCCAGCACCCGGGTCATGGCCACCACGCCGCCCTTGGAGGCCACATAGTGCAGCCACTGCTCGGAGCCGGAGTAGATGGTGGCGCTGGAGAGGTTGATAACGCGCCCGCCCTCGGGCAGGTACTTGCTCGCGGCCCGGGTGACCAACCACGGCCCCTTGAGGTTCACGTTCATCACCAGGTCCCATTCGTCCGGGTCGATCTCCTCGAACGGGCTGCGGGTCACGGTGGCGTAGATCGCCGCGTTATTAAGTACGACGTCGATGCCTCCGTTCCCGAATTCGGCGCACCTTTCGGCAAGGGCCCGGGTGGAGTCGGCGCTGGTCACGTCGGCCTCAAAGGCCGCCGCCTGCGCCCCGGTGTCCCGGACCAGCCGGGCGGTTTCCTCCGCGCCGGCCAGGTTCACATCTGCTACGGCCACACGGTAGCCGCGGCCGGCGAACCCCAGGGCGAAGGCCCGGCCCAGGCCGCCGGCGGCACCGGTGATCAGTACCGTGCGCTCGCTGGCGGGCGTTGGAGTGGATTGCTGCGTCATGTCACATCTTTCAATTGGGGGGGCCGGACCGGGGCATTGGGGGGATGCCCCGGCCCGACGGGGATCGCCTGGCCGGAAGGGGAACCGGCTCAGGCGTGGCTGTGGGCGCCCGGGCCGACGACGAGCGGCTCACCCGCCCCTTCGGCGTCCAGGATCTCCACGGTGCCCTTGGTCCCGTCCACCCGCAGGCGCTGGCCGGTCTTGATGGTGGTGGAGGCGGAGCCAGTGCCGGTCACCGCGGGCAGCGCGTATTCGCGGCAGACGATGGCGGCGTGGCTCATCATGCCGCCGATGTCCGTGACGGCGGCCTTGATCCTGCCGAAGATCGGACCCCAGCTGGGGGCTGTCACCGGCGCCACCAGGATTTCGTCCTGCTGGATTTCGCCGAGCTGGTCCGCGTCCATGACCACCCGTGCAAAGCCTTCGACCACGCCGGGGGACGCGGCCATGCCGCGCAGCCCGCCGCCGTCGACCTCTTCGCCCTCGCCCAGCCACTGCTGGACCTGTTCGGTGGTGATGCCCCAGAGCATCCGGGTGAACGGTTCGGTGATGGACGCCGGCGGCGTGTTCAGGGCCGGTGCCGGGCGGGCGGTCTTGAGCGCGTTAACGATGCCGCGGCGGCGTTCGATCTCCTCCGGCCAGTAGGTGGAGCCGATCGGTTCGGCGCCGACACCCCAGCCGGTGACCAGGTCGAAGAGCGCGTCCCGGACCTCGTTGCGGCCCAGGTAGAGCAGGTCGTCCGGTTCGTTCCAGAAGCCCTCGGCGTGCAGCATCCGGGACAGTTCCCGGATCTTGCGCCAGAACACGCCCATGGTCCAGTGCTCAATGTAGAAGTTGTGGTTTTCCACGTACGGGTACGCGGTGGCGGCCAACTGGCGCTTGGCGTCGAAGACCGCCTGGGCGTCGCCTTCCAGCAGCTCGCGGTATTCCTCGACAATGCGTTCCTTCTCCGCGATCAGCTCTTCCTTGGGGCGCATGATCTGCTGACCCTCGTCCAGCCGGCGAATGTAGTCGGCGATGTAGCCCAGCGGGATCTCCTGGTGCTCGATCCAGTACTTGTCGTGCCCGTAGAAGCCGTTGCCCACTGTGAAGTTGAACCAGGGGTCCTGGGCCGCTTCGTACTGCCGGATCCAGCGGTCCCCGCCAGCGGAGGCGCGGACGGCAGCCAGGGTGGCTTCGACGTCGTCGGTATTGCCGAAAGCGGACTGGATGCCCAGTTCCACGGCGAGTGTGGCCAACTGCTTGAGCTCGTCGTCCGGCCGGAACAGCTCCATGTCCACGCCCTGGACCATCGTGGCAATCGACTGGTCCGGGATGTTCGGGAAGACTTCCTTGCAGAAGTTGAAGAAGTCCAGGTAGGCGATGTAGCCCAGGTTCAGGAACTCGAAATGGTACTGCCAGTTCTGGTAGGTCAGCTGGATCAGCCGGTCGTAGTTCTCCAGCAGGACCTCGGAGCCGTCCTTGGCCTTGCCGGTAACGATGTCATCCATCGGCACCATGTCGGGGAGCTTCCGGAAGGACAGGGACTCCATCTCCTCAATGGTGCCGCGGACCTTCACATGCCACTGCTTGAGCAGTTCCTCCCAGTTCTGGAAGTAGTGGCCCACGCGCTGTTCGAACAGCGGCACGCGCTCGGCGATCTGCTCCTCCGGCACCGGGATCGGGGACATGTAGAGATAGCCCAGGTGGATGCGGAATTCGATGCCGTTGGCGTTGGGAATCATCAGGTGCCGGGCGTTGTACTGGCCCAGGCACTTCACCGCGAACTCACCGCCGATGGTCTCGAACGGCTTGAAAACGGTGGGCCAGTGCTGGCTGTCGCAGAACCAGAACTTGGCGTCTTCCTGCTCCTTGAGCTTGTCCTGGAAGACCAGGTAGTACGGGTAGATCTTCTCCCAGCCCTCGGCGCCGGCGGGCACCGGCAGTTCGGACGGTTTCGGGAAGGACTTCAGGGACATGGGTGTCCTTTCGGTTTCAGCTCGACGTCGAGCCTGGGGACAGCGGTAATGGGGGGGAATCCAGGTCAGGCGGAGGTTTTCAGCAGCGAGGCGGTGATGCTGCCAAGGCTGAACGCCCCGGTCGCCATGGCCGCTGCGGCCGGCGCTGCGGCGGGCTTCGACGAGTGCACCGTCTCCGGACGGGACTGCAGCAGCAGCAGGTTCGCGCCGTCGGGCAGGTCCGCGTCCAGGGCCCATTCGATATCCTGCGGGCACTTGTAGTGCTTCTCCGCGCGCTTGGCCATCGCCGCGACGGCACGCAGTTCGTCGTCGGTCAGGCTCCGGCGGGCCCGGCGCTCGGCGTCAACTTCGCGCTCGACCAGGGTGTGGGCGGCGCGGTCCGGGACCAGCTCGGCGTGCTTGTCGCCCAGGTGTTCGGAGACGATAGCCAGCGTGACCTTGTCCAGCACGATGTTGTCCGGGGTGACCTGGCCGGAGACCACCATCTCGCCCACTCCGTAGGAGGAATCAATGGTGATCTTGGAGCGGTCCCCGTTGGCCGGGTCCAGCGTCATGGCGACGCCGGCGACCTTGGAGTTGACCATCTTCTGCACTACGACGGCCATCGAGAGACCTTCGTTGGGGATGGAGTTCTTCAGCCGGTAGATGATGGCCCGCGCGGTGAACAGTGAAGCCCAGCACTGCCGGATGTGCTCCGTGACGGACTTGACGCCTTCGAGCCACAGATAAGTGTCCTGCTGTCCGGCAAAGGAGGCGTCGGGCAGGTCCTCGGCGGTGGCGCTGGAGCGGACCGCGACTGGAACGGCGGCGTCGAACCGGGACATCAGCGCCTCGTAGGCCTCAAGGGTCTGGGCCCGCAGGCTGGCCGGAACAGGTTTGGAACAGATGTCGGCACGGATACCGGCGGATACCTTCTCCACCTGCGCCACGTCCTCCGGGTCCAGTCCTTCCAGCAGTTCATGGATTTCCGCTGTGATGCCGGCTTCGGCCATGAACTGGTCGAAGGCGGCGGTGGTGAGGACGAAGCCCGGAGGTACGGGCATTCCGGCCGAGGTCATGGTGACCAGGGACGCGCCTTTGCCGCCGAGGATTTCGAGCTTCGGCTCAATGCCGCCGTCGAAAAACTGGATGTAGTCGTTGCTTTCCATGGTGCTTAGGCCTCCCAGGCGACGGGAACGGATTCGGGGACGCGGAAGGAGAGGTTCTCGCGGAACTCGATCGCTTCCGGCTGTGCCAGCTTCAGGTTCGGTGCCAGCCGGATGATTTCCTCCAGCGCGATCTTGGCCTGCAGCTTGGCGAGCATGTTGCCCAGGCAGTAGTGGATTCCGAAGCCGAAGGACAGGTGTTCGCGCGCATTGGGGCGGGAAATGTCGAACTCCTCACCGTCGTCGAACCTCTGCGCATCACGGTTGGCCGAGCCCATCAGCAGCAGCAGTTCGGCGCCTTCGGGAATCGCCACGCCGCCTACCTCGGTGTCCTTCAAGGCCTTGCGGCGCCAGCCCACAATTGAGCCGGAGTACCGCAGCACCTCATCGATCGCGGCCGGGACCTTCTTGGGCTCCTCGATCAGCTGCTGCCACTGATCCGGGTGCGCCAGCAGCACGCGTACCGCGTTGGAAATCAGCGTGGTGGTGGTTTCATGTCCGGCGAAGAGCATGCTGTAGAGCACGGAAGCGATCTCGTGGTCGCTGATCTGGGCACCCTCCCGCTGGGCCTTCACCAGGTCCGCGGTGAGGTTGTCGCCGCCTTCCTCCTTGGCCACCCGCACCAGCCGCTGGCACTCCTGCCAGTACTCCACCAGGTTGTGGGCATGCGGGATCTGCTCCTCGTCGGACAGATCGCCCCAGGTCATGGCGGCGCGGGAGTCGCTCCAGCGCTTGAACATATCCACCTTCGTGACGTCCGCGCCGATCAGCGTGAGGATGGTGATGGTCGGCACCTCGTAGGCGAGGTCGCGGACAATGTCGCCGCGGCGCCCAGGGTTCGCCAGCATCTTTTCCAGCTGGTCCACCACGTTCTGCCGGATGAACGGCTCCAGCACCTTGAACCGGCGCGGGGTGAAAGCTTTCTGCACCACGGAGCGGATGCGCGTATGCTCCGGCGGCCGCCGTGCCGACAACCCCGAGTAGGCCGTGAACCCGCCCTCTTCCATGATCTTCTTGGCAGCCGGACCGCGTTCGCGCACCGGAGCCTGGGCGTTTTCGCTGGAGAATGTCTCCCAGTCCTCGAAGACGGCTTTGATGTCCTCATAGCGGGTCAGGACGTAGCAGCCGATGCGCTCATCGAACATGACCGGCTGCTCCGCCCGCAATTGGGCGTAGGCCGGGAACGGGTCCTTCTGCTGGAACGGTTCGTAGCCGTGGTGCCCGGCGGGGGCCTCGGCACCATAGCCGAAGGGGCAACGGGCAGCCGTTTCAGTCGACGGTGACATCAGTACTCCTTGGAATTCGGTTCCCGGGCCGGCAACTGGGCCGCCCTCGGGTTCGTTCGCATTCCAGTGTTGCCTGAATCACTGTATGGCGCACACCACTCGCTTCCACTGAGTGGAAGTTGATTTAATCCGGCGCCGCTGCCGGAGCCGGAAACCGGCCGCTGGCGGGTGGCGGCTGCGGCCGGCGGGTCAGCCTTTCCGGGCGTGGCTGCCCAGCAGCGATTCAAGCGGAATGTGCGCGGTGGCGCGCTCGATCTGCGCCGAGACTCCCTTCAGCGCCGGCAGATACCGGGTCATTGAGACACCCTGCGAAGAGGCCATGACCAGTCCCAGGCCCGCGCCGATCCTGCCGGCATGGAACACCGGCACCGCGATGGAGCACGAGCCCAGCCTCGCTTCTTCCAAAGTGGTGGCGTAGCCCTGCTCGCGGATCTGGTCCAGCTCCTCCGCAAGCCGGCGGGGATTGGCATGCGTGTGGGGGGTGGTCCGTTCCAGCTGCCGGTTCAGGTACGTCTGGCGGACCCAGTCCTCCTCGAAGGCCAGGATGGCCTTTCCGACCGCCGTTGCATGCATCGGCAGCCGCCCGCCGACCCGGGAAGCCCGCGGAACCCGCTTGGTGCCGTACATGCGCTCGATATAGAGCACCTCATGCCCTTCCCGGATCGCCAGCTGCGCGGTCTCGCCGGTGAGCGAAAAGAGGTCCTGCACAAACGGCCGGGCCGCCTCGCGCAATTGCCGCCCCGCGTGCTGGGCCAGTTCCCACAGCCGGATTCCCAGCTGGTACCGGCCGGTGGCTCCGCGCGAAAGAAAGCCCCAGTCAGACAACTCCGCGACCAGGCGGTGAGTAGTGCTGAGCGGAAGTCCGGAGCCCTCGGAGATCTCCGTCAGGCTCAGTGCACCGTGGGACTTCTCGAACGCCTCCAGGATGCTGAGCACCTTTGAAGTCACAGTCCGCCCCTGCTCACGGCTGCCGCCGGCCATCGCAAGCCTCCTGTCGCGCTATCGGACCGGACGCGCCGTCCGGCACACTGAGTTTAGGCCAGCAACCAGCCGGCGGGACCTGACCAATGGTCACTTCATGCTGGCATCCCGGACGAATAGCCACGCGATGCGACCATTGGGCGCCCGGCGGTCCGCACGGCGCCGGAACGCGGGATGATGGAACAGGAAGGAATCGCCATGTTTCCCGTTCAAATGCGCGGCACCAAGCACCCGGTTCTGCTGTGGCAGCGCGAAAGCGAAATCGAGCCGGAGGCCCTGCAGCAGCTGCACAACATCGCGTCCCTTGAATGGGTCCACGGTGTCCGGGTCATGCCCGACGTCCATGTCGGCAAGGGCGCTGTGGTCGGCTCCGTCATCGCCATGCGCGACGCTGTTGCCCCGGCGGCCGTCGGTGTGGACATCGGCTGCGGCGTGAACGCGGTACGGACGTCCCTGACCGCCGCCGACCTGATCAACCTGCACGGGCTGCGGCTGGCCGTCGAGTCCGCGATCCCAGTCGGGGCCAACTCCCACGACAGACCGGTGGACCTGAAGCGCCTGGGCCTGGACAAGGGCTGGGCGCAGTTCTGGTCCGGATTCCAGGACCTGCACCCGGGGGTCCGCAGGCTCGAGTCGCGGGCCCGGGCGCAGCTGGGTACCCTCGGCAGCGGCAACCACTTCATCGAGCTCTGCCTCGACGAATCCGATCATGTCTGGCTGACGCTGCATTCGGGTTCCCGCAACATCGGCAAGGAACTGGCGGATCACCATCTGCAGATCGCCCGCTCGCTGCCATACAACCAGGGCCTCGTGGACCGCGACCTGGCCGTGTTCCTGGCGGACACCCCGCAGATGGACGCCTACCGCCATGACCTCTGGTGGGCCCAGGAATATGCCGCCCGCTCCCGCGCGGTCATGATGGGCCTGTTCAAGGAGCAGGTCACGCGGCACTTCCGGCACGCGCACGTCACCTTCGGCAGGGAGATCAACTGCCACCACAACTTCGTGGCCGAGGAAACCATCGACGGCGAGAGCATGCTCGTGACCCGCAAGGGCGCCATCCGCGCCGGCAAGGGAGATTTGGCCCTGATCCCCGGATCGATGGGGGCCGGATCCTATATTGTCCGCGGCCGCGGCAATGACGCCTCGTTCCAGTCGGCCTCGCACGGTGCCGGCAGGCTGATGTCCCGGCACGCGGCCGTGCGGAGATATACGGTCCAGGACCTGGTGGCACAGACCTCCGGGGTCGAATGCCGCAAGGACCAGGGCATCGTGGACGAAATCCCGGCCGCCTACAAGGACCTGCACTCGGTGATGGAAGCGCAGAAGGACCTGGTCGACGTCGTGCAGCACCTGCGCACGGTGCTCTGCGTCAAGGGATAACAGAGCGTCAAGGGGTAGCAGGGCGTCAAGGGGTAGCTCCGCGCACCATGGGGCACCGCCTCAGATCTCGCGGACGACGCGCGCCGGATTGCCGACCGCCACCACGTTCGCGGGCAGGTCCCGCGTGACCACCGCGCCGGCACCCACAACAGAGTTCTCCCCGATCGTGACACCCGGCAGCACGATCGCGCCGCCGCCGATCCACACGTTGTCCCGGATGGTGATCGGCTCTGCCGCCTCGAGCTTGTCGCGGCGCGGCCCGGGCTCCACGGGGTGGGTGGGCGTGAGCAGCTGGACGTTCGGGCCGATCTGCACGTCGTCACCGATGGTGATGGCGGCGACGTCCAGGGCGGTCAGGTTGTAGTTGATGAAGGTGCGCGCCCCGATGCTGATGTACTTGCCGTAATCGACGAACAGCGGCGGGCGGATCTCGCTGCCCGGGCCGATTGATCCCAACAGCTGTGCCAGGATGCGCCCGGCTTCCGACCTGTCCATGGGATATGTCCGCCCGTACCGGTCCGCCAGCTCGACCGCCCGAAGGCTGTCCACAGCAAGCTCGGGATCATTGGCAATGTACAGGTCCCCGGCGAGCATGCGTTCCCGCATCGACCGGTTGTCACCGGCAAAATACTTTTCCACGGCTGATCCCTTCTTCAACTCAGGTTGACTTGGTCCCAGATTGCGTCCGGGACTGGCCTGGTTCCGGAGTCAACGCACCCACCGTACCGCGGAAGGGAACGACGGCGGCGGCCAGGTTCCGCCCAAAGGTTCTGTTCGAGCGGAACCAGGTGCCGGCGTCGTTCGCTAGCGGGTGACCTTCCCGTACAGCGAGGCGATCGGGCGCAGGAACAGCGGCCGCGCCAGGAACCAGGCGGCCACGATGACGGCCAGCGAGGCCGCGAAGATCCAGAATCCCGCCCAGCTGCCGTCATCGCGCGCGGCGTACATGTGGTTGAGGTTGCGCAGCGCCCCCGTGGCCAGCACCAGGGTCACGTGGACGATGATGAACAGCACGTAGTAGACCATGACCGGGAAGTGGATCGCGCGGGCGGCCTCGATCGGGAAGAACCGGTTGACCTTCGCTTTCTTCGGCCACGCGGGGGAGGTCCGCAGGCCGGAGAGGATGGCCAGCGGGGCGGCGATGAAGACGGTGGCGAAGTAGGTCAGCAGCTGGAGGCTGTTGTAGTTGACCCAGCCGTTTTCGGTCGGCCAGTTCAGCGAGGCATACTGCAGCGCGGTGGAAACCGCATTCGGGAACACGTCCCAGCTGGTGGGCACGATGCGCATCCACTGCCCGGTGGCGAAGAGCAGGACGATGAAGATGATGCCGTTCAGCACCCACAGCGCATCCAGGGAGAGGTGGAACCACAGGTCCAGGCTGATCTTCGTCGGCGGGTTCTTGGTCCGGATCATGCCCTTGTTGTTCCGCGTCCAGTGCCCCGGCGGCCGGGTAGCCGTGCGGACTTGCCAGCCGGAGCGGATGATCAGCACCAGCAGGAACACGTTCAGGAAATGCTGCCAGCCCAGCCAGGCCGGCAATCCAACCGGCGCGCCGGCGGGCAACTCCGAGTGGCCGGGATAGTCCAGCAGGAACGCCTCCACCGCGGGCAGGGTTCTCAGCCATCTGGCCAGCAGCACCACCAGCAGCAGCGCCAGCACTGCCGCGGCCACGATCCAGATAAGCCTGGACCACTTGACCTGGGTGCTCCCGGACGATCTTGTCGACGTGGACTTCACCGCTGCTCCTTGAATACATCGCACTGAAATGACGCACAGCTCCCGTCCGGCTTCCGGAACGGGTTACGGGCGTTTGGTCCTTCAAGTGTTCGACGGCGGCGGCTCGCCGTGCAACTTTTCGTCCGGTTACGTCCGGTTTTCCGGCGGGGAGTAATAATCCGCCACTGCCTTGACGGCGGGCATAGCCAATTGGACTGCCCTGCGGCCACCGTCTAGCGTGAGTCCTATGCCCGGGGCCCAACCACCAGCCAAGTCAAGCAACAATCCGCTGCTCGTGCTGGGGAAAATCACCTCGATCCTGGATGCCTTCTCCCTGACCCGGCCGGTGCTCACCCTGGCCGACATCCGCGAGGCCACGGGGATGCCCACCTCCACCGTCCAGCGGCTCGTCACGAATCTCACCGCCCAGGGATTCCTGGACCGCGAGGAGGACGCATACCGGATCGGGCTCAAGATGGCCTACTGGGCCGCACCGGCCACCCGCGGCAAGGAAGTGCTGGACGTCATCAGCCCGCTGCTGAAGGACCTGCGGGATACCACGGGCGAGACCGCCTGCTTCTTCAAGGCCGAGCAGCGCTACCGCGTCTGCGTGGCGCTCGCCGAAACGCGCCACGCGCTGCGGCGTGAAATGCATCTGGGCAAGATCCTGCCGCTGCACGCCGGTTCGGCCGGCAGGGTGCTGCTGGCCTGGGACCCGGAGCTGCTGGACTCGGTGCTGCAGTCGCCGCTGGAGCCGATCACCGAAACCACCATCACCAGCTCCGAGGATCTGGAGACCGCGGTGAAGCGGACCCGTGCCGACGGCTTCGCCATCACCACCGGCGAGCGCGAGGACGGGTCCTCCGGCCTGTCCGCCCCGGTCTTCGACTCCGCCGCCGGCCTGGTCGGCGCCGTCACAATCAGCGGTCCAACACTGCGCATGCCGCGGGAGGTCTGCGACGGCTGGGTGGAGACGCTCCTGCAGACCGCCGAACGCATGACCCGGCTCATCGGCGGCCGGTTCCCGGGCGAGGGCAAGTCCTAACCGGCAGCTCCGGCGCCGGTCAGGGAACCGGTGACGGCCGCCCCCGCAGCGCGCATGGCGGCTGCGTCCGAGGCGACGATAACGTCGGCGAAGTTCGCGCGGTAATCACCCAGATCCGCTGCCACGGATCCGACGACGGCGAAGACGGGCACGTCACTCCCGCATTCGCGGACGCGCCGCAGGATGGCCGAAATGATCTTGCCGTCGCCGGTCTGCGAATCCAGCCGCCCCTCACCGACGACGACGGCGCCAGCCTGGGCAAGGTGCGCATCGAATCCGACGGCGTCAAGGACAACGTCTGCTCCCGAGACCAGTTCCGCCCCGTAGTGAGCCCACAGTCCGCCGGCGAATCCGCCCGCCGCGCCGGTGCGCGGTACCCCGGTGGGAGCCCGCGGATACTGAGCGGCCTGCCGCCTCAGCCGGTCTTCAAGCACCTGCACCGTGGCCGCATCCGCGCCCTTCTGCGGCCCGAAGATCCGGGCCGCATCCAGGAACGTGGTGGTCACGTCGGAGAGCACAGTGAGCCGGGCTCCCTGCAGTCCGCCCGTATCCTCGATCGCACTGACGGCGCCGGAGCCGCCGTCAGTGGTGGCGGAACCGCCCGCGGCGACCAGGATGTTCCGCGCCCCGAGCCGGACGGCGGCGGCGATCATCATGCCGGTGCCGTAGGTGCTGGCCGCCACCGGATCGCGGTGGCCGGCGTGCGGCATGGTAATGCCGCTGGCCTGGGCGAGTTCGACGACGGCGGTGCCGCCGGCGATCCCGATCTCGGCTTGGGCGGGACTCCCCCAGGGATTCTGCACCTGAACCGGAACCGGAACGGCATCGAGTCCGCGGCACAACGCATCGAAGGTGCCTTCGCCGCCGTCGGCCACGGGAAGCTGGACGGAGCGGCCGCCGCCCGCATCGACGCCGGCGGCCACGGCCGCGGCGACCTCGGCGGCGGTGTAGGTGCCCTTGAAGCTGTCCGGGGCGATCAGAACCGTCATACCCAGGCCTCCGGGTTCACGGCATGCGGCGGAATCCGGTCTTCGGCCATCGCGATGGCATTCAGTGCGCTCAGCCGCGCCATCTCGGCGCGGACCGGCACCGTGGCGCTGCCGACATGCGGGAGCAGCACCGTGTTGGGCAGTTCGGCCAGCCCGGGCGCCAGGCGCGGTTCGTCCTCGAAGACGTCCAGGCCGGCCCCGGCAATTTCCCCGTTCCGCAGCGCGTCCACCAGCGCGGCTTCGTCCACCACCGGACCCCGGGCGGTATTGATCAGGATGGCTCCGGGCTTCATCCGGGCCAGCACCGCGGTGTCGACCAGGTGGTGCGTCTGCTCCGTCAGCGGCAGGTGCAGGGACAGGAAGTCGCTGCGCTCCACGAGCTCCTCCCACTGCACCTGGCGGACCTTGCCGGCAAACTCACCGAGCTCCTCGTCGCTGACCGGCCGGTCCCCCGGCGGCCGCGGGGCGAAGATGATCTCCATGCCGAAGCCCAGCGCGCGCCGGGCAACGGCCCGGGCGATCCGGCCGAACCCGGCCAGTCCCAGCACCCGTCCGGAGACATCGCTGCCGAGCATCAGTTCCGGTTCCCAGCCGTGGAACCTCCCCTCGCGGACTATCCGGTCCGCCTCCACCACCCGCCGGGCCGTGCCCAGGATCAGCAGCAGCGCGATGTCCGCCGTCGCATCCGTGAGCACACCGGGGGTGTTGCCCACCATGATGGCGTGGGCGGTGGCGGCGTCCACGTCGATGTTATTGTAGCCGACCGCGAAGTTGGACACCCCGCGCACCCGGGCACGGGCCAGCAGCGGTGCGTCCACCAGGTCTCGCAACTGGGTGAGGACGACGTCGAAATCACCGGACGCGCACAGCTCACCGAGGGTTTCATGGTCGGGAGGCTCGGGCAGGACCGTGACCTGGCCGGCTTCCTTGAGCAGCCCAAGACCAGGCGACGGGATGGGCGTGGTGACCAGGAACCTGCTTCCCATGCTCACTTGCTCCTGTCGCAGGCCGGGACCTTGTCCGAGGCGATAACCCACTCGAAGGCCTCCGCCTTGGACCGGGCGCCCTGCGCGGACTTGGAGCGGTTGGGTTCGCCCAGGTCCGCCAGCAGCTTCTCGGACAGCTCCACCAGGCCGGCGAACGTGTCCGGGGTCAGCCACTCCGGCCGGGTGGCGAACAGGATGTCCTCGGTCGAGGTATTGCCGCTGGCCCCCGGGGCGAAGGGGCAGCCGCCCAGCCCGCCCAGCGCCCCGTCCACCAGGGTGGCGCCGGCGCTGATCGCTGCCAGGGTGTTGGCGACGCCGAGCCCCCAGGTGTCGTGGCCGTGGTAGACGATCCGCCGCGCGGGGGACTCATCCCGCACCCGCCGGATCAAACTCGCCACCTGCGCCGGAACCGCCTGGCCCAGGGTGTCGCAGATGACGATGTCGCAGGTGCCCTCGGCCCGCGGATCCTTGGCGATGGACAGCACCCGCTCCTCCGGCACGATGCCTTCGAACGGGCAGGTGAAGGAGGTGGCGATGCAGAGCTGGATCTGCCCGTTGACGGCACGGGCGTACTCCACGGCCTGCGGCAGCGCTTCCAGGCTGGCATCCGTGCTGCGGCCGATGTTCGCCTGGTTGTGGGAGTCCGACGCCGAGAGGCAGTACTGGAAATTCCGCGCCCCGGCGGCCGCGGCCTTGGCCACATGGCCCGGGGTAGCGACCCAGATCCAGCATTTCTCCAGTTCCTCCGGCGTCAGCGCCTGGACCACCTCAAGCGTGTTGGCCATCGGCGGCACCAGGTCCGCCCGGGCCATGGATCCGAGCTCGATGGACGGCACACCCAGGCGCAGCAGCTCGCGCACGGTCTCCACCTTGGCCTCGGTGGAGAGCATCTTGCCGGTCAGCTGGAGCCCGTCACGCAGGGTGACGTCGCGGAGTTCCGCGCGGGGTTCGTAGGTGAAGCTCATGCCTGCAGTGCCTCCTCGCGGCTCGATGCCGCATTGATCTGGTCCGTGTCCATGTTCAGCAGCCCGCCCAGGACCTCCTCGGTATTCTCGCCCAGGTCCGGGCCGAGGTTCCGGATCGGCAGCGACTGCCCGCCGATCACGGGCACAATGCCCGGGAAGCCGACGTCGGAGAGCGTTTCCTCGCCGGTGGACACGTCGAATTTCTGGATCATGTTCCGCGCCGCGTACTGCTCGTCGGCCACAATGTCGGCGGCCGTGTAGATCGGACCGGCCGGAACGCCGGCCGCGTCCAGGGCCGCCAGCGCCTCGGCGGCGGTGAGCCGTCCGGTCCATGCTCCGATCGCCGCGTCCAGCTCTTCACGCCGGGCCCAGCGTTCGGCGTTGGTCTGCAGTCCCGGATCGGAGCCCAGGTCCGCCCGGCCGATCGTCTCCATATAGCGCCGGAAAATGCCGTCGCCGTTGCCTGCCACCACGATGGACGCTCCGTCCGCACAGACGTAGGCATTGGACGGGGCGATGCCCTCCATCCGCCCGCCGGTGCGCTCGCGGCGGACCCCGTACGCCTCGTAGTCCGGGATCAGGGATTCCATCATGGAGAACATCGCCTCGTTCAGCGCCACGTCGATGATCCGCTCCGGCAACGCCACCGCGGAAGCCGCCGTCCGGCGTCGTGTTTCCCGCTGGAACAGGCTCATCACGGAGCCGAAGGCGGCGTACAGTCCGGCGATGGAGTCGCCGATCGAGACGCCGACGCGCACCGGGGCGCGGTCGGGATCCCCGACCAGGTTGCGGAATCCGCTGTAGGCCTCGGCGACGGCGGCGAATCCGGGCCGCTCGGACAGCGGGCCGGTCTGGCCGAAGGCCGAAACGCGGGTGATGATCAGCTCCGGGTTGGCCTGGTTGAGCACCTCGGGGCCCAGCCCCCACTTTTCCAGCGTGCCGGGGCGGAAGTTCTCCAGCAGGATGTCCGACTTCGCCGCCAGCTCCAGGACCGCCTGCCGGCCCGCTTCCGTCCGCAGGTCCAGCACCACCGACTTCTTGTTGCGGTTGATCGTCCGGTACAGCATGGACGTGTCCCCCTTGTGGAGGCGCCAGTTGCGCAGCTCATCGCCGGTGCCCGGCCGCTCCACCTTGATCACCTCGGCGCCGAAGTCCGCCAGCAGCCGGCCGGCGGTAGGGGCCGCAATGTAGTTGCCCAGTTCCAGCACGCGGACGCCGTCCAGCGGGGCGATGGCATTCTGTGTCATTGTCTTCCTTCGTTTCGTGGTCTGTTGTTGCCGGCCGGGGCGGTGCCTAGAACAGCAGGCTCATGGGCAGGATCAGCAGGAGTGCGACGACGGACGCCACCGAGACGCCGACGCTCACCGATTTCAGGGCGCCCCGCACGCTCTGGCCCAGCAGCGACTGCAGCAGCCAGAAGGTGTTGCTGGTGACGTGGACCATGAAGAGGGAGCCGGCGCCTGCGGCCAGGGCGATCAGGACGGGGTCGATGCCGAGAGCCGGCGCGATTGGCGCCAGCAGGCCGGCCGAGGTGATCGCGGACAGCGTCACGGAGCCGACGGCGATGTGCAGGACCGCGGCGATGCCCCAGACGACGACCAGCGGGGCAACGGTGCTGGCGGAGAAGAACCCGCCCAGGATGTCGCCCAGTCCCGCGGCGCCCACCGTTGCCGCCAGGGATCCGCCGACGCCGGTGAGGATGAGGATCTGGCCGCTCTCCTTGAAACCGGTGGAAATGGCTGCCTCCACTCGCTTTTGGCCGACGGTGTAGCGGCCCACCACGGCGGTGCCGATCAGGCCGATCAGCAGGGCCATGATCGGCTCGCCGAGCAGCTCCAGCCACGGGATCTCGACTTCGAGGATTTCCAGGATGGCACCCGCGCCGATGAGCAGCAGTGACGTCAGCAGCGGCGCGAACAGGAGCAGCAGCGGCGCGGACTTCGCCTCGGGTTCGGCCAGGGCCACACCGGCCGGTGCCGGCTGCGCGTGCGGGACCGCCGAGCCGTCCCTGTTGGAGCGCACTGTACCGCCGGCGGGAGTGGCGCCGGCGGTGCCGTCGGACGCGGCCGGGGTATCGCCGTCGTTCTCCAGGTCAAAGGTGTGGTCCTCATCCTTGGCCTCGTTCCAGAAGCCCTTGCGGAACAGGAACGTCATGATGGCGATGGAGATGATGATGGTCGGGACAATCAGCAGCAGGCCGAATACCAGCATCTTGCCCAGCGGCACGCCCAGCAGCCCGGCCAGGGCTAGTGCGGCGACGCCGGGCACCATGAACACGATGCCGCACTCGAGGGCAATCGCCATGGCCGTGGCCATCCGCGCCGTGCCCAGCTTGCCGATCTTTGGGGCCAGGCGGCGGGCCAGCGGGGCCGAGATCACGAGCAGGACATCCAGGAAGATGGACTGCAGGAGCGTACCGACGGCCAGTCCCATGGTGTAGGGCAGCCGCTTGGGGCCAAAGACCCGCAGCAGGTGTTCGACGAGCCGCCGGATGGCGCCGGTCTCGTTGAGGATCGAACCCATCAGCACGCCGAAGGCGATGAGCAGACCGACTTCCACCATGATCTCGCCGAAGCCGCCGGTGATGGTTTCGACGGTCTTCGTGACGCCGAGGCCGGCGGAGAGGCCGAGGTAGACGGAACCGATGACCAGGGAGATGACAGGGTTGACTTTGAACCGGACGATCAGCACGACGGTGGCGAGCACTGCCACCGCCGTGTTGATCAAGATGGCGATATCAGACATTAGGAATCCGATCGGTTGGGACCTTCAACGCTGAAGGCTATGGACACGCTTGTTGCTGTGACGGGAGGCACAACGCTTGTCCCATATTATGGGTTTTGACCCACAATGCAAGTGCAGGGCCGGCGGCGGCACCGCGCAGAAGCCTCATGAGAAAAGACTCACGTTCTTCTCATGGCCCTCTCACGAACGCTGAACAGACTGGATGCATCAACAGATCAGGCGGCCTCCGGCAACACGGGAGCAGCCTGAACCGCACAAATGAGTTGGGAGAGAGTCATGAACAAGACAACGCGAAAGATCCTCGGCACCGCAGCCATCGCCGGAATGGTAATGGCAGGCGGAGCGGCCGCCGCCCAGGCTGACGACGGCGGGGTGATCGATCCGGCCACCGGCGCCATCATCGATGACCACGGCGTTCACGGACCGGGCCACGTCGACCTGAACGACGCCCCGGACGACGGCGACACCGCCGTAGCCCCCGCGGTCGACCCGGCCGCCGTCCCCGCCGCGGATCCGGCCCTCACCGAGGACGAAGCCGAAGACGCTAAGGACGCCGAGGACGAGGCCGAAGAGGCAGCCAAGGACGCCGCGGACGAAACCAAGGTCGAGGATGACGGAGTACCGCACGCCGAGGGCCTGGACGACGCACCGGGCGCACCCGACGACGGACTCTAGACCGGCACAGCACGCCCCCGGGGAATCCCCCCGTTCAGCCTGAACCCGCTACGCTGCCGGGCCTTCGTCCGGCAGCGTAGCGTTGGTAACGGCTACCGCCCGGTCAGGACAGCACGTCCTTGGTGGCGAACCGGCTGTAGGCCAGGGCGCAGAAGGTGGCAATGTAGGCGCCCTGCAAGAGCGCGTTGTCCGCGAAGGAAGACCACACGATCGGTTCGCGCAGCAGGTCGGCGAAGCTCAGCCAATGGTGTGTGAACAGCCAGGGGTGCAGCCATTCCAGCTGCGGCACGGCACCGAGAATCTGAGCCACCACGGCCAGTACGGCGGTGGCCGCCATGGCTCCCACCGGCACCTCGGTCAGAGTGGAAATGAATAGCCCAATGGCCGCAAGCCCCATCAGCGAGAGGCTGGCGTAGCCGGCCACCAGCAGCAGGCGCAGCACGGATTCACCCACGCTGATGGTCGCACCGGAGAGCAGCGTCACCGGCTGCACCTGGAAAAGAACGACGCCGACCAGCGCACCTGCCGCTGCCACCGACAGCGCCGCAGCAAGGCAGAAAACCACTGCGGCCGCATATTTCACGGCCAGCAGGCGGACCCTTCCGGCGGGGGCTGTGAGCAGGTAGCGCAGCGTGCCCAGCCCCGCTTCGCCGGCGATCGTATCCCCGGCGACGACGCTGACGGTCAGCGGCAGGAACAGCGGGGCGGAGACCACCAGACCGGTCAGCGCTACGAAGAGACCATTCTGGGTGACCCGGTCCAGGAACGGCGGCCCCTGTCCCGGACCAGGATCCGAAGAGGAGAGCTTCACGGCCAGGGCAATCACCACCGGGATGGCCGCCAGGGCCAGGAGCATCGCCCAGGTCCGGCGGCGCCGGAACAGCACGCTCAGTTCGGATCTAAGGAGCGCCCACCCGGCCGCCGGGCGGGGACGGGCACGGCTGCCGGACAACTTACTGGACGACATCGAACCCCTCCCCGGTCAGCGCCACGAACCGCTCCTCAAGACTGCTGTTCTCCACCGCGAACCGGCGGACCCGCACACCCCCGGCCACGAGGGCTGCAACGATCTGCTCCGGCATCAGCGCCGGATCCGTCAACGGGGCGCTGACCTGTCCGTCGGAGGCAGCGTCCGGCTGGTCCGGCGCGAGCCCGAGCCGTTCCAGCACGCGGCGGGCGCCCCCTGCGTCCGGTGTCTGGACCTTCACCCGGTCCCGCCCTGCCCGGCGGAGTTCCTCCAGCGGCCCCTGCGCCACAAGCCTGCCGGCACTCATGATGGCCGCGTGCGTGCACATCTGCTCGACCTCCGCCAGCAGGTGGCTGGAGACGAAAACGGTCGTGCCCTCCCCCGCGAGGGAGCGAACCAGGCTGCGGACCTCCCGGGTTCCCTGCGGGTCAAGCCCGTTGGTCGGTTCGTCCAGCACCAGCAGTTCGCGCGGGACCAGCAGGGCATTGGCGATGCCCAGCCGCTGCTTCATCCCAAGCGAATATGCCCGCACCTTCTTGTCCGCCGCGTGGGTCAGCCCGACGCGTTCGAGCGCCTGGTCCACGCGGGCACGGCGGCTGGCCCGGGATGCCTGCCGGTCCGCGGTGTCGAACCGGAGCAGGTTGTCGGCGCCGGAAAGGAAGGGGTAGGAGGCCGGGCCTTCGATGAGTGCGCCCACCCGCGGCAGCACGTCCCGCAGCCGGGCGGGCATGTCCTGGCCCAGTACCCGGATCCGGCCGCCCGTGGCGCCGGCGAGTCCGAGCAGCACGCGGATAGTGGTCGTCTTGCCGGAACCGTTGGGGCCCAGGAAGCCGAAAACGGCGCCATGCGGAACGGCCAGGTCAATGTTGTCAACGGCGGCCTGCCGGCCGAACCGCTTGGTCAGCCCTTTCGTTTCAATCGCCAGCTCAGCGGACGGGCTCACCAGCCCTCCGCTGCCGCCTGCAGTTGCTCAAGGGGAACCGATCCAGCGAACACGCGGCCGTCGTCGGCCAGGAACACATTGACCAGGGCGGTGGACAGCAGCCGTCCGCCATCGACCGACTGGGTGAGCTGGTCCAGCAGGTCTGAAGTAGCTGGGTCCTGCGGCCGGTCCTTGGCCGGCAGCTCGACCACAGTCTCCCAGCCGGTTCCGTGCTTGATGGCCTTGCCGTCCTTGGCATAGTCGTGCTTGTCCGCGTCATGGTCCCGCACAGCGTGCTCGGTCACCGCGGCCCCGGCCGGCGGCGTGAACGCGAACAGCTCCGCTGCAGGTGTCTCAAGGCTCAGCTCGGTGAAGCCAAGCTCGAAGGCCGGCTCCTCCTGGCCGCGCGCCTCCACCTCCACGCGCAGCGGCAGTCCGGTCTCGGAATCGACCGCCAGCGAGACGGATCCGATGAGCGTCTGAGCGCTGTCCGGCTCCAGTACCAGGGTGTAGGCCGTCCTGCCGCCCACCATGGCGTCCTCTTCCACGGTCACTTCCGTCGTGGGATCGATGGCCTTGAGGAAATGCTGCGCCAGATCCTCCGGCGTGTAGCCCTCGGCGTGAGCTTTGTCCGCCGCATGGTTCGGCAGCGTCGCGTGGACGGCTTCGTTCTGCCGCGAGTTGTACAGCCAGAGCTCCTGGCCGTTGCGGATGACGTCCCGCTCCGCCCAGCGGTCGAACACCTGCAGCCGCGCCTTGTCGTGTCCGTCCAGATAGACCCGGGCAGTATGCGAACCGGTCAGCATCTCCAGGGCGGCCGCGGCACCCGGCCGCCCGCCGTCGTCGTTCCCGTTCCGGTCCTCCGGCAGCTCAGGCAAGCCGAGTGCGGACGTCTGCTCCAGCGTTCCCGAGAGGGCACGGCCATCGCTGTCCGCCACCATTTCCAGGACTTCCTGCGGCGTCTTGTCCGGCAGGTCGACGGCGGCGCCCGCCTGCACGGAGCCAAGCACCGCACCGGCGGCGATCATTGACGGAACGACGGCGGCAGGAAGCCAGCGCGTCCACGCACGGGCCATGGGAATCACCTTCCGACCTTGCAAGCTTTATCACCAGAGTACGCCGGTTCCGCGGCCGGATCAGTCCTTCACAGCAAGCCCTCAGGCAACGCCCTTCAGCGTCTTGGTCTCCGTGTCGATGCCCAGGAGGCGCCGTGCCTCGTTCAGGGCGGCCTGGGAATCCTTCTTGCCGAACTGCGCAAGCGTCAGCAGATTCGCAATCCGCTGCTCGCGCCGCTGTTCCGCGACTTCCTCTGCGAATTCGATCATGGCGAGCACCCGGGCATGGGCGCGGCGGCCGCGCGCCTCGCTGCTGGCATCGTCAGCGTCGATTTCGTCCAGAATAGCGAGCGCCTCTTCGAGCCGCTTGTTCATGTTCTTGTCCTCCAACACGTCGGTGGGTAGAAGGTTTCCCGTCACTGTCTAATGATTGCTTCATCGAACCGTAACCGTGCCGGCCGCGAAACAAAAGGTGAGCCACGTAACAATACGACAAAAGGCGTGTTTGTGTCATCGATCTGAACCAAACCCCCAACTCCCAATACTTTTGGGAGTGGGAGTTAGGCATTGTCTTATTGCGGTCAGTTGTCCTGCGGTCCCGATACTTCAACCTCACTGCCCGGAGCAACGTTCTTTTCCCGCTTCTCCCGCTCCGCCTCAATCCGCTTGGCCTGCTTCAGGATTGCCCGTTCGGCAAGGCTTCGGGCGCCGCCGAAGACACCTTTGACCGCTCCCCCGACACTGGCGCTGCCCTTTTGTGCGACGTCGGCGACAGATCTGCCCCAGCCTTTCTCGGTGGCGTTGACCCAGGACGTCCAGCGTTGTGTCGGCTTCTTCCACGCTGAACTCTTTGGGGTCCAAGATCTCGCCCGGCCGCAGTCCGAGCTATTCCTGAGGTGCCTGTGCTCGGTGGTCCGGATCCCCGACCGCTTCCAGCAGGTCCTGTCGTCCGCCAGATGCCGCCGCTGTCCTCCTGATGCGCGCCCCTGCCCGCCGGTGCGCCGAGGAAGACGTGCCTTTGAGTCGGAGTCGAGGAGCTTCTCCAGCGTGATGAGGTGCTCCCAGTCGTCACCGAAGTCATAGGTGTAGGTGACCTAGCCCCTTCGCGGGCAAGATGTCGGAAACCTGCATGATGGTTTCGTCAACCGGCGGGTCGCCGAACGGATCCACCTCGGGATCCGGTCGGCCGCATGTGATTCCGCGTCGCCCACTAACCTGGAAGTGGTAGACGTTTTCGCGTTCGTTGCCGTCCGCATCCAGGGCCGGCTGCCAGTTCTTTTTGTTGCTGATCCAGTCGATCATGTGGACCTTGCCGAGCGGGACCGGGTAGGAGACGGAGAACTGCGCGCCGCGCCCGTGCAGCTACCGCGGGAACTTCCGGGAAGCGCCGCCGTGTCGGTGCGGATACGGAGGTGGTCGGCGGCGTCGTTTGTGCTTAGACACCTCTACTCTCCCTTGTCAGAACTCCTTCTCCTGTTTAAGGCACACCGATTACCCCAACCCCGAGGAACACCCCGGACTGGTTCCGGTGTCGAATTCCTGGACATATTTTTTCATACTTTCGGACGAGAAACGGTGGTAATTTGTAATACATTTTCTATCAATGAGGCATTCACCAGCTCATCCGAAATTCCGGATTCTACAGCAGCAAGTACGGCCCGATTAGCGTAGGCAGCTCCGGATCTGCCTGAAGCCAGCAGAGGGAACAGGACCGAGTCCCCGGGGGTCCAGTAAAGAGAGTATCCGGAAACGACAATGAGTCGCATGGGTTTAGCCGTTCATACAACCCATGAGATGAGCTTGGACTTTTGATGAGAATTCTCTCATCCACCTGCGGGCCATAACGACTCGTGCGCGGATTTTCAAGCACGCATTATCCGGCCGGCATATGAGAGTTTATTAATTCATTTCTCACAGTCTTCTCATCCATATGGGCCACCATCGGATCTGTGGCATTTTTCAGGACGAGTAGGCGCGTGAAGTTTTCGTGGGGTCTAGGCACCGCCTTGTTTCTGGCGACCTGCCCGGCAGGTCTGCTGATCAGGAGCCAAGTGGTTGCCGGGTTCCGGTCCCTGAGTTGTCGGGCACCAGTGTCGGCTTCACCGCGAGTCCGACGGTCCGTGACCTACCAACTGTTCGGATCACCGCTGCGGCCACGGCAGTCCCGGCCATTCCCGTTTGATGAAAGTTTTGATGCCAGCGTCGGTGTGGAGGACTGACGGGCAGGAGTATCTGGCACGGCCGGCAACGTCGGGTTCCGGGCCCCGAGACAGCATTTGGCGGAGGGAGACAATTCATGGATACACCCGCGGTACCGCACCAACCGATAAAGGTGCAGCTGATCGGGAGCCTGCGGATCCGGACCCCGGAGCGGGTCCTTGACGCCTACAGCCTCGGCGGCACCAAACCACGCCAGCTCCTGGAGATCCTGCTGCTGCACCGCGGCGCCGCCCTCTCCAGGAACGAAGCCATAGAGCTGCTGTGGGACGGGGATCCTCCCGGCAGTCCCGTGGCTTGCCTCGAAAGCTACATCAGTATCCTGCGCCGTCACCTGCAGCCCGATCACCGGATGAACGGCCCGCTGCGCGTAGCCGCCGGCGGCTACCTGATCGAACCCGGCCTCGTCGACGTCGATCTGGACCACTTCGAGGCCCTGATCCGTGCCGCCGACCGGGCCTCACCCGAGGACGGCTACCCCCTGCTGTGCCGGGCCCTCAACCTGACCGGTGAACCCCTGCTGGCCGATGACATGTACCCGGACTGGGCCGAGACCGAACGCAGCCGGCACGACATCCGGGTCACAGACACCCACATCCGCGCCTCCGAGACAGCTCTGGCGATCGGCAGAACCGACGACGCCATCGACTGGGCGCAGCGCGCCCTGGGAACGGACCGGTTCAGTGAACGCGCCTGGACCGCGCTGATCCTGGCCCTGGAACAGGCCGGCCACCATGCCGAAGCCCTGCAGGCCTACAACCGGTACCGGCACCTGCTGCACCAGGACCTGGACTGCGCCCCCGGCTCCGGCCTGCGCACCGTCCGCAACCGGCTGCTCACCGCCACCGTGGACGGACACGCCGAACTGTCCAAAGCCGCAGCAGCCCTGGCCTTCCTGCACGAAAACCAGCCAGTCACCGGCAATTGCGCAGCAGTCACCGAACCGGCCAGCCCCGCCGCCTTGGCCGCAGCCGCCGACACACTGCGCCGCTTCGTGTACAAAGCACTTTCCCAGCCGCATCCGGCCGACCCCAAGGCCATGCACGCAGCCGCCGAGGTACTGCACCGCTTCGTGAACAAAGCACTCTCCCAACTGCCGGACCGCGCTTGAACCAGCACGGTGGTTCCACACTGCGCTCGTGACCCCCGTCTCACCGCGGGTCTTCTTACACTGCAGTGTCGCCAACGAAGCCGCCGGAACCGCCGCCGATCCATGGTCCGGCCCGATGAACCATCTGCAGGTCCTCCGTGCTGGGAGGCACGCAGTGCTCCGCCCCGACCGCTGCCGTCGCGAAAAATCCCGGCACTGGTACTACATAGCCAACGCAAAAACGCCGGGTCTCCCGCGCGTGCGGAAGGCCCGGCCTGTAACCTGCGGGTGCGCAGAGTCTAGCCCTCGACTGCCGGCATAAGGACATCAGCCGGAGCCTCTTCCTCAACCGGCTCCTCTTCCTCAGCCGGAGCCTCTTCCTCAACCGGCTCCTCTTCCTCAGCCGGAGCCTCTTCCTCAACCGGCTCCTCTTCCTCAGCCTCTTCCTCAGCCTCTGCCTCTTCCTCTACCTCTTCCTCTTCCTCGTCCCGAACCTCTTCCCGAACCTCTGCCCGAGCCTCTGCCCGAGCCTCTGCCCGAGCCTCTGCGTCCCCCTCTGCCTCAGCCTCTGCCCGAGCCTCTGCCCGAGCCTCTGCGTCAGCTTCGTCTTCTTCCTCTTCCTCTTCCTCTTCCTCGTCCTCGTCCTCGTCCTCGTCCTCGTCCTTGTCCTCGTGCTCTGCCTCGTCCTTGTCCTCTGCCTCCATCGGATCCTGCTCGGCGGCGTCTATGAAGACGGTTTCGGCGGCAACACCGGCGGTGTCTTCGCTCTCTTCGGCAGCCTGGGCACCGGCAATTCCGCCGGCGAGGAAAATTCCGGAAACTGCCGCTGTACCGATAATCTGTCGGGTCTTGTTCTGCATGGTCTTTTCCTAACATGGGTTTTCGAAGTGCCCATCGGCACCCTTTTCGGATGTGCGGATCTTCTTGCTGCCGCCGTTGACAGTTGGGGCATGAGCGACAATCGCAGCGCTAAAAATCCAATCCGCAATCCTCGGCCATTTTGTCATTCTCGGTTTGAGAAAAGGTTGAGGAATCATGTCTTTTCATGAACTCCAAATAAGGCGGATTTCACCGTCCGGCCCGCACACCAAACAAGACCGAGCCCGGCCGCTGTCCGTGTCCACCGCCAAAGCTACAGAAGCTGCTGTTCGCCGACGCCATCGGCACCGCGTTCCCCCTGACGATCCTCCGTTCCGGAAGGGTGTGAACCTCATTGCTGTCCCGAAGGAGATGACTGAGAGCACCTGACTTATTCGCGCCTCAGGTTCCTGACCACGGAATCCCAGGTGCCGGCGCCGTCAGCCCTCCACGCAGGGCGGTCAGTGAAACGTCCGGACATGGCGCCCCCTCTGTCATCCTCAGTCCAGTCCTCTGCGCCGCCAGCATGCTGCCGAACAAGGCGTTCGGCGGACATTGGCATGGTATGTGTAGGGTCCAATCCAACAGTCCTTTGAGGGAGGAGTAGGGAAATGACGGATGCTGCCGATGTGACGGACCTGGAGGCGGCCGCGACCGCCGTCGTGCTGCGCGCCTCCCCCGAAGGCCCCGAGGTTCTGATGGTGGAGCGGCCCTCCCGCAGCAGTTCCTTTGCCGGCGCGTGGGTATTCCCGGGCGGGAAGGTCGACCCTGAGGACAGCAGAGGTTTCTCCGGGCTGGGGCTGCAGGCCGAAATGGAGGCTGCACGGCGGGCAGCCGTACGGGAAGTGCGGGAGGAGACCGGCCTGCAGTTGGCTCCCGCGGATCTGGTGCCCAGCGCTGCGTGGGAACCGCCGGCCGAGGCTCCGCGCCGGTTCCGGACCTGGTTCTTCCTGGCTCCCGCCCCGCAGGCGGAGGTGGTCCTCAACGAAGGCGAGCTTATCGGATTCCAGTGGCTCTCCCCCCGAGACATTCTGCGCCGCCACAAAGCAGGAACGATGCACCTGGTGCCGCCGACCTGGGTGACGCTGCACAGCCTGCTGGACTTTGCCACCGTTGAAGAGGCGCTCGGCGCGGCCCGGACGCGTGAACCGGAATCCTATACAAGCCGCATCCTGACGTCCGAAGGCGAGGGCAAGGTCATCGCCTGGGCCGGCGACGAGCTTTATGTCCCCGCCGGAAAACCCGGCGACCGGCACCGCCTGGACATGCACTCGCTGCCCTGGGTGTACGAGCGGAAGTTCTGAGCTTCACCACTCCGCCGGCAGCTTGTCCACCCCGTAGACCAGCGCGGCCTTCTTGAACGGAATCTCCTCGAACGGGACGGCGAGCCTCAGCTTGGGGAAGCGCTCAAACAGCGCAGGCAGCGCGATCTGCAGCTCCGCCCGGGCCAGCGGCTGGCCCAGGCACTGGTGGATGCCGTAGCCGAGGGCCACGTGCTGGCGGGCGTTGGGACGCGCCAGATCCAGTTGTTCGGCACCCGGGAAAGTGCCGCCGTCGTAATTGGCTGCGCCCAGGGCGATGATCACGCCCTCGCCGGCTCGGATCGTCACGCCGCCAACCGCAAAGTCCTCGGTGGCGTAACGGCGCAGGCCCAGGTGCACGATGGTGAGGTAGCGCAGCAGCTCCTCCACGGCATTGGCCGCCTCCGCCGGACCGGCCTGCAGCCGGGGCACCTGGTCCGGGTTCCGGAGCAGGGCGATGGTGCTGAGCGCCGTCATGTTCGCGGTGGTCTCGTGGCCGGCGATCAGGAGGAAAATCCCCAGATTGACGGCGTCCCGGGCGGTGATCGTGCCATCGTTGGCGTACGCACCCAGCCTGCTCAGCACGTCGTCGCCGGGCTCGGTCCGCTTGCGGTCCACGAGCTTCTCCAGGAACTCCCGCAGCTCGTCCGCCGTCATCTCCAGCAGGTCGGGATCCGATCGGGTGTCGACCAGGATCTTCGTCCGCCGCTGGAAGAAGTCATGGTCCTCGTACGGCACGCCGAGCAGGTTGCAGATCACCAGGGACGGTAGCGGCAGCGAAAAGTGCTCCACCAAATCCAGCGGCGCACCCTGCTGCTCCATCCCGTCGAGCAGCTCGGCGGTCAGGGCCTCGATGCCGGGGCGCAGGGCGTTGATCCGCTTGATCATGAATTCACGGGTCAGCAGCTGGCGCATGAAATCGTGCACCGGCGGGTCCTGCGCTATGAAAAACCCCGGCTCGGGCTCGAATTGGCCCTCCCGGAAGCTCGGGAAGGGCGGCATGCCGGGCCGCGGTGTGGGGTCGCTGCTGAAGGCCGGGCTGGCGAGGATGGTACGGGCATCCTCATAGCGGGTGACCAGCCAGGGCGTAAGTCCGCCGTCCCAGATGGAGATGCGGCTGATGGGCTGCTCGGCCCGCAGGCCGGCGTACTCGGGCGGCGGAGCCAAGGGGGACGAGACTGGCCGGGTGAGCGGCAGGCCGGGGAGATTCTCGGGAGTCATAGCGTCAGTCCCTTCTGCAGTTCGGGTTCGACGGCGGCACCCCACCGGGTGCCGGCGGCCATCTCGGCGCGCCACGGGAGAAGTGCCTTCGGCGGCATGCCCACGGCGACCACGCCGCTGAGCCGTCCGCCGGTGCGGTAGGCGGCGAGGAAGCGGCCCGCTGACGGACTGCCGTCGACGACGGCGGCCTCCTCGTGGCCGGACAGGTGGCCATAGGCCTGGATCTCCAGGTCATACTGGTCCGACCAAAAGTAGGGCACGGGGGCAAACGGCACCGCCTGGCCCAGCAGGTTGCGCGCCGCGGCCACGCCCTGCTCCGCGGCGTTGGTGCGGTGCTCGATCCGCATTGTGCCGAACCGCGGGTGGTCCCAGCGGGCCACGTCCCCCGCCGCGTACACGCCCGCCGCCGCGGCGCAGTACCGGTCACAGGCCAGACCGTCGTCCACCCGCAGGCCGCTGCCGGCCAGCCACTCGGTATTCGGGAGCGAGCCGATGGCCACGAGCACGTCGTCGGCCGGCAGGACGCTGCCGTCCCCCAACCGTACGCCGGCGGCCCGGCCGTCCTCGGTGACAATTCCGACGGCGGCCGTGGCCGGCCGCAGGTCCACGCCGTGGTCGCGGTGGACCTCGGAGAGCACGGAGCCGACGAGTTCCCCGAGAGCCCTTGACAGCAGCTCCGGCGCCGGCGTCACGAGGGTCACCTGCGCTCCCGCGGTCCGGGCGGCGGCTGCCGCTTCGGCGCCCAGGAAGCCGCCGCCGATGATGACCAGCCGGCGGCCCGGTCCCAGGCGGGACCTCAGCCGCAGCGCATCGCCGAGGGTGCGGAGGGTGTGTAAGCCGGCCACGCCGCCGTCGATGTCCGCGGCCCCGGGCACGGTCCCGGGCAGCTGCCGCGGACGGACACCTGTCGCGATCACCAGAGCGTCGAAGTCAAGCCGCTCCCCCGTCGACAGGCGGACGGCCCGGTCCGCCAGATCCAGCCCGGTGGCGGCGGTCGCCCGCCGCTGGTCCAGGCCCAGCGCAGCCAGGTCGCCGGGTTCCCGCAGCGCGGTGCGCTCCGGTTCCCATTCCCCGCGCAGGACCTGCTTGGTCAGCGGGGGACGGTCATAGGGAGCATGCGGCTCGTCGCCGACCAGCGTAATGATGCCTTCAAAGCCGAAGCCACGCAGTGCCTCCGCCGCGGCCAAACCTGCCGCCGAGGCACCGACGATGACGACCCGGCGCAGGGTCACTGCTGCTCCAGCCGGATGGCAGCGGCCGGGCAGATCAGGGCGGCCATCCGGACACCGTCCTGAAGTTCGGGTCCGGGCTCCTCCTCCAGCAACTGGACCTTGCCGTCGTTGTCCCGCTGGTCGAACACCTCGGGCGCGGCCAGGACGCACTGCCCCGAGGCCACGCACTTGTGCACATTGACTTCGACCCGCATGGCCGGTCTCCTCTCGCGCTGTCCATCCATGGTCCACCCGTCAGGGCACCGGCAGAAGACCCACGCAAAGGTAGGCGGCCCCCTAAAACTGGGGGCCGCCGTCGTAATGCTGGAAGACTGCTGTCAGGCGGCGGTGTAGCCGCCGTCCACGACGAACTCGGCACCGGTCACAAAGGAGGCCTCGTCGCTGGCCAGGAAGGCGATGACCGCGGCCAGCTCCTCCGGCTTCGCCAGCCGGCCCATGGGGGTGGTGCTGGCGAGCATTTCACGGTCGGTCTCGCCGAGGATGGGCGTCTCCACGAATCCGGGATGGACCGAGTTCACCCGCACGCCTTCCTTGGCCCAGCCCAGCGCGGTGCTCTTGGTCAGCAGCCGGACCGCGCCCTTGGCCGCGTGGTACGCCGGCGAGGTGCCGAACCCGCCCACGATGCCGAACATCGAACTCACGTTGACCACGGATCCGTTGCCGGACTTCTTCAGTTCCGCGCTGGCCGCCTTGTGGCCCAGGAAAACGCTGGTCTGAGTGATGGCGATGACGTGGTCGTACGTTTCCTTGGAAGTCTCCTCGATGGCTTGGTTGTCGCCGATGCCGGCGTTGTTGACCAGGATGTTCAGTCCGCCGAATTCCCGCACGGTGGCGGCTACGGCCTCGGCCCAGGATTCCTCGCTGGCGACGTCGAGCTTCTGGAAGACGGCGCTGCCGCCGGCCTCAGTGATCTCCCGCGCGACAGCGTCCCCCGCCTCCTGCTGGATGTCAGCTACGACGACGGCACCTCCTTCGCGGCCGAGGCGCAGGGCTGTTTCCCGGCCGATACCGCTGGCGGCGCCGGTGATGAGTGCGGTCTTACCTTCGAAACGTGACATGAATTGTTCTCCGTTCTTCGTGGTGGCCTGGCGCGGGCCCGATTCCGGCATAAGACCAGCCCAAGGATTCCCGGTCAGAGGCCGAAGCCGCCCAGCTTGTCCTTCAGGGCACCGCCCAGCTTGTCGCCCAGTCCGCCGGGCAGCTTGCTGAGCAGCGCGTCGACGTCGATCCCGAGGTTGGAGAGCAGTCCGGAATCGCGTTCGGTGTCCACCTGGTCCGGCAACTGCTGCTCTGCCTCGGAGGCCTTGCCGTTGTCTCCCCTGGACCTGAGAAAGTCCAGAATCTGCTGCTTGTCGATCTGCATGGTGGTTCCCCCTTCACGGGATTGTCAGCATGCTTACCACCCTGCCAACATCGGCAGCACATCACAACCCCGAACGCCTCACATCTGCACGCTAAGGGACTACGGCTAGAACTGTGCAATGCGGAGCGGCGCCCGGTTTCCTACCGTGGAAACCGGGCGCCGCCGTTCACGAGCAGAACCGGATCAAGAACCGGTCTTCTCCACGACGAAGTCGCCGCCGGGGAAGACGACGGACTCATGGCCGTCATCGAAACGGACAAAATACGGCGGTGCCCCGTTCTCGCCCCGGACCTCGAGGATCTCACCGTGCCGGTCCGCCGATCCGACCGTCCTGCCGTGGATAACAATGCGATCGCCTTGCGCTGCATTCATGGCTAATCACCTCCTCTGCCCCAAGCCTACGGACCTCGACCCTCCAAGGGAACAAACCGTACGTCTACCCGGTCGCGGGCTCAACGATCCTCAGGCGCCGGCGTCGTTCGTTGCTTCCGTTCGCCCCTTCGCAGTCAGCGTCGATTCAAGCAGGCTAATGAACCACTTCTGCGGAGCGGACAGATTCGCCTCCGGTTTGGAGTAGAGGGATATTTCCACGGACGGCACCTCGAAGGGCAAATCAAAGTACTTGACAGCGGCCGTCTGAACATAGGACTCGGCGATATGCCGGGGAACCACCGCGATACTGTCAGCGGCCTGGACAATATGGGCCACGGCGCTGAAGCGCGAGAGCCTCAAGGAGACACGGCGGTGGACATTCAGCTGCGCGAGTGCCTGGTCCGGGGCGGTATGGCCGGTTTCACCGGAGATGGCGATATGCCGCTCTGAAGTGAACTGCTTGAGCGACAGCGTGGTCTTGACTCGGGGGTGGTGCGCCGAGGCCAGCACCACATAGTCCTCGTCAAACAGCTTCCTTCGGGCCACGCGCTCCGGACTAAGGAGCGGGTTGCAGATGACAGCATCAGCCTCGCCCTTGATGAGCTGATTCTCGGCTGTTGCGACATCCAGCGGCAGCACCTTCAGAGAGGCACCCGGCGCGGCGGATTCCATGGCCGCGTGCAGCCGGGGCAGGAACGCAGTTTCCCCGAGATCGGAGAGGCACAGCGCAAAGCTGTCCGTGGCCGTCGCCGGGTCGAAGCTTTCCGCCTGGCCAACGGCGTCGTCAATGGCCGCCAGTGCGTTCTGGATCGGCGGAAACAGCTGCCGGGCCTTGCTTGTGGGCACCAGCCCGGTGGTCGAGCGCACAAAGAGCTGATCCTTGAACTGGGAACGCAGCTTCTTCAGGCTGTAGCTGACGGTGGGCTGTGTGAGGGACTGCAGCTGGGCCGTATGGGAGACGCTGCCGGTCTCGAATAGCAGCACGAAGGTCCGCAGCAGGTTCAGGTCGACATCACGCATGCCTATATTGAAACATTCGATATTCCTCTTTCAAAGTATTGATTTGATCTAGTTTGTGATCCTCCCTACGCTGTGAGTCAAGCAACAGATTCCCCAAGGAGGCCCTATGCCCACCATCCGCGAGGTGACGCATTCCCTGATGCGTCAGCATGGGATGACCACCATCTTCGGCAACCCCGGCTCCAATGAACTGCCCTTCCTGCGCGATTTTCCGGAGGACTTCCGGTACGTACTGGGGCTCCACGAAGGGGCGGTGGTCTCCATGGCGGACGGCTACGCCCAGGTCACGGGCAGGCCGGCGTTCGTGAACCTGCACGCCGCCTCCGGCTCCGGCAACGCCATGGGCTCGCTGACGAACGCTGTCTACTCACACAGCCCGCTCGTGATCACGGCGGGCCAGCAGGTGCGGTCCACCATCGGCCTGGAGTCGATGCTGGCTAATGTGGATGCCGCCCAGCTGCCCAAGCCCCTGGTCAAGTGGTCCTGCGAACCAGCCTGCGCAGAAGATGTTCCCCGGGCAGTAAGCCAGGCCGTACTGGAGACGCAGACCGGCGGCGGCGGGCCGGTCTACCTCTCCATTCCCTACGATGACTGGGACCAGGAGGCGCACAGCAATACGGCCTTCCTGGCCGGGCGTTCGGTTTCAACCGCGGGCAGCCTGAGCGCGGATCAGCTGTCGGATCTGGCCGAAAGGATCAACGACGCCTCCAATCCGGCGCTGATTCTGGGCGCCAAAGTCGACGCCGAAGGCGCCAACGGCCTTGCCGTGGAACTGGCGGAGAAGCTCGGCTGCGAGGTCTGGGCCGCCCCGTCCCTCTCCCGGCTGCCGTTCCCCAACCGGCATCGCCAGTTCAAGGGCGTGTTGCCCGCGGCCATCGCGGATATCTCCTGCCTGCTGGCGGGCCATGACCTGGTGCTGGTGGTCGGAGCGCCGGTGTTCCGCTACCACCAGTTTGTGCCGGGAGACTACCTGGCGCAAGGCACCGAGCTGATCCAGATTACGGACGACGTCGGCGAAGCCACCCGCGCGCCGGTCGGCCAGGCGATTGTCGCCGGAGTGGCCGACGCGCTGGCGCAGCTGGCCTCCGCCGTCGCGTCCCGGGAACTGCCGCCGCGGCCGGCGCGGGCGTTCCAGCCCGCACCCGAAACCAGCGGGCCGCTGCATCCGGAGAAGGTCTTTGAACTGCTCCGCCTCCATGCCCCCGAGGATGCCGTCTACGTGGTGGAATCCACGTCGACCACCGGCGCCTTCTGGAACCAGATGGACCTCAAGCATCCGGGCAGCTACTACTTCCCTGCCTCCGGCGGCCTGGGCTTCGGGCTGCCGGCCACGGTCGGAGCGCAGATGGCCCATGACCAGCGACAGGTCATCGGCCTGATCGGGGACGGCTCGGCAAACTACGGGATCACCGCCCTGTGGAGCGCGGCCCAGTACAACATCCCGGCCATCTTCATCATCCTCAGGAACGGCACCTACGGCGCCCTTCGCTGGTTCTCGCAGATCCTGGACGCCGGCGAAGTCCCGGGCCTGGATGTTCCGCAGATCGACTTCGTGCACCTCGCCAAGGGCTACGGCGTCGAGGCTGTCCACGTGGACGAGCCGGAGGAATTCACCGTCGCCTTCAAGTCCGCGCTGGAAGCCGGCCGTCCCACCCTGATCGAAGTCGATACCGCACTGACCCAGCCGTAGGGCTGATCCGAAAGGTTTACGCATGACTGCCATACCGGTCAACAAGGTTGTTGACGACGCCAAATTCAGCAAATTCCATATGCTGGTCATCGGACTGTGCTCGCTGCTGATGATCATCGATGGCTACGACATGATTTCCTACGGTTCCGTGGTGGCCCACCTGATGGGTCTGTGGGACATGAGCCCGGTCGCCGCCGGCCTGCTGGGGGCGGCAGCGCTGCTCGGCATGCTCGTGGGCGGGATGGGTATCGCTCCGCTGGCCGACAAATACGGCCGCCGGCCCCTCATGCTCGCCAGCCTGACTGTGTCCTCACTGGCATCCCTGGGCTGCGCCCTGTCCACCGGCGTCGTCTCCCTGGGCATCTTCCGTTTCCTGGTTGGCGTTTCGCTCGGTGCGATGGTGGCCAACCTGCTCTCCCTGGTGGGCGAGTACGCGCCCCGGAAATCCCGGGCCTTCGCCGTGTCCTTCGTCGGCAGCGTCTACTCCGTCGGCGGGATCCTCGCCGCCGCACTGGCCATTTACCTGATCCCGAACTTCGGTTGGCAGAGCGTTTTCATCCTCTCCATCCTGCCCATCCTCTTCGTCCCCGTGCTCTGGCAGATCCTGCCGGAATCCCCCGAATTCCTGGCCCTGAAGAACCGGCGGGCCGAACTGGAGAAGGTCCTGGCCAAGGTCGACCCGCAGTGCGATCCGCGGACCGTCACGGCCGTCGTCCAGGAGGCGGAAGCCAAGGCCCCAGTGGCCAAGCTCTTCGCCGAGGGCAATTTCAGGAACACCATCCTCATCTGGGTTGTCTTCGCCATGACCATGCTGCTCAGCTACGGGCTCAACACCTGGCTGCCCACCCTGATGACGACCGCGGGCTACCCGCTGGGATCGGGCCTGTTCAACCTCGTGATTCTCAACGTCGGCGGCCTCATCGGCGCCATGGCCGGCGGCTGGCTGGCTGACCGCTGGACACTCAAGCGCGCACTGCAGTTGTACTTTGTCCTGGCCGCCCTCTCCCTGGTCTCCCTGGCGTCCAACCCCGCCCCGCTGGTCCTCAACCTGCTGCTCATGGTTGCCGGCGCCACGA
The DNA here is from genome assembly GCF_059092905.1 of Arthrobacter sp. B0427-1-12. Taxonomy (NCBI): domain Bacteria; kingdom Bacillati; phylum Actinomycetota; class Actinomycetes; order Micrococcales; family Micrococcaceae; genus Arthrobacter; species Arthrobacter sp. B0427-1-12. The sequence continues at coordinate 11,965 of NZ_JBNHIC010000001.1, read as the reverse complement.
CCATCGGAACCCTGGCCATCGTCCACGCCTTGGCGGTGGAGTACTACCCGTCCACCATGCGCTCCACCGGCGTCGGCTGGGCCGCCGGCGTGGGCCGGATCGGCGCCATGGCCGGCCCCATCCTTGGCGGCACCCTCCTGTCCCTGGCCCTGCCGTTCGAACAGAACTTCATGGCCGTGGCGGTCCCGGGCGTCATCGGCGCCATTGCCATAAGCCTGATCGCCTTCAAACAGCCCGCACAGCAACAGCTGACGACGGCTGCGGCAGACTCGGTCCGCGTCTAGCCAGCAACCCACCACCACTCCCCAAGAAGTAAGGGACTGAAAAATGACTCTGCTTGACCCCGCTCTGTGGAGCGAGAAGATCTATCTCAACGGCTGGCGGTCCGGCGGCGCCGGTGCCGCAGACGCCGTCGAACCGGCCACCGGGGACACCCTGGGCCGCTACGGCCTCGCCTCCGTCGAGGACGTCCGTGAAGCCGCGGCCGCCGCGGCTGCCGCCCAGAAGGAATGGGCCGCGAAGAAGCCGGAGGAGCGCGCCGCGGTGCTGCGCCGCGCCGGGGCGCTGTGGGAAGAACACGCAGCGGAGATCCAGGACTGGATCGTCCGCGAATCCGGCGCCATCGGACCGAAGGCCGGACTGGAAACCCACATCGCCGCCAACGAATGCTACGACGCCGCCGCCCTGCCCGCCCTGCCGGCCGGCGATGTGCTGACCTCCAACGAGGACCGCTGGTCCTTCGCCCGCCGCCGCCCCGCCGGCGTCGTCAGTGTGATCGCCCCGTTCAACTTCCCGCTCATCCTCTCCATCCGCGCCGTCGCCCCGGCCCTGGCCCTGGGCAACGCCGTCCTCCTCAAGCCGGACCCCCGCACTGCCGTCTGCGGCGGCGTAGCCTTGGCCCGCATCTTCGAGGAAGCCGGCCTGACCGCCGGCCTGCTGGCCCTGCTGCCCGGCGGGGCGGACATCGGCGCCGCCGTCGTCGAAGCCCCCGAAGTCCGGGTCATCGCCTTCACCGGCTCCACCGCCGCCGGCCGAAAGATCGGCGAATCCGCCGCCCGGAACCTCAAGCGCGCGCATCTGGAACTGGGCGGCAACAACGCCATGATCGTCCTGCCCGGCGCGGACCTGGCCGCGGCCGCCTCCGCCGCGGCATTCGGCTCCTTCATGCACCAGGGCCAGGTCTGCATGACCACCGGCCGCCACCTCGTCCACGAAGACATCTACGAGGACTACATCGCCGCCCTGGCCGAAAAAGCGAAGAACCTGCCCGTCGGCGACCCGAAGACCGGCACAGTGGCCCTGGGCCCGATCATCGACGAGAAGCAGCTCAAGCGCGTCGACGGAATCGTCCAGGACGCCGTCCTGGCCGGTGCCCGCCTGGCCGCCGGCGGCACCACCGACGGCCGCTTCTACCAGCCCACCGTCCTGGCCGACCTGGCCAAGGACAACATCGCCTGGACCGAGGAGATCTTCGGCCCCGTCGCCCCGGTCATGAAATTCTCCACCGTCGACGAGGCCGTCGAACTGGCCAACGACAACGAATACGGCCTCTCCGTCTCCATCCTCGGCGACGTCGGAACCGCCATGAAGATCGCCGACCGGATCGACTCCGGCAAAATCCACATCAACGAGCAGACCATCTCCGACGAAGCCAACTCCCCCTTCGGCGGCGTGAAGAACTCCGGCAACGGCTCCCGCATCGGCGGGCACCAGGCCAACATCGAATCCTTCACCGAAACCCAGTGGCTCACCGTCCGCCCGGAAATCGCCCCGTACCCCTTCTAAACGGTTCCCTTTGATTACGACGCCGGCGCCTGAGGTTCGCTGTGAACGGGACCTCGGGCGCCGGCGTCGTTCAACGATCAGCGGTACTCGAAGACGGCCCAGACCACCATTTCGGCGTTGGGCAACGCACCTGCTTCGTAGCCGTAGAGCTGGCCGTACTTGGGACGCATCGCGTCCACGGCCGCCTTGGCCACGGCCAGGTTCCAGTTGGCGAGGAAACCGGTATGGGAGTTCGCCGACGGGTCCACAAAGTTGCTGAACGGGTTGTCCGCAATGGCCTGGCCCACGGCCGCCTTCAGGTCCGCGACGTAGGCCAGTTCGAAGTCGATGTCCTCGCGGTAGCCGATGTTGCCGTGGCTGCCGGAGAGATAATCCCACTCCAGGTCGTAAATCTCCTTGAGGTTGGACTCGTGGAAGTGGAACCTCTCATTGCCGGCGAACTTCCAGAACGGCGGCTGGTCCGGATTGATCTGGTCAGGCGAATGGATGATGCACTCCTGCATCAGCAGCCAGCTGCGTGGTCGTCGGTGTGGACGGCCCATTCGAAACCGTGCAGTTCGACCGTCAGCCCTCGAAGTCGAAGCTGTCCCGGGGCCAGGCCAGCACTTCCGTGGGCGGCGGGAAGGAACTGGTGCTCAGCTCCATGGACTGCTGGGTCTTGGCGCTGCCGATAATCCGCAGGGAAATCCCCTGCGCCTGGGCGGCCTCGACGTACTTGCCGATGTCGCCGATGTGGTCGGCATGGTAGTTGGGGATAGACGACGGCGGTGACCGGTTTGTCCGTGACGGACGCGATCGCCGCGGTGATGTTGTCGTAGACGCCCTCGAGGGTATCCATGACCAGGACTCCCTCGCCGCCGACGTAGAACACCGTGTCGTAGTTGAAGGACTGGACCCACCAGGCCTTGTCTGAGAGCCGCTGCAGCACATACCGCTGGCTCATGTTGAGCGGGTACAGATCCCGGATCTTGGTCCCCGGCTTCAGAATGTTCTCCGCTGACGGGTCGACGTACGTCCCGCCGACAGTGGAGGGAACTTGGGTGGCATCGCTCATGACTGGCTCCTGTGTGCAGGCCCTGCCCGCGCGCAGCGCAGAACCGACCAATAGACCGCTAATCGCTGAGACTTGAAGTCTTCAACGGACGATTTCGCCTGGTGTGCAGGCGTGCGCAACCGATCCACCGCCGACGCTAGCACCGGTGTCCGGGGCTGCCGATTGCCGAAGGCTGCGCCGGGGCTAGGCTGGGCAGTATCCGGCGGACCAGCAAACCTGCAAGGAGCACAGCATGAAAATCAACGCCCTGGTAGTAGAGGAAAAGAACGCCCCTTTTGTCCCGGAGGAGTTGGAGCTGGATGCGCCCGGCCCCGGCGAAGTCCTCGTGAAGATCGTTGCGTCGGGCGTCTGCCACACGGATATGAACACCCAGGCCGGGGACATGCCGCTGCCGCTGCCCGGGGTTCTCGGCCATGAGGGTTCCGGTGTGGTCGAGGCCATCGGCGACGGCGTGACCAGCGTTGAGGTCGGCGACCACGTGATCATCGGCTGGCCGTTCTGCGGCGAATGCCGCAACTGCCAGCGCGGCGAACCCCGCTACTGCCTCCGGCTGGGCGAGGCCCTGGTCGGCGGCCAACGGTTCAAGGGTCCCAAGGCCGGCACCTCCGCCTACACCCGTGCGGACGGCACCGCCCTTTCCGGCCACTTCTTCGGGCAGTCCTCCTTCGCCGACTATTCGCTGACCATGGCCTCTGCCCTGGTGAAGGTGGACAAGGACGTTCCCCTGGAACTGGTCGGCCCGCTGGCCTGCGGCATCACCACCGGCGCCGGCGCGGTCTTCAACACCGCCAAGCCAGAACCCGGCGAGTCCCTGGTGGTCTACGGCGCCGGCGCCGTCGGACTGGCTGCCGTCATGGCCGCGCGGAACACCCCCGCTGCCACCATCATCGCCATCGACCTGCACGATTCCCGGCTGGAACTGGCCCGCGAATTCGGCGCCACCCACACCATCAACTCCGGACAGGTCAATGCCCTGGATGAAATCCAGCGCGTCTGCGGCGGCCCCGCCGACTACGTGCTCGAATGCACCGGCTCCATGCGCGTTCTGGAAGAGGCCGCCGAGGCCATCGGCATGCTCGGGACCCTCATCCTGATTGGCGGCGCCCCGGCCGACGCCCGCTTTTCCGTCGATCACCTGCGCACCCTGTGGGGCAAGCGCATCGTCGGCACCCTCGGTGGCTCCTCCACCTCCGCGCAGCTGATCCCCGGGCTCGTCTCCCTCTACAAGCAGGGACGCTTCCCCTTCGATAAATTGGTGCAGACCTACGCCTTCGACGAAATCGACCAGGCCATCGCGGACAGCAAGTCCGGCAAGACCATCAAGCCCGTACTCAAGCTGGCGCAGTAGACACAATTACGACGCCGGCGCCTGGGTTCGCTTCACACGGAACCTCGGGCGCCGACGTTGTTCCGGAGCTTTAGGGTGTCGGTGATCCGGCCGACCTCGTCGTGCCCGTGGCCGCGGTCGTCGGCGGCGGCCACGTACTGCAAAGTTCCCTGCGGTGCGGCGGCATCCAGCCCGCGGGCACTGGAAGCCGAGACCAGATGGGTCAGGGACGACCGGATCGAGGCGATCGTCTCGAGGTCGGCTCGCCGTGCCGGCCCTCCGCAACGCGCTGTGTCAGATCATCGAAAATATTGGGCAGGATCTCCGGATGCCATGTGCATGTGGGAGGAACTCTTCGGCGCCGATTCCCTCCGCCTCGGCCAGCGCCAGGGCATGGAGATAGCCCGAAACCGTAGTCCAGAACAGATCCAACAGGGCAACGTCGAAAGCCGCGGCCCGGACCGGCGAACAGCATCGAGGCCGAGGGCGTACCAATGGTATGGATCAGCGGCATGATTGCTCCGTCCAGATAGCGGCCGCCATGGTCCATGACAAGACAGGCGGTGCGGCGGGCACGGTCCGGTGTGTCGCTGGTCCGGCCAATGACGGTCCGGCCCTCCAGCGCCGCGCCGGCCGCGGTCAGGATCGCGTCGAGCACCTCGTGCCTCGGCCCGCGCTCAGGCCGCCGCCTCCGCAGCCACCCCGGCTGCCTCGCCTGCGTCTGGCTCGCGGCCTGGTGGCAGGGCGCCGGATTCGCCGGGTACGGGGGGTGCGTCCTCCGGACAGGGTGGCTCCGATTCCGGCGGTGATCACCAATGCGATCCCGATCAGCGCGCTCAGGTGAGGAACCTGTTGAAGGAAGACGAGACCGACAATCAGGGCGATTGCCGGCTCCAGACACATCAGTGTCCCGAATGCACTTGCCTTCACGCGCTTCAGGGCGAGCATTTCCAGGCTGAACGGTATCACCGGCAGCAGCAGCGCCAGTCCGAAGCCGATGAGCAGCAGCTGACCGTCAATCCGGCCGAAGGCGGAAGGTCCAACGGTGATTGTGGCGACGAGTGCGGCAACCGGCATCGACACCGCCAGAGCCCGCACCCCGGTGGCTTCGTCTCCTGCGCGCTGGGTAAACAGGATGTAGCCGGCCCAGCAGGCTGCGGCTCCGAGGGCGAGCAAGACTCCTCCCGGGTCCGTCTGACCCCGCCATGGCTCCGTCAGGGCGAGCACACCGGCCCCTGCAACCACCGCCCAGAGCCTGCCTTTCCCATGCCCCTGGACGATGGCGACCCCGAGCGGCCCGAGGAACTCGAGAGCGACCGCTGTTCCAAGGGGCAGGCGTTCAGCCGCGGCCATGAACAGGATGGTCATCCCGGCGGTCACCACGCCAAGAAGAGCGCAGGTCCGCAGCAGGGACGGACTGAACCGCATCCTCCACGGACGCAGGAGGACCACCAGGATGACGCTGGCCCACGCCAAACGCAACCAGGTCACTCCTCCCGCTCCTAACTGGTCGAGGAGACCGACCGATAGGGCAAGGCCGAGCTGAACGCAGCTCATCGCCGCGACCGCCATGATGGACCCGGCGCCGGCGCCGGAGAATCGAGGAGCACTGATCATGGAACAAGTAGACCCATACCTGAATGTTCGCGTCCACGTGATGATGATCGACATATCGTTTAGCATTTATGGACAATTGGAGCATGGACATACGACGGCTGCGGATCCTGCTCGAATTGTCCCGGTCCGGATCGATGCGTGCTGTTGCAGATCTGATGGGAACCACCACCTCGACCGTCTCTCAGCAAATCGCGGCCTTGGCCCGTGAGACCGGCACGGCACTGCTCGAAGCCGAGGGCAGGGGTGTGCGTCTCACCCCCGCCGGCAGGCGCCTGGCCGACCACGCGCTCACCATCCTCGCCGCGGTCGACGCCGCCCACGCGGATCTGGATCCCGGCGGCGAGCCCAGGGGCACCCTCCGTGTCTCGGGGTTTGCCACCGCGATCCGCAGGAACCTGATGCCCATCGTTACCGAGACGGCTACGACACGTCCGGCCATGAAAATCGTGGTGCACGAACACGAACCGGCTGAAGCTCTCGCGCTGCTGCGGGCCGACCGAGTCGATCTCGCGTTGACCTACGACTACAATCTCGCCCCGGCCCCCAGTGATCCCGCCTTTGACGTCCTGCCGCTCTGGTCCACCGCGTGGGGCCTGGGCGTCCCGACAAGCGACGCGGACCAAGCGCGGGGAACCGCCCCCGAAGTATTTGCCGCTTTCCGCGACCGTGACTGGATCGGAAACTCCCGGAACCAGGCCGATGAGGAAGTGCTGCGTCTCATCGGCTCCCTCTCCGGATTCGAACCCAACCTCCGGCATGAGGCAGACAGTCTCGACCTCGTAGAAGACCTCATCCTCGCGGGCATGGGTGTCGGCCTGCTGCCCTCGGACCGCACCACGCAACCCGGCGTCACCATTGTTCCCCTCACCCAGCCCGACGTCCGCTTACGCGCATACGCACAAACACGCAGAGGACAGGCCAACTGGCCGACCCTGCAGCTCGTCCTCGCCCGCCTGACACACCAGCGGGCGTAACCAGCAACGCGGATGATCAGCTACTGGACACCTCGGCGTTTGTCCCACTGCTCATCCTGGAACCGATACCCGCCGAATGCCGGCGCCTCTGGGACGCCACTACGACTCCGTCGGCGACGCTGCTGTATGTCGAGACTGCTGCGGCGCTCCACCAGGCGCATCGGCTTGAGCGCATCGATCCGGGCCAGCTGGACACGCTGCTTGGTGAGCCTGAATCGTACTGGGAAAGCTTCGGCATCATCGCCCTGGACGATACCGTCATGCGGCGCCGGACTTTAGCTGCCCCGCCATCCTTGTCAGCTTCCGGGGGCCGTGCTGTAGTTGGGTGACGCAGGCAATAAACGTTCCATGGAACGGCGGTGCGAAACCGGCTGCGGCTGCTGAAGGGAGGGAACTCGATGAGCGTCTCCCGACTGCTGCCCTCCGAGGAGGCACAGGACCTGATCGACCTCACGCGCGAGATTGCCGCCAAGGAGCTGGCACCGCTGGCCGCCACGGTGGAACGCGCCGAAGCATTCCCCCGCGAGGTCTTCCGCACCCTGGGCCGCGCCGGGCTGCTGAGCCTGCCGTACGCGGAGGAATACGGCGGCGGCGGACAACCGGCCGAGGTATCCCTGCAGGTGCTGGAGGAGCTGGGTTCTGCGTGGGCCAGCGTCGGCGTCGGTGTGAGCGTGCACGCGCTGTCCTGCTTCCCGCTCGCGGCGTTCGGCACCGATCTGCAGCGCAAGTCGTGGTTTGCCGACCTGCTCTCCGGCGAAACGCTGGGGGCCTACTGCCTCTCCGAGTCGCACGCAGGATCCGACCCTTCCGCCATGCGGACCCGCGCGGTGCGCAAGGGCGACGGTTACGTTATCAGGGGCGCGAAGGCCTGGACGACGCACGGCGGGAATGCCGATTTCTATACCGTGTTCGCCCGCACCTCCGACGAGGGCGGACACGGCATCTCCTGCTTCCTGGTACCCGCCGACGCCGACGGGCTGAGCGCCTCGCCGCCAGAACGCAAGATGGGCCTGACCGGATCGACCACGGCCACGATGAATTTCGACGGCGTCTTCGTCGCCGCCGAGCGGCGGATCGGGAATGAGGGGCAGGGCCTGGCCATCGCCTTCGCCGCGCTCGATTCGGGCCGGCTGGGCATCGCGGCGGTCGCGACCGGTCTGGCGCAGTCCGCCCTCGACCTCGCCGTCTCCTACGCGAAGGAGCGTGAGTCGTTCGGCAAGCGGCTCATCGACCATGAGGGACTGGCGTTCCTGCTGGCCGATATGGCCGCCGATGTTGAATCGGCGCGGGCCACCTACCTATCCGCGGCACGGCTGAAGGACGCCGGACGCCCGCACCGCCATGAGGCAGCGATCGCCAAGCTGGTGGCGACCGACAATGCCATGAGGGTCACCACCAATGCGGTGCAGGTTCTCGGCGGCGCTGGCTACACCACAGATTTCCCGGCCGAACGCTACATGCGCGAAGCGAAGGTCATGCAGATCTTCGAAGGCACCAACCAGATCCAGCGCCTGGTCATCTCGCGGCAGCTTGCGCGCTGAAGCGGCACCACGGCACCCGCCCGGGTGCCGCCGTCGTTCTCAGTCCGCCGCCCGGGCCGTGCCGCGCGGGCCGACCACGGCATCCTCGGCGCGGTCCCGGTGCATCGCAGCGACCAGCTCCGCGAAGAACCTGCGCAGCCACTCCACCGCGGCGGCATGGTCGCCTGCCCCGAGCAACCGTGCGGTTTCACGCAGGGCCCGGCTCCACAGCGGCCTCAGGTGCTCGGAAGGGTAAATCTGGATCCGTCCCATGGAGCGGAGCATGACCTGGTCCATCACGGCGCGCAGCTCGTCGTTGCCGGCGGCGTCGAAGATCAGGTCAACGATCCGCGCGAACGCCGCGGCGGGCGCGTCCGGGTCCTCCGCTGTCAGCGCGGCCTCGAAGGCCTCGGTAAGGCGCTCAAAATCCGCCAGCCATTCCGCGGACGTATTGCCCCGGACCCGCTCCAGCCCGGCTACCAGCACAGCGCCGAGGACGTCCATCAGGTCGATCGCCTGTTTCTGCGTCAGCGCGCTGACGCGGCGGCGCTTGTTGGGCAGCGACTCGATGAAGCCCTCGCTGATCAGCTGGGTGATGGCCTCCCGCACCGGTGTGACGCTGACACCCAGCCGCGCTGCCAGCTCCGCGTCCTTAATCGCGGCACCGGGTTCCAGCCGGCCGGAAAGGATCTCGCCGCGCAGCTGCCGGACCACCGTATCCTTCCGCGAGAGCGGCAGTTCGAACTCCATCCGGCCGCTCCTCCCCGTCCCTGTCGTACCGTCCAGTCCACATTATCCGCAAGATGGGCCGAAAATCCTGAACCCCTTCCCAAGCAAATGAATGCATTCTATAGTGATGTGACCCGCATCACTTCAGTGCGGGATCCGGCAATCCACTCAACGAAGAGAGATTGATATGGCACTTGATGAAGCTACGATGAATTTCCTGGCCGCAGCTGCCGAGGCAGCCGGCCCGGACGCCGTCCCGATGTGGGAAATGGAACCGGCACAAGCCCGTGCCACCTCCGCCGCGATGAACGCTATGTTCGGCGAAGGCCCCGCGATGCACCGCACCGAAGACCATTCCCTGACCGGGTACGACGGCGAAGAGTTCGCCATCCGCGTCCATGTTCCCACCGCGAACCCCACCGGAGTCTTCCTCTACATCCACGGCGGCGGCTGGGTGGTCGGCGACATCGACGGCTATGACACGCTCGGGCGCCAGCTGGCCGAGAAGACGGGTAACGCCGTCGTCCTGGTCAATTACCGCAAGGCTCCGGAAAAGCGATTCCCGGCCGCCGTCGAGGATTCCTGGACTGCGCTGCAGTGGGCCGGCGAGCATCTTGAAGACATCGCCGGCGCCCGTGTGCCGCTGTTCGTCGGCGGCGACAGCGCCGGCGGCAACCTCTCTGCCGTCATGGCCCTGCGCGCCCGGGACGAAGGCGGCCCCGAGCTGGCCGGCCAGCTGCTGATTTATCCGGTCACGGACGCGGACTTCACCCGTGTCTCCTATGACGAGCCGGAGAACCAGACCCTGCTGACCAAGGAATTCATGATCTGGTTCTGGGACCACTACGCGCCGACGCCGGCGGACCGTGCCCATCCGCATGCCTCGCCGCTGCGGGCCGAAAGCCTCGAAGGTCTTCCGCCGGCGCTGGTGGTGACCGCGGCACATGACGTCCTGCGGGATGAGGGCGAGGCCTACGCGAAGCGGCTGGAGGAAGCCGGCGTCGACGTCGAATTCCACCGCTGGCCGGGGCAGATGCACGGCTTCTTCTCCATGGTCAATGTGCTGCCGGCCAGCGCCCAGGTCATGGACCTGGTGGCACGCCGGGTGCAGGACCTGACCAGCGCGTCCGTGGAGGCCTGATGAGCACCCCACGCCACGTAGACGCCGTCATCGTCGGAGCCGGTTTCGCCGGCCTGTACATGCTGCATAAGCTGCGCAACCAAGGCCTGGCCGCCGTCGTCATGGAGAAGGGCGACGGCGTGGGCGGCACCTGGTACTGGAACCGCTACCCGGGCGCGCGCTGCGATGTGGAGAGCCCATACTACTCCTACTCCTTCGATCCGGAGCTGGAGCAGGACTGGGAATGGACCGAGCGCTACCCGGCGCAGCCGGAACTGCTGCGTTACCTCAACCATGTGGCGGACCGCTACGACCTGCGCCGCGACATAGAGCTGGAGACCACCGTGACGGCGGCGGCGTACGACGGCGCCACCCGGCTCTGGCGGGTGTCGTCCAGCGGGCCGCGGGGTACGGAAGAGACGACGGCGCGGTTCTGCATCATGGCCACCGGCTGCCTGTCCGCCAGCCGGATTCCTGATTTCGAAGGCCTCGATTCCTACACCGGCGAGGTCTACCACACCGGTGCCTGGCCACACGACGGCGTCGACTTCACTGGCAAGCGCGTAGGCGTGGTGGGCACCGGGTCCTCCGGGATCCAGTCCATCCCGGTCATCGCGGCACAGGCGGAGCACCTGACGGTCTTCCAACGCACGCCGAACTTCAGTGTCCCGGCCAACAACGCACCGCTCGACCAGGAGCTGTGGCGCAGCGTCAAGGCCAACTATCGGAAGATCCGCGAAGACGCCAAACACACCCCCACCGGTCTGCCGTTCCCGCCCGGGTCCGATTCAGCGCTCGAGGCCGCACCGGAGGACCGGCAGCGGGTGTTCGACGAGCACTGGACGCTTGGCGGGTTCCGGCTGGGGCAGTGCTTCTCCGACCTGGCCATCAGCAAGGACGCGAACGACACGGTGGCCGAGTACATCCGCACGAAGATCGATCAGATCGTCACGGACCCCGAGACTGCGCGGCTGCTCAAGCCGTACGACCACCCCGTTGGCTCCAAGCGCATCTGCGTAGACACGGACTACTACGCCACCTACAACCGGGAGAATGTCTCGCTGGTCGACGTGCGCAAGTCCCCCATTGAGGCCATCTCACCGGCCGGGCTGCGCACCGCGGACCAGGAGTTCGATCTGGACGCCATCGTCTTCGCCACCGGTTTCGATGCCATGACAGGGGCGCTCCTGGGCATCGACATCCGCGGCCGGGACGGCGTCCGCCTGCGGGACAAATGGGAGGCCGGCCCGCGCACGTACCTGGGCCTGTCCGTGGCGGGGTTCCCGAACCTGTTCACCGTCACCGGCCCCGGCAGCCCATCGGTGCTGAGCAACATGGTCACGTCCATCGAACAGCATGTGGACTGGATCGCGGACCACATCGCCTACCTGCAGGAGAACGGGCTGGCGTATTCGGAGCCGCTGCCCGAGGCCGAGGACGCCTGGGTGGCGCACGTCAATGACGTGGCCGCCACGACGCTCTTCCTGGAGGCAAACTCCTGGTACCTGGGCGCCAATGTGCCCGGCAAGCCACGGGTCTTCATGCCGTACGTCGGCGGCGTGGGCGCCTACCGGGCCAAGTGCGACGAGGTTGCCGCCAGGTCCTACGAGGGGTTCGTCCTCGCCTGACGCCTACCCTCCTGCTTACGACGGCGGCACCCGGGTTCCCTTCGTGCGGAACCCGGGTGCCGCCGTCTCAGCTTGGTTCCGGGCAGGGCACGTTCCCCTCGTGGCACCCTGAATTTTGGGGGTGGGGGTCCACCCCACGCGGGGCTTTGGGCGGTTGTTTGCCGGCGCCATGATTGAAACATCAAGATTCCTTGAGGGGGGACATCATGGA